>DHXA01000239.1:10331-19251 GCA_002413455.1 Rhodanobacter sp. UBA5168 | reverse complement strand
GTGCCGCTGGAAATCGTCGACGTCGGTGGCGGCCTCGGCGTGGACTACGAAGGCACCCGCTCGCGCAGCCACAACTCGATCAACTACTCGATCGAGCAGTACGCCGCCACCATCGTGCAGTCGCTGGCCGAGGCGGTGGCCGAGGAGAATCTCCCGGCGCCGCACATCCTCACCGAGGCCGGTCGCGCGATGACCGCGCACCACGCGGTGATGGTGGTCAACGTGACCGAAGTGGAACCGGTGCCGGCCGGCACGATTCCGCCCTTGCGCGTGGAAGAGCCCGCCGTGCTGCGTCGGCTGCGCGAAACCTGGGAGGAACTGGATCGGCGGCCCGCGCTGGAGCTGTTCCACGAGGCCCAGCACCACCTGCAGGAAGGCCAGACGCTGTACGCGCTGGGCCAGCTGGCGCTGGCCGACCGCGCGCGGCTGGACGAGATGTACTACGCCATCGCCGGCGCCGTGCGCACGCGCCTGCTGCCGGCCGAGCGCTCGCACCGGCAGGCGCTGGACGAGCTGGACGAGAAGCTGGTCGACAAGTACTTCGTCAACTTCTCGGTGTTCGAGTCGATCCCGGACGTGTGGGCGATCGGCCAGATCTTTCCGATCGCGCCGATCGCGCGGCTGGACGAGGAGCCGACCCGGCGCGGCGTGATTGTCGATCTCACCTGCGATTCGGACGGCCGCATCGACCATTACGTCGATGCCGAAGGCGTCGACGTGAGCCTGCCGCTGCATGCCTTGAAGGAAGGCGAGAGCTACCGGCTCGGCATCTTCATGGTCGGCGCCTACCAGGAGACGCTGGGCGACATCCACAACCTGTTCGGCGACACCGACGCGGTGAACGTGCGCGTGGATGGCGACAGCTACACGTTCGCGCATGTGCGCCGCGGCGACACCACCGACCTGATGCTCGACTACGTCGGCTACGACCTCGAAGTGCTGCGGCAGAGCTACCGCGAGCGCATCGCCAGCGCGGGTGTGAAGGGTGCCGAGGCCGAGCAGTTGTATGGCACGCTCGATGGCGGGTTGACGGCTTATACCTATCTGGCCGAAGACACGCACTGAGCGGGGCCACCCGGTTGTGCAACACCCATTCCGATCGTTGAAGGAGCAGTCATGACAAGTCTCAATGGCAAGGTCGCGCTGATCACCGGTGCGGCCAGCGGCCTCGGCAGGGCGATTGCCGAGTTGTATGCAAAGCATGGCGCCAGCGTGGCGATCGCCGACATCAACCAGCAGGCGGCCGATGCCGTGGCGGCGGAAATCAACGCGGCCGGCGGCAAGGCGATCGGCATCGCCATGGACGTCACCGACGAAGCGGCGGTGAGCGCTGGCACGGACAAGGTGGTCGCCAGTTTCGGCGCACTCGACATCCTGATTTCGAATGCCGGCGTGCAGATCATCAACCCGATCGACCAGTTCGCGTTCGCCGACTGGAAGAAGATGCTGGCGATCCACCTCGACGGCGGCTTCCTCACCACCAAGGCCGCGTTGCAGCACATGTACAAGGGCGACCGCGGGGGCATCGTGATCTACATGGGCTCGGTGCATTCGCACGAAGCGTCAAAGCTGAAGTCGGCCTACGTTGCCGCCAAGCACGGCCTGCTTGGCCTCGCCCGCACGCTGGCCAAGGAAGGCGCGCCGCACAACGTGCGCTCGCATGTGATCTGCCCCGGTTTCGTGCGTACGCCGCTGGTCGAAAAACAGATCCCCGAGCAGGCCAGGGAGCTCGGTATCACGGACGACGAAGTGATCAGGAACGTGATGCTGAAGGACACCGTCGACGGCGTGTTCACCACCGTCGACGACATCGCGCAGACCGCGCTGTACCTGGCCACCTTCCCGTCCGCGGCGCTCACCGGTCAGTCGATCGTGGTCAGCCACGGCTGGTTCATGCAGTAGACGGGGCCTGCGGCTCGGCCGCGCGGACTCAGCCGCGGTGCACCTGCAACCCGGCCGCCGACTGGCTGACCGGCATCACCTCGATGCGGTTGATGTTCAGATGCGGCGGCAGGTTGGCGATCCACCAGATCGTGTCGGCAATGTCGCCGGCCGTGATCGGGTGGGCGCCGGCGTACAGCTGGTCCGAGGCGGCCTGGTCGCCGCCGGTGCGCACCAGGGTGAACTCGGTCTCGGCCATGCCCGGTTCCACCGAGGTCACGCGGACGCCGCTGCCGTGCAGGTCGCTGCGCAGGTTCTGCGAGAACTGGGTGACGAAGGCCTTGGTCGCGCCGTACACATTGCCGCCGCGGTAGGCGTAGCTGCCCGCGATCGAGCTGATGTTGACGATCGCACCGCGGCGCTCGATCAGTTGCGGCAACAGCAAATGGGTCAGCGACACCAGGGCGGTGACGTTGATATCGATCATCTGCTTCCACTGCACCAGGTCGGCCTGCTGTGCGGGCGCGGTGCCCAACGCCAGACCGGCGTTGTTGACCAGCAGGTCGATGGCGGCGAATGCGGGTGGCAGGTCTGCATGCGCCGCGCGCATCGCGGCCTCGTCACGCACGTCGAATGCCGCCGCATGCACGCGCTCGGCGCCATGCCGCGCCACCAGTTGCTGCAGCCGCTCCATGCGCCGACCGCTGGCGATCACCCGCCAACCTCCTGCCACGAAGCGTTCCACGGTGGCGGCGCCGAACCCGGAGGTGGCGCCGGTAATCCAGACTGTCTTGATGGTCATGCGGGAAAGTTTAGCGGGAGACGGCTGTGGCAGGCTTAGCGGCCTTCCTTCAGCGCGATCGCATTGATCCCCGCCGATGCCAGTCGTTGCTTGGTCGATTCCAGTTCGGTCGCCGAACGGAACGGGCCAAGACGCACGCGGTTGTAGCTCTGTCCGCCGATGTTGACCGATTGCACGTTGGCGACAAAGCCCTGCATGGCGAGCTTCGCCTTCAGGGTTTCGGCATCGGCAGCATTGGGGAACGCGCCGACCTGCAGCAGGTAGCCGCTGCCGGCGGCCGGCTGCGGTACGGCCGCGGCCGGAGCGGCCGCAATGTTTTCGCTGACGGCAGCCGGTGCGTTGCTCGGCGCCGCCGCTGCTGCCGTCTGCTGGGCAGCGGCCTGCTGCTGGGCCTGCAACTGCGCGGCCTGCTGTTTTTGCTGCTGTTCGGCACGGGCCTGCGCGCTGATCTCGGCGTCGGGGATGCGCACTTCCTTCTCGGACAGCACCGAATAGAAATCGAATTGCGGCTTCTTCGGCGCGCTGTCGCCTGCCGCCGGTTCAACGACGCCAGGCTCGCTGCCGCGTTCGGCAGTGGCCTGCGGGTTCGCCTGGGGGCCACTGGGTTTGTTCATGCTGGTCAGCAGGCTGCCGCGCATCATCACCGCCATCAGAATCGCGCCAGCCACCAGGCCGACGACGGCGTAGCCCCAGCCCGGAAAACCATTGCTGCCATTGCGTACGGCCTGCCGGCCCTTGCCCTTGCGTGCTGCCATTACATCTTCTCCGGGGCGCTCAGGCCCAACAATTGCAGGCCATTCTTCAACACTTGCCGGGTCGCCACCACCAGTGCCAGGCGCGCATTGCGCAGCGCGGCGTCCTCGATCAGGAACTGGTGCGAGTTGTAATAGGTGTGAAACGCGTTGGCCAGTTCGCGCAGCCACGCGGCGACCAGGTGCGGCTCCAGATTCGCCGCGGCGTTATCGACCAATTCGGGATATTTGGACAATTCGGTGAGCAGGATTTGCTCGTGCTCGTTGTCCAGCCGTGCCAGATTGGCGAGGCCGTCGGCCAGGTCGAACGTGAAGCCTTTTTCCGGCGCCTGACGCAGCACGCTGCACACGCGGGCATGCGCGTACTGGATGTAGTAGACCGGATTGTCGTTGCTTTGCGAACGAGCCAGGTCGATGTCGAACACCAGCTGTGAATCGGACTTGCGTGCAATCAGGAAGTAGCGCGTGGCGTCGCGGCCGACCTCGTCGATCAGGTCGCGCAAGGTGACGTAGCTGCCGGCGCGTTTGGAGATCTTCACCTCCTCGCCGCCGCGCATCACGGTCACCATCTGGTGCAGCACGTATTCCGGCCAACCTTTGGGGATGCCGCAATCCAGTGCCTGCAGGCCGGCCTTCACCCGAGCCAGCGAGCCATGATGATCCGAACCCAGCTCGGTGATCGCGCGCTGGTAGCCGCGCTGCCACTTGCTGCGGTGATAGGCCACGTCAGGCAGGAAATAGGTGTACGTGCCGTCGGACTTGCGCATCACGCGGTCCTTGTCGTCACCGAAGTCGGTGGTGCGCAGCCACAGCGCGCCACCTTCCTCGTAAGTGTGGCCGTGGGCAATCAGCTCGCGCACGGTCTCTTCCACCTGGCCGTCGCTGTATAGCGACGATTCCAGAAAGTAGGTGTCGAAACTCACGCCGAACGCCTGCAGGTCCAGATCCTGTTCGCGTCGCAGGCTGGCCACGGCGAAGTGGCGGATCGCGTCGAGGTCGTCGACATCGCCGGCGCCGGTGACCGTCTCGCCATCGGCCACCACCGATTCGCGATCGAGATAGGCGCGTGCCACATCGGCAATATAGTCGCCGCGGTAGCCGCTGTCCGGCCAACCGCTGTCGTCCGGGGTGATGCCGCGCGCGCGCGCCTGTACCGAGATGGCCAGGTTCGCGATCTGCGCGCCGGCGTCGTTGTAGTAGTACTCGCGCCTGACGTTCCAGCCGGTGGCATCGAGCAGGCGGCTCAAGCAGTCGCCGATCGCGGCGGCGCGGCCATGGCCCACGTGCAGCGGGCCGGTCGGGTTGGCCGAGACAAACTCCACGCCAGCGGTCTTGCCCGCACCGCTCTCGTTGCGCCCGTAGGCTTCGCCCTGCGCCATGATGCGGCGCACTTCGGCGTGATAGGCCCCGCCGGCCAGGTGAAAGTTGATGAAGCCGGGGCCGGCGATTTCCACTTTCTCCACCAGCTCATTGGTGGGCAGCGCAGCCACCAGTTTCTCGGCCAGCTCTCGCGGTTTGGCACGTGCGGATTTGGCCAGCAGCATCGCCACGTTGCAGGCAAAATCCCCGTGTTCGCGGCTGCGCGCTCGCTCGATCACGAACCCGGGCAGGCTTGGATCGGCAGCCAGGGAGGCATTGTCTTGCAGAGTCTGGATCGCCTGCAGCACCAGTTCGCGCAGCTGTTCTTTCACGGATGGGATCGGTTTCGTGATGGAACCGCCAATCCTAACAGACCGCCACGTGCGGCGAGAGACGTCGTAACCCGGCCCTCATGGGCGCTGGGCGCTGGGACCGCACCCCCGATATGCCGGTTGGCGCGGCTTGTGGATAAGTCTGTGGGGAAAGCTGCGGATGGCGCTCCGAGCTTTGTCTGGGGCGGCAATAAATCAACAAGTCACGATAATTTATCTATTTATATCAATTATTTATGGCTACAACATGTGATCAAAGGCACGATAGGCCCGGCAAGTGCCGGTATCTTCATTTGTGCATAAGTATCGGCGACTTGGCGGTACTTCATGCGAGCACCACGTGTCATCGGTTCGTCATGCGATGTTGCGACACTGGCGATGCCGGACATGATTCCCCTCCATGAAACGGCACCGGAGACGCCGCTCTCTCCCCCTCCCCAAATCGGCCCTGCGGCGTGGATCGTTCCACGCCGTTTTTTTATGGCCGCGGCCGGTACTCAGATCAGGCCCCGGGCGGCCATCGACACCGGCTCGCCGCTGCCGATCACCAGATGATCGAGCACACGCACGCCGACCAGTTGCAGCGCGTCGCGCAGCTCGTGGGTAATCGCGCGGTCGGCCGCGCTGGGCTCGGCCACGCCGGAGGGGTGGTTGTGGGCGAAGATCACAGCGCAGGCATTGTGCTGCAGACACGCCCGCACCACTTCGCGCGGATGCACGCTGGCGCCGTCGACGGTACCGCGGAACAGTTCCTCGAACGCCAGCACGCGGTGACGATTGTCCAGATACAGGCAGCCGAACACCTCGTACGGCAGGTGACGCAGCCGGGCGCGCAGATAATCGCCGCTGTCTCGCGGGTTGCCCAGACTGGGCTTATCGAGCAACTGTTCGGCCAGGCTGCGCCGGGCCAGCTCCAGCGCGGCGGCGATGCGTGCGCGCTTGGCTGGACCCAGCCCACCGGCACGGATCTGCTGCTCGGGGCGGCTCAACAGCGCGCCGAGGCTGCCGGCGTTGGCGAGCAGTTCGCGGCCCAGCGCCAGCGCGTCCTTGCCACGGCTACCGCTGCCCAGCAGCACGGCCAATAATTCGGCGTCGGACAGTGCGGCGCTGCCGTGTGCCAACAGTTTTTCACGGGGACGTTCGCCTGCGGGCCAGTCGCGGATACTCATGCTTGCAACTTGCCGGACGGCGCCCTCGCCAGGCAGCGGTGCCGATGAATGAATCCGGTAAGCTACGACTCTGCCCGATTGTCAGGCCCGCCTTACATGAGTCTTGCCCAACGCCGCATTCTGCTGGGAGTGTCCGGCGGCATCGCCGCCTACAAGTCCTGCGAGCTGGTTCGACGCCTGCGTGATCTCGATGCCGAGGTGCGCGTGGTGATGACCGAGGGTGCCACCCATTTCGTCAGCCCGACCACGTTCCAGGCACTGTCCGGTCAGAGCGTGCGGGTCAGCCTGTGGGATGCACAGGCCGAGGCGGCAATGGGTCATATCGAACTGGCGCGCTGGGCCGAGCGCATTGTGATGGCGCCGGCCAGCGCGGATCTGCTGGCGCGGCTGGCGCACGGTCTGGCCGACGACCTGCTGACCACGCTATGTCTGGCCAGCGCCGCGCCGCTGTATCTGGCGCCCGCGATGAACCAGCAGATGTGGGCGCATCCCTCGGTGCAGGCCAATATCGAAACCTTGCGCCAGCGCGGCGCCCAGCTGTTGGGGCCCGCCGTTGGCGATCAGGCCTGCGGCGATGTCGGCAGCGGGCGCATGCTGGAACCACATGAATTGCGCGATGCGCTGCTGGCTTCATTCGGCAGTGGCGCCTTGGCCGGCCTGAAGGTGCTGGTCAGTGCCGGACCGACTTACGAAGACATCGACCCCGTGCGTTTCATCGGCAACCGCAGTTCCGGCCGGATGGGGTTTGCGGTAGCTGCGGCGGCGGTTCAGGCCGGCGCCAGCGTGACCCTGGTGGCCGGACCGGTGAGCCTGGCTACGCCGTCGGGTGTAGCACGGCGCGTCGACGTGCGCAGCGCAGCACAGATGCAGGCGGCAGTGCTTGAGGTCGCGGCGCAGGCGGACATCTATATCGGCGCGGCGGCCGTGGGCGACTACCGTGCGCAGGACGTCTCTGCGTACAAGCTGAAAAAGCATGACGGTGCCAGCCTGACGCTGCAGCTCAGCGAGAATCCCGACATTCTCGCCAGCCTGTCGGCGCAAGCCGTGCATCCGTTCCTGGTCGGATTCGCCGCGGAGACCCATGATGTGGCCAGCTATGCGCGAGGCAAGCTGCAGCACAAAGGGCTGGACATGATTGCGGCCAATCAGGTGGGCGACGGACTCGGCTTCGAAACCGCCGACAATGCGTTGACGTTGTATTGGGCCGACGGTGCGATCGAACTGCCACGGGCGGCGAAGCCCGAACTGGCGCGGCAGTTGATCGCCCATGTGGCCGAGCGCTACCGGGCGGCGCGCGGATGACGATCGACATCGAACTGAAGATTCTCGATCCGCGACTCGGCCATAGCATTCCGTTGCCGCAGGCCGCCACGGTCGGCAGCGCAGGCATGGATTTGCGCGCTGCGCTGCCGACACCGCTGACCCTGGCGCCGGGTGAAAGTGCGTTGGTACCCAGTGGCATCGCGATCCATATCGGCGACCCTGGCTGGTGCGCGTTGATCGTGCCGCGCTCCGGACTGGGCCACAAGCACGGGCTGGTGATGGGCAACCTGGTTGGGGTGATCGACGCCGACTACCAGGGGCCGCTGATGATTTCGTGCTGGAATCGTGGCACGCAGTCGTACACCATCGCGGTGGGCGACCGCATCGCCCAGTTGCTGCTGATGCCGGTGGCGCAAGCGCGGCTGAATATCGTGACCGACTTTGCGCCGAGCGAACGCGGCGACGGCGGGTTTGGTTCGACCGGTATCCAATGAACAGACACGAGCCCGATACCCATCGGACGCGTGCGCAAGTGCAGCCGCGGGAGCGGGTATGGCGTTGAACATCGCAAAAGACCGACTGCGCAACCTGCAGATCGACTGGCTGAGGCTGTTGCCGTTGGCTGGCGGCACCGCATTGCTGTTGCTGGGGCTGTTCTGCGCCTGGCAAACCTGGCTGATCGCCGATGAAGGGAGTGCCATCGAGCGGGTCCATGTCGCCCAGGACCAAGCCGTGCAGGCCATGTCCGACGAAATCGCCAGGCAGCGCGGCGCGATCGAAAAAGTGCTGGCGGGCGTGGATCCGGTCAATCTGATGAGCGATCCGGCGCAATCTGCCGCGGCGCTGCGCCAGCAGTTGCCGCAGGCAAGAAAGCTGGAGTTGTACAGCGGCGATCTGAACGAGGTGCTGAAGGCCAATTACCGCGAATTCGGCTACGCCAAGGCGGCCCAGTTGATGGCCGCGCAAAGCGCCGAAGGCATCCCACTGGTGCAGAGCGTTTCCTACGGCGGCGGCGATCGCCGGCTAAGTCTGGTGATACCGCTGGGGCCGCCACAGCAGGCCCAGGCGTGGGCGTGGATCGAGCTGCCCTTCGCGCCGCTGCGGCAACGATTCGACGCGATCTCGCCGGCGGGCGGTCGCCTGGACCTGCGGCAGGGTGACGAGCACGGCTACGCGCAGCTGTTTTCCCATGGCGCCGCTTCGGCGGAGGCCGAAGCGACCGCCAAGCAGGTCCCCGGCAGCATGTTCAGTGTCGGCGCCGGCCTGCCGGGTGCCTTCATCGTGCTGCCGCGGGTGTGGCCGTTGACGGCGCTGCTGGCTCTGTTGGGGCTGGGTGCCGGTGGCTTCCTGTTGCGTTTGCGC
>DHXA01000239.1:0-10121 GCA_002413455.1 Rhodanobacter sp. UBA5168 | reverse complement strand
TGCGTTTGCGCGAAACATCGGCGCATGAACCCGAGGAAGTGGCTTTGCCGGCGAGAATCGAGAATGTTCCAGCACCGACCAAACCGATAACACCATCGGCCGCCCCGTCACCGGTGACGTCGGTCAATCCGGTGATCAAGGTGGATCCGAGCATCTTCCGTGCGTACGACGTGCGTGGCGTGGTCGGCAAGACGTTGAACAAGGAAGTTGCGCACGCGCTCGGTCAGTCGATCGGTACGCTGATGGGCGAGAAAGGCCTGCGCGAAATCGTGGTCGGCCGCGATGGCCGTTTGTCCGGGCCGGAGCTGGCCGGTGCGCTGGCCGATGGCTTGCGCGCGGCCGGCATCGACGTGATCGACATCGGCGCGGTGCCCACGCCGGTGGTCTATTACGCAGCGTATCGCTTCAACACGGGCTGCGGCGTGGCTGTCACCGGCAGCCACAACCCGCCGGACTACAACGGCTTCAAGATTGTGGTCGCCGGTGAAACCCTGTCCGAAGGCGCGATCCAGGACCTGTACCAGCGCATCGCCGGCGGCGCGCTGGAAAGTGGTGGCCAAGGCGGCCTGCGCCAGGTCGACGTGACGCCGGACTACATCGAGAAAATCGTTTCCGATGTGCTGGCCGAGCGTCGCCTCAAGATCGTGGTCGACTGCGGCAACGGCATTCCCGGTGCGATCGCGCCGCAGGTGCTGGAGGGCGTCGGTTGCGAGGTGATCCCGCTGTACTGCGACGTCGACGGCAGTTTCCCGAATCATCATCCGGACCCATCGGACCCGCATAACCTGGAGGATCTGATCCTTTCGGTGAAGCAGACCGGTGCCGATCTGGGCATCGCCTTCGATGGTGACGGCGACCGCCTGGGCGTGGTGACGCAATCCGGCGAGATCATCTATCCGGACCGCCTGCTGATGCTGTTCGCGCGCGACGTGCTGTCGCGCCAGCCCGGCGCGACCGTGATCTATGACGTCAAGTGCACCAGCCACCTGAAGGGCCAGATTCTCGACGCCGGCGGCAGCCCGCTGATGTGGCGTACCGGCCATTCGCTGATCAAGGCCAAGATGCGCGAGACCGGCGCCGAACTGGCCGGCGAGATGAGCGGGCATTTCTTCTTCAAGGAGCGCTGGTACGGCTTCGACGACGGAATCTATGCCGCCGCGCGATTGCTGGAAATACTTGCCGGCGATCTGCAGGGACGCAATCCGGAGGAGATCTTCGCAACGCTGCCGAGCAGTGTGTCCACCCCTGAGCTGAAGGTCGAGCTCGACGAGGGCGAGCATTATCGCTTCATGGACAAATTGCGCCAGCAGGCGAATTTCGAGGATGCCACCTTGATCACCATCGACGGATTGCGCGCGGACTGGCCGGACGGCTGGGGTCTGGTACGCGCATCCAACACCACGCCGGTGCTGGTGCTGCGTTTCGAGGCGGACAATATAGTGGCGCTGAAGCGTATCCAGCAGTTCTTCCGCAAGCAGCTGCTCGCGGTGGATTTCAAACTCAAGTTGCCCTTCTAGAGCGGCAGTCCTCGACGTAGTCGAGGACTGCTCCAAATGGCTTCTGCCTGTGGGAGAAGATGCCCGCAGGGCACGATGGAGGCTCATGCCGCCGCTGGTGCGCCACCTTCGGACAACGCGGGCAGATCCGGGACACCCCGCTGACAGGCGTCCTATTGCGCAGGTTGCTGTTGAGCCGCCTTGAGCTCGCGATACCGTCCCAGCTCTTTGGCCTGCGACTGCACGGTCCGCGTGCGCAAGGTCTGCTGGCGCTGCAGCGTATTGCGTTGCTCGGTGACGACGCTACGCTGCTGGGCGATGCTGTCGACCAGGAATTTCGGCACCGGTGACTTGGTGTTCTCGAGGTCGGCGGCGCGACCGAGCAGATCGGTGAGTGCCTTTTCCTGGCTGCGCAGGTTGATCTGGGTCGTGCGGATCTGCTGGTCGATGGTGTCCAGCGTCTGCTGTTGCGAGATCTTGTAGGACTCCTCGTCCGGATAGGCTGCCAGCATCTGCGTTTCGGCGTTGGCGATTTCCTGCGCAGCGCGCTGCTTCGCCGCCTGTTCGGCGGCCAGCTTGTTGGCGGCGGCACGTTCCTGGGCATTCAACTGGCGCGGCACGTGCTGCACCACCAAGCCGCGGTCGTTGACCAAGTCGTAGCCGTACTTCATCGCATCGGCGGTCAGGCTGTCACTGAAGTGCATCAGGCCCTGCCCGTCATACCATTTGTAGCGGATGTTGCCGGTGTTCTGGGCGTACGCCGTCAGGCTGGCGACCAGCGCGACGGCAGCAAAAACGAGCAATGGCTTGCGCATGAAATCCCCCTTGTCTCGCAGTATAGCCATCGCCATCGTGCTGCCTAGCTGTGTGCCCGCAGCAACGATTGCCACTGTGATCGGGTTCGCTGGAGTTTACGGGGCCGAGGGTGAACTCAGCGCTGAACCCCGTAGCGCTCGCGATAAGCCAGCAGGCGCGCGTGTTCGGTGGCCAGCCGGGGATGTTCACCGGCATAGGCCAGCACGTCGTCGAGGCTGGTGATCGCGATGACCGGAATGCCATAGTCGGCAGCCACTTCCTGTGCCGCGGAGCGCTCACCCTGGCCGCGCTCCTGGCGGTCCAGTGCAATCAACACGCCGGCCGGCTCGGCGCCGTGCGCGCTGATCAGCGCCAGCGATTCGCGCACCGCGGTGCCGGCAGTCATCACGTCGTCGACGATCAGCACGCGACCCTGGAGCGGCGCCCCGACCAGCACGCCACCTTCGCCGTGATCCTTCGCCTCTTTCCGGTTATAGGCCCACGGCAGGTCGCGCTGGTGCTGCTCAGCCAGCGCGATGGCGGTGGCCGCGGCCAGCGCAATACCTTTGTAGGCCGGGCCGAACAGCATATCGACGGCTACACCGGAGTTCATCACGGCGGCAGCATAGGCGCGGCCGAGCTGGGCCAGCGCGGCGCCCGAATCGATTCGCCCCATGTTGAAGAAGTACGGGCTCTGGCGGCCGGATTTCAGGGTGAATTCGCCGAAGCGCAACACCTCGCGCTGCAGGGTGAGTTCGATAAAGTCACGCTGGTAGTCGTGCACTGGTTGTCTCGCTAACGGTGGGGTCAGGGTGGTGGTCGCAGCAGCGATGCTGTGGGCGGAACGGCCGCCATGGTACAGCCCGCCGCCGGCGCCGAAAGCAATCGCACGTGACGCCGCAAGGTTTCTGCAGGTCGCCATGCGCGGGAACCTGCCGGTGAGGCGCGCTTCGTCGATCGGCGAGTGGCGGAAGTGGCGCGGACGTTCGCCCTTTGAGGATGCCGGTCGCCGCGGTTGTTATGATCACCCATCACGAGATCGGGAGAGTCCATGCGCATCATCAGCCTCAACGCCAACGGCATCCGCTCGGCTGCAACCAAAGGTGTATTCGAGTGGCTGCGTGGACAACACGCCGATGTGGTCTGCCTGCAGGAGACGAAGTCGCAGGAGCACCAGCTCGCCGATGGCATGTTCCGCCCCGATGGCCATCACTGCTTCTATCGTGACGCCAGCAGCAAAAAGGGCTACAGCGGCGTGGCGATCTATTCAAAGCGCGAGCCCGACCAGGTGCTGACCGAACTGGGCTGGGACGAGTTCGACAACGAAGGCCGCTACATCGAGGCGCGTTTCGGCAACCTCAGCGTGGTGTCGTTGTACTTCCCGTCCGGCTCTTCCGGCGACGAACGCCAGCGGTTCAAGTTCAAGGCGATGGAGTGGATCACACCCATCTTCGATCAATGGCTGAAGAGCGGGCGCGACTACGTGATCTGCGGCGACTGGAACATCGTGCACACGAAGAACGACATCAAGAACTGGTCGTCCAACCAGAAGAACTCCGGCTGCCTGCCGGAAGAGCGCGCATGGCTGGACCTGCTGTTCCATGACCGCGGCTGGGTCGACAGCTTCCGCGCGATCAAGCCGGAGGCGGTCGAATACACCTGGTGGTCGAATCGAGGCCAGGCGCGCGCCAACAACGTGGGTTGGCGCATCGACTACCAGGTCTGCACACCGTCGCTGCGCAAGCGGCTGAAGGATTGTTCGGTCTACCGTGGCGAACGCTTCTCCGACCACGCGCCCTACACCGTCGACTATGCCGACTGAGCCGCTGGGGTCCAAGCCGGCCAAGCCGTCGGTATGGCGGGCATTCGCCCAGCCGGCAGCGTGGACGATGTTCCTGTTCGGTTTCGCCTCCGGCCTGCCGTTTCTGCTGGTGGCTGGCACGCTGGCGTACTGGCTGAAGGAAAATGGCATCGTGCTGAAGGAAATCACGATGATCGCCAGCGCCGGCATGGCCTATGCGCTCAAGTTCGTGTGGGCGCCGTTGCTTGATCACTGGCGCATCCCCGGATTCGCGCGGCTGGGGCAACGTCGCGGTTGGCTGCTGTTCGCGCAGCTCGGCGTGGTGGCGGGGCTGCTGGCCATGGCCGCGCTGACGCCGGCGCTGCTGGTTCCGTTCGTGGTCGCCACGCTGCTGGTGGCGTTCTTCGGCGCGACCCAGGACATCGCGGTGGATGCCTATCGCATCGAGATTGCGCCGATCGAGACGCAGGGTGCGCTGGTCGCCACCTACTCGCTGGGCTACCGGATCGGGCTGCTGCTGGCGGGCGCAGTGGCGCTGATCCTGGCCGACCACGTGTCATGGCGGCTGGTTTACGCCGCGATGGCGATGGTGATGATGGTGCCGGTGGCGACCACATTGATGGCCCGCGAGCCAGAGGTATTGCGCAGCCGGCCCGCGCGCTGGCGCGATGCAATGCGCGAGAGCGTGATCGATCCGTTTGCCGATTTCTTTCGTCGCTACGGCTGGGTGCTGGCTGGGGTGACCTTGCTGTTCCTGCTGCTGTTCAAGATGCCCGAACAGGCCACGATCGGCGGCATCATGAGCCCGTTCTACCGCGATATGGGCTTTTCCAAAACCGAGATCGGCACGATCACCAAGATCTACGGCATCTGGATCGGCATCGTCGGCGTGTTCATCGGCGGCGCGGCGGTGGCGCGCTGGGGCGCGTGGCGTCCGCTCGGCGTCACCATCGTGCTGTGTGGCTGCAGCAATCTGTTGTATCTGTTGCTGATCGCCCATCCGGGCAATCTCGTCGTGCTGACCCTGGTGATCTCCGTTGAAAACCTCACCCTCGGCATGCTGGGTCCGCCGACCGTGGCGTTCCTCTCATCGCTGGTCAACCGTCGACATACGGCTACGCAATACGCCTTGCTGAGTTCGCTGGTCAATCTGCCGGGCAAACTGCTTGGTTTCTTTGCCGGCGGCATCGCCACGGCGACCGGCTACGGCGGCTATTTCGTCATCACGGTATTGGCGGTGCTGCCAGCCATGCTGCTGTTCGCCTGCCTGTGGCCGCGCTTTCGCAGCGTCGAGCGCGAGCGTGCGGCCGCCGAGGGTTAATCCTTCGGCACGTCCGTATTGGGAGCCGATGCAAGGCCGAAGTGGCGGTGTTCACAGTGCAACTGCCAAGTCATCCACGAAATCGCGGTCACGACGCCTGGCGGCGCCGTGGCTGTGCAAACATCCGTCGCTACAGGGGCATGTGCAACATGGAGTGACGCTTGTGCCGGACATGATCTTGCAACACGTCGACAGCCTGCTGGCTGAGCGCGTCAAGGCGCTGGCGAGGGACCGGCAGTGGTCGATCAACGAGGTCTTGCTGCATGCCTTGCGCAATGGGCTGGGTATCTCGGCCGCGCAGCAATTCAGCGAAACCCTGCGCGATCCGCAGGCACTTACCCAACTGGGCGATCACTGGGAGGCGGCGGAACAAGGCGCATTCCAGGATGCGCTGCACGCCTTGGCGCAGACCCACCCGACTCAGCTGGCGCCGGAAAGAATCCGATTCGGTGAGTCCGGCGCGGGCGCGGAGTAGATCGCCCCAAGCACCCGCGGCCCGCGCGCTCCGGTCACCGCCGGCATATTGCCGGGCAGGCCGAGCAGACGTTGTCGTGCCAGCCACGCAAAAGCGGTGGCCTCAAGAAAATCCGGATCGATGCCGTAACGGGACGTGCTGAGCACGATGCGCGGTGCCAGCAGTTCACCCAGTCGCCGCATCAACGCGCCGTTGTGCACGCCACCACCGCAGACCAGGACCTCCTCTGCCCTCGGCGCTTGTTGGGTGATCGCAGTGACCACGCTGCGAGCGGTGAGCTCCAGCAACGTTGCCTGCACATCGGCCGGGCTCAATCCCGCCAGCGGCGCATGGGTGACCAGCCAATCCAGATGGAAGTGCTCGCGCCCAGTGCTCTTTGGTGGCGGTAATACGAAATAGGAATCGGCCAGCATCGCATCAAGCAAGCCGGAACTGGCCTGGCCGCTCGATGCAAACGCGCCGTCGCGGTCGAACGGTTCGCCTTGATGACGCTGGCACCAGGCATCGAGCAGGCCATTGGCTGGACCGGTGTCGAAGCCGCGCACACTGCCATCGCTGTCGAGCACCGTGATATTGGCAATGCCGCCGAGATTGAGCACCACTCGCGCAAAGCCTGGTCGGCCCAGCAGCATCGCATGCAGTGCCGGCAGCAGCGGCGCACCTTGGCCGCCGGCGGCGATATCGGCACGGCGGAAATCCGCCACCACGTCGATGCGGCAGCGCTCGGCGATGACGCTGGGATCGCCCAGTTGCAGCGTGAACGGGAACGCGCCGGTGGGGCGGTGGCGCAAGGTCTGGCCGTGCGAACCGATCGCCCGCACGTCTTGCGCCGCCGTACCACTTTGCGCCAGCAACTGCAGGGCGGCATCGGCGAAGCAGTGCCCGATTTCGACGTCTAGCCGTCCAAACGCATCCATATCCAGAGCTGCTTCGCTTTGCGCCAGCGCGAGCATGCGGTCGCGCAAGTCCGCGGGCCATGGATGGGCGTGACTGGCAAGCAACTGCGGCATGCTGCGATTGAAACCGACCAGCACCGCATCGATGCTGTCTGCGCTGGTGCCGGAGATCAGTCCGAGATAGGGCGCCGAGGCGTCATTCACGCGTGCGGTTGCGCTCAATTGTCGTTGTTGGTGGGAGCGTCGGTGCGAGCCAGCTTGATGCGGGCATCCAGTTCGGTCAGCCGTGCCAGCTGGGGTTTCACCACCTGCGCCTTGAACCGTGCCAGCTGGGCGCCCGGAAGGGGCTCGGGCTGTGGCAGCGTCACCGTTTGCGGATTGCGCTGTGTACCGTTGACGCGGAACTCGTAATGCAAATGGGGACCGGTGGCCAGACCGGTCATGCCGACGTAGCCGATGACTTCGCCTTGTCGTACATGTTCGCCGACGTGCTGACCTTTCACGAAGCGCGACATGTGGCCGTAGGCAGTGCTGATCGTATTGGTGTGCTGGATCACCACGAAGTTGCCGTAGCCGTGCTCCCAACCGTGGTACTTGATCACGCCATCGCCCGCAGCATGGATCGGCGTGCCGCTGGGCGCCGCGTAATCAACGCCCTTGTGTGCGCGCATGCGGCCTAGGATCGGATGCATGCGTGCCACGCTGAAGGTCGAGGAGATGCGGGTAAAGTCGACCGGGATACGCAGGAACGATTTCTGGATCGGACGCCCATCTTCGCTGAACCAACCGTAGTCGCCATCGGCCTTCTTGAAGCGATAGGCGGTGTAGCGTTTACCCTGATTGATGAACTCGGCGGCGATGATGTTGCCTTCGCCGTAGCGCACGCCATCACGGTAGATGTCGTCGTAGATCACCGTGAAGCTGTCGCCGAGGCGCAGGTCCTGCACGAAATCGACGTCGTACTTGAACAGATCGGCAAGCTTGCCGACCATGGCCGCGTCCATGCCGGCCTGATCGCCCGCGGCATACAGACTGCTACGAATGACGCCATGTGCCACCTGCTCGCGCAGATCCATGTCGCGCTGCTCGATGGAGACGATGGGCTGCGCGCCGTCGAGGCGAACGACGGCGCGTCGGGCCTGATCCTCATCAAATCGGAAGCCATTGAGACTGCCGTCGCGGCCAATCAGGAAATCGAATTCCTGGCCAGGCCGGATGTTGTGCAGCGCGGATTTCGCGTTGCCGGCCGCGTCCATCACCTTCTGCAGATCGGCCATGCCCAGACCGCGGGCGTTGAAGATGTCCGACAACGTCTGCCCGGGCTGCACTCGCACAACCTGCCAGTCGTCCACGGTGGCGGCGGTGGTGCTGACCGGCACCACCTTGGGTAGTGCCAGCGGCAGCAAAGAATGTATTTCAGGCGTCGGGGCGGGGCGCATCGCGCTGGCCCACGCAGGCATGATGAAACCGGAAAGCAGGGTGATCAGCAGCGCGGTACCAGCGAGGACCAGGCGTTCGCGATGCCAGCGGATGGGCTCGATCTCGCCCGAACGATTGAACGACCAGTGCGAGCAGCGCTCGTAGAAGTGGGAGTGCCGGCGCTGTGCCTTGCGGCAGATCGCCAGCTTGCGGCCGTGCCGCGCGCCCTGCTTTTCTTCAGCCATGCTATGAACGCCCCGCGGTACAAAGTAACAAACTGCGCGTACCATAGCGGTCATGTGTAAATGGCGTCAACGCCTTTTCCATCAAGGGTTTGCACGACATTCCTGGTTAACACACAATTAACGGCAATAGCACGGCCGGGTCTTCCGGCGGATGCCGCCCCATGAAAAACTCGAGAGGAATGCATGAGCGAGCTTGAGCAGGCGCTGGCCACGATTGCGCGTGGCGCCGACGAAATCATCAAGCGAGAGGATCTGGCCGAGCGCCTGAAAAAAGGCTACCCCTTGCGAATCAAGGCGGGCTTCGACCCCACCGCGCCGGATCTGCACCTGGGCCACACTGTCTTGCTGAACAAGATGCGCCAATTTCAGGACTTGGGTCATCAGGTGATCTTCCTGATCGGCGACTTCACCGGCATGATCGGCGATCCCACAGGCAAGAACGTCACCCGCAAGCCGCTCACTCGCGACGACGTCCTGGCCAATGCCGAGACTTACGCCGAGCAGGTCTATAAGGTGCTGGACCGGGAGCGCACCGAACTGCGCTTCAACTCCGAATGGTTTGGTCGGATGTCGGCGGCGGACATGATTAAGCTGGCCGCCCAGCACACCGTGGCGCGCATGCTCGAACGCGACGATTTCACCAAGCGTTATCAGGCGCAGCAGCCGATCGCGATCCATGAATTTTTGTATCCGCTGGTGCAGGGCTATGACTCGGTCGCACTGAAAGCCGATGTCGAGCTGGGCGGCACCGACCAGAAGTTCAACCTGCTGATGGGTCGGGCGCTGCAGGAGCACCACGGCCAGCCGCCTCAGATCGTCTTGACGATGCCGCTGCTGGAAGGCCTGGATGGCGTCAACAAGATGTCCAAGTCACTGGGCAACTACATAGGCATCAACGAGCCGCCGATCGACATCGTCACCAAGACCATGAAGATCGGCGACGAATTGATGTGGCGCTGGTTCGACCTGCTTAGCTTCGACGTGTCGCTGCATGAATTGGCGCAGATGAAGAAGGACGTCGCCAGCGGCGGGCTCAATCCACGCGATGCCAAGCTGCGCCTCGCGCGTGAACTAGCCGCACGATTCCACGGCTCGGAAGCCGCCGAGCTGGCGATTGCCGGCTGGCATGCGGTGGTGCGTGGTGAAGGTGATACCTCGCTGTTGCCGCAGACGCTCATCACGGTGCCTGTCGAAGGCATGCGTCTCGCAACCCTGCTCACCGCTGCCGGCTTGACCGCGAGCAATTCCGAAGCCAGTCGCAAGGTGAAGGAACGCGCCGTACGCATCGACGCGGAAGTCGTCGAGGACGCGCAACGCATCTTCGAAGTCGGTTTCGAGGGCGTACTGCAGGTGGGTAAGCGCAACTTTACCCGCGTGAAGCTCGTACAGGCGTGATTGGCCCATCCGCACGGTGCCGAATGAGTGGAGGTGAATGCGTACCGAAAATAAAATTCCCGTCGAACCAGTCACTTGTAACGCATCTGTAAAACGGGTCTCAAGAAATGCTTGCTAAAAAAAGCACAGATCGTATTATTCGCGGCCCGCAGTCGCCCAGACGTCGCAAGACGGACCGCCGGGGCCTCGAAATAAAGCTTCACCGAGGATGTTGACGGCCACGAAAAGCGATGCAGAATGGGCGGCTCACCTAGGACGAAACGTTCTTGGCTCGATCG
>DHXA01000071.1:4968-5111 GCA_002413455.1 Rhodanobacter sp. UBA5168 | reverse complement strand
ATCATCCACGCCTCGGCCGGCAGGCTGTCGCGGCCGGCACGGCCGGTTTCCTGGTAATAGCCCTCGATGCTGCGCGGCAGGTCCAGGTGCGCCACGAAGCGTACGTCAGGCTTGTCGATACCCATGCCGAACGCGACCGTGGC
>DHXA01000071.1:4248-4694 GCA_002413455.1 Rhodanobacter sp. UBA5168 | reverse complement strand
AACGCGACCGTGGCGACCATCACCACGCCGTCCTCGCGCAGGAAACGCTTCTGGTTCTTCGCGCGGGTCGGCGCATCGAGGCCGGCGTGATACGGCAATGCCTCGACGCCCATTTCAGCCAGCCATTCGGCGGTGTCGTCCACCTTCTTGCGGCTGAGGCAGTAAACGATGCCGGACTCGCCCTGATGCCCCTGCAGGAACTCGGTGAGCTGGCGTTTGGCGTTGTGGCGCAGGCCGACCCGGTAGCCGATGTTCGGCCGATCGAAACTGGAAACGAACTGCCGCGCGTTCTGCAGCGACAGCCGCTCGACGATCTCCTCGCGCGTGCGTGGATCGGCGGTGGCGGTGAGTGCGATCCGCGGCACCTGCGGGAAACGCTGGTGCAGGATCGCCAGTTCGCGGTATTCCGGGCGGAAATCGTGGCCCCATTGCGACACGCAATGCGC
>DHXA01000071.1:0-4012 GCA_002413455.1 Rhodanobacter sp. UBA5168 | reverse complement strand
CAATGCGCCTCGTCGATCGCGAACAGCGCCACCTCGGTGCGTTCCAACTGGCCGAGGAAGCGCCCGGTCAACAGCCGCTCCGGCGCCACGTAGAGCAGATTCAGTTCACCGGCCAGCAGCTGTCGTTCGACCTCGCGCTGCTCTTCGGCGCCGAGGCTGGAGTTGAGATACGCAGCAGACACACCGGCTTCACGCAGCGCGTCGACCTGATCCTGCATCAGCGCGATCAGCGGCGACACCACGATGCCGGTGCCCTGGCGCAGCAGCGCGGGGATCTGATAGCACAATGACTTGCCGCCACCGGTCGGCATCAGCACCAGTGCGTCACCACCTTCGCTCAGGTGCTCGACGACAGCCTGTTGCTGGCCGCGAAAACTGGGGTAACCGAAAACGCTTTGCAGCAGGTCGAGGGCAGAGGCATTCATCGGTGGCATGGTAACAAACCGGATCGATCCACTTGACGGAGAAGCTTGCGATGGATCGTCAGAACCACACCCCTCAACCGTCCGGCATGCCCCACAGCGCGTGGTCAAGATCGCCATCCAGGCCGAATCGCGACAGCGGCACGCGGCCGTTCTTCACTTCGACGCCTTCGGCCCGCAGCAGCCGGGACTGCTCGCGAAAACCGCGACTGCCCGGCGGCATCGCGATGTGCCCGCTGGAGCGCAGCACGCGATACCACGGCAGCACCACGCCGTCGGGAACTTCGCCCAATAGCCGGCCGACCAGCCGCGCGCGCCCCGGCAGGCCGGCGCGGGCAGCGATGGCGCCGTAGCTGGCGACGCGGCCGGGCGGAATCGCGGCGATCGCGGCGTAGATGCGGGTGGCGACATCAGGATTCATGTGGACTCATCCCGGACGGATTCCATCGGACTTGACGCGACGCAGGCAGGCAGACGTGGCAGAGTAGCAGCGCCCTTCGCCAGCGGAAGTCGCTTATGCGTCACTTCGAAGCCGTGCGTTCCCATATCGGCAGCCAGCACGAGCTGCGTCATAACGATCCGTATCTGATCAGTTTCGACCTGGAGCTGGCGCAGGACCGCTATCAGGGCATCTACCTGGCGGAACTGGAGGACGAATCTGGGCGGCGTTACCTGCGCATTTCGACGCCGATCGGCCCGCTGGCCGGCACCGATCCCAACCGCTGCCTGCGCTTCAACTGGCAGCAGCGCACCGGCTTCCTGGCGGTTGCCGATCTGGACGGCTCACCTTATCTGCATCTATGCGAAAACCGCCCGTACGAATTCCTCGACACCGCCGAACTGCAGCGGGTGGTGCGCGAACTCGGCACGCTGGGCGACCAGCTGGAACAGATCATCGCCAGCGGCGGCGATTCGCTCTGACCTCGGCTACAACCCGGCCGCCAGGATCCGCACCAGCGCATACGCAAGCAGCGCGGTAACCGGAAGCGTCAGGATCCAAGCCCACACCATGCGCTCGACCACCGACCAGCGGATCGCGTTGAAACGTTTGGCGGCGCCCACGCCCATGATCGAAGCCGATACGTTGTGGGTGGTCGACACCGGGATACCGAACACTGAGGCGGTCAGGATCACCGCCGCCGAACTGGTCTCGGCCGCGAAACCGTTGATCGGGTGCAGCTTGACCATCTTGTGGCCGAGCGTCTTGATGATGCGCCAGCCGCCGCCCGCGGTGCCGGCCGCCATGGTCAGCGCGCACACCACCTTCACCCATATCGGGATCACAAAGCCGCCAGTGGTGTTCTCCGGGATGCTGAGAAACCCCAGCCAGTGCGGCAACTGATCGAACTGGTGCGCGGCGGTGCCGCCGGCCAGCGCCAGTGCAATGATGCCCATGCTCTTCTGGGCGTCGTTGGAGCCGTGCGCCACACCCATCGCGGTGGCCGAAATGATCTGCGCCTTGCCGAAGAAGAAATTGACGAACGGGGTGCGACCGAATCGGTGCAGCCAGCCATGCCGGCCGGCCAGCCAGGCCAGCAGCGCATACAGGCCGCCCATCAGCGCGAAACCGATCACGAAGCCGCCCAGCGGCGACAGCACCATCGGCACGATCACCTTGGGAATCACGCCGTGTCCGGTGAGCCAGCTGCCCTGCACCCAGATCACGGACGCGAAATTGTCGCCCGACGCAGCCACCGCCGCGCCTACCAGCGCACCGACCAGCGCATGACTGGAACTGGACGGCAGGCCCAGCCACCAGGTGATCAGGTTCCACACGATCGCCGCCAGCAGCGCGCAGATCACCAGTTGCGGCCCCACTTCGATCACTCCGGCATTGATCAGCCCGGAGGCGATGGTGACTGCCACCGCGGTACCGAGCATGGCGCCGATCAGGTTGGTGACCGCTGCCAGCAGCACGGCCTGCGCCGGCGACAGCACCTTGGTCGCGACCACCGTGGCGATCGAGTTGGCGGTGTCGTGAAAACCATTGATATAAGTGAAGGCGAGTGCGATCAGCACCTCCGCCACGACCAGCCCGAGACTCATGCCCGGCCTCCGGCCATGACCGGCGTGCGCCGCCGGAGTGGCCCGGTCATGTCCGGGCAGCATTCGATGCGGGGGATCACGGCGGCGTCCTCAGGAGTTCTTCAGCACGATCGAGTAGACGATGTTGCCGACGTCACGGCATTTGTCGATCGCTTTCTCGATCAGCTCGAACAGATCCTTGGCCAGCATCGCGCGCATCACGTCGCCGCCTTCGACATACAGCGTGCGGTAGGGCGCCAGCAGCATGCGGTCGCCTTCCGATTCCAGCGCCTGCAGCCGATCCTGCAGCTTCTTCACCGGGTCGATGCGCAAGCCGCGGCGCAACTCGCCGATCATCTCGGCAACGACTTCGCTGGAGCGCTCCAGCACCAGCGCGCGCTGGGCGAAATCCACTCCGGCCAGACGACCGGCCACGATCTCGTAGCGTTCGGCAAATTTCTCGATGGTCTTGGGGATCTTGTACAAGGCCGAATTCAGCGCCTCGATGTCCTCGCGGTCGAGCGCGGTGACAAACGTGTTCACCAAGCCCTCGCTGATCTGCGCGGCCAGTTCCTTTTCGCGGGCACGGGTGGCGGTGAACGCCGCCATCACCGATCCCCCGCCGGGCTTGGTCAGCAGTTCGTGCAGAGCCTTGGCGCTTTCGTGGGCGGTGGCAGCACTCTGTTCAAGCAGGCCGTAGAACTTGTCGCCTTTGCCGAAGATCGTCTGCAGTGAAAACATGCGGGGGCCATGCCTGAGAAAACGGGATGACAGGAATGTTACAGGACTGCCGTGCTGCCCTGCACCACCGCGCCCGCACTCGCCGCGCGTGAAGTGAGAGCCTCGCTGCCCTTACACTGTGCCCATGCGCCCTCCTCCATCAACACCGCGATGCTGACCGAAATCGCGCTTGTCCTCGTACTGGCCTTGTGCAATGGCTTCTTCGCCCTGTCGGAGATGGCGCTGGTGGTATCGCGCAAGAGCCGGCTCAAGCAGATGGCCAGAAACAGCCGCAAGGCTGCGTTGGCACTGCGCCACGCCGAGGCACCCGAGCATTTCCTGTCCACCGTGCAGGTCGGCATCACCCTGGTGATGCTGATTACCGGTGCGATCGCCGGCGATGCACTGGGCGGGCACATCGCCGATGCCCTGCACAACGATCGACTGGCATGGCTGCTGCCGTACGCACGGGTCATCGGCATCGTGCTCGGTTTTGTGCTGATCTCGTTCATCCAGATCGTGATCGGCGAACTGGTGCCCAAGCGGCTGGCGCTTTCGGCACCGGAGAAGGTGTCGTCGTACGTGGCGATCCCGATGCTGGTGCTGTCGCGAATCACCGCACCGTTCGTGTGGCTGCTGAACGTGTCGAGCAACCTGCTGCTGCGCCTGCTGCGGGTCAACCAGCACGGCCGCGGCGTGGTCACCGAGGACGAGATCCGCCTGCTGGTGGCCGAGAGCGCCGAGCAGGGCGTGCTCGACCCGGACGAACACAACATGGTCAATCGCGTGCTGCGGCTGGGCGACCGCACGGTCGACAGCGTGATGACCCCGCGCATGCGCATCGC
>DHXA01000169.1 GCA_002413455.1 Rhodanobacter sp. UBA5168 | reverse complement strand
ACGCCTGGACCGGCAAACTCGATGCGCCGCGCTTCGATCCGAAGCCCCTGCTTGGCGAAAGTTCGCTGAAGGCGCTGGCGATCGCCGTGCAAGGCCATGGCGATCGCTACGGCGGCACGCTCGATGGCCGGCTCGACCTCAACGATTACCAGCTGTTGCTGCGGCCGCTGCGTGCACAGTTCAGCCACGACTTCAACACACTGAGCTTGCAGCAGCTCAACCTCGGTTCGCCGCAGGTCAAGGGCAACGTCGCCGCCAGCGGCGTGGTGCAGCTCGATGCGAAACCGCTCAGCGCCCAGCTCGACATCCATTGGAATGACCTGGTGCTGCCGCAGGATCTGGCCGGCCAGGTGCTGGCCAGCCACGGCGAACTCAAGGCCAACGGCACGGCCGACGCGTATCACGCCGAGGGCAACGTCGAGATCGGCCCCCCCGGCAAGCTGGCAAAGCTGGCAAAGCTGGCGCTGAACCTCGACGGCACCGCGCAGCGGATCACCCTGCACACGGTGGCCTTGAAACAACCGCAAGGCGACGTGCAGGCCGGCGGTACGCTGACCTTGCAGCCGGCCTTCGCGTGGCAGGTCGAGGCCAGCGCCCACCGCTTCGATCCCGGCCAGCTGTTTGCCGGCTGGAACGGCGCACTGGATTTCGACATCGCCAGCAGCGGCACGCTGCCGAAGGATGGCCCCGATGCCACGCTGGAAATCCGCAAGCTGGCCGGCAAGCTGCGTGATCGTGCGATCGGCGGCAACGGCAAGCTGCACCTGTCATCGAACGAGGTGATCGACGGCCGGCTCGAGCTCGCCTCGGGTGGCAGCACGGTGAAGCTGGATGCCCGGCCCGGTGCCGAGAACAACGCCAACCTGCAGCTGGCGATCGCTTCCCTTGGCGACTGGCTGCCGAATGCCGGCGGCCATCTGGACGGCCATTTCACTATCCTCGGCAGGCGACCGAAACTCAGCATCAACGGCCAGCTGCATGGGCAGGCGCTGGCCTGGCAACAGCACAAAGCAGACACGCTGCAACTGATCGTCGGCATTCCCGACATCAGCCATCCGGCCGGCAAACTGGATCTTCAGACGAGCAACGTCTATCTGCAGGGACTGGTCTTCCAGCATGTCGATCTGCTCGCCGAAGGCAGCCAGGGCGACCACCGGCTGAGCCTGGACGCGCGCGGTACCCAGCTCTCCGGCAAGCTGGCCCTTCACGGGGCGTTGAAGGGTTCGGCATGGACCGGCACGCTCTCGACGCTCGACCTGGAACCACGGGGAATGCCCGGCTGGCGCCTGCAGCAGTCCTCGCAGCTGAGCTACGACGATGGCGCGATGAGCCTGTCCGAACTGTGCCTCAGCGCCGGCGATCCACAACTGTGCGTGGCGGCGAAACAGGACAAACCCGGCAACCTCGACGCCAGCTACCGCCTGCATGCACTGCCGCTGGCGCTGCTGCTGAACGCGGCCGGCGACGCCGACCTGCCGATGCGCGCCGACGGTATCCTGGATGGCAACGGAAAGATTCGCCGCGATGCTGCTGGCGCGCTCAGCGGCAACGCATCGATCGGCTCCGCGCACGGCAGCATCACCTATACCGATCATGCGGACGCGCCGCTGCTGCGTTACGACCAACTGCGCCTGAGTGCCGAACTCACACCCACCGACCGGCGCATCGACCTGCACAGCGGCCTGGACGACGGCGGCCGTCTGGATGGCCAGATCAGCATCGACGGCGCGCAGCAGACGCTGGGCGGCCAGCTCGATCTGCGCCTGAACAACCTCGCCTTCATCGAGTTGCTCAGCGGCGAGGTGGCCAACGTCAAGGGTGGACTCGACGGCAACTTCCGCTTCGCCGGCACGCTGAAGCAGCCGGCGATCACCGGTCAGGCCAACGTCCACGGGTTCGCCGCCGAAGTGCCGTCGGCCGGACTCAAGCTGACCCAGGGCCGCCTCGGCGTCAGCACCGTCGACGCCCGCCAGTTTCTCGTCACCGGCAGCGTGCAGTCCGGCAAGGGCACGCTGGCGATCCATGGCAACGCCGGCCTCGGCGCCGCTGCGCAAACGGCCATCACGCTCAAGGGGAGCCAGTTCACCGCCGCCGACATTCCCGCCGCAAAAGTGGTGATCTCGCCCGACCTCACCGTTAAGCAGGACGCCAAAGGCATCGACGTCGGCGGCAGCCTCACGATCGATAGCGCCGACGTGAATGCCGACAAGCTGCCTGGCGCCGGCGCCACCCAGGCCTCGCCCGATGTCGTGGTGATCGATCAGAAACAGCAGCAACAGGCCGCCAGCAAGCTGCCGATCAGCGCGCTGGTCAAGGTCGATCTGGGACACAAGACGCATATCGTCGGCATGGGCTTGAATGGCCGCGTGACCGGTCTGCTCAACGTCAGCGAACGTCCCGGCCGCGCCACCACCGGGCAGGGTCAGCTCGCGGTCGACGGCACCTATCGCGCCTACGGCCAGAACCTGCAGATCCAGCGCGGCCAGCTGCTGTTCGCCAGCACGCCGATCGACAACCCGGGCCTGAACATCCGCGCGGTACGCAAGCTCAATCCGAACGCCACCATCGACGAAGGCCAGGAAGTCGGCCTGCTGGTTTCCGGCACGGCGCAACGGCCTGTCCTCACCGTGTTCTCCAACCCGGTGATGGAACAGTCCGATGCGTTGTCCTACCTCATCACCGGCAAGCCGCTGTCCGAGGTGAAGGCCGGCGAAGGCAGCATGGTCAGCGCCGCCGCGCAGGCGCTGGGCTCGGCCGGCGGCGACCTGCTGGCCAAGCGCATCGGTTCGAAGCTCGGCGTCGACGACATCGGCGTCTCCAGCAACGAAGCGCTTGGCGGCAGCTCGGCATTCACCGTCGGCAAGTACCTGTCGCCGCGGCTGTACCTCAGCTACGGTGTCGGCCTGTTCGAGCCGGGCGAAGTGATCACCCTGCGCTACCGCTTCGGCAGGCGCTGGAACTTCGAGGCCCAACAGGCCACCGATTTCAGCCGCGCCAGCTTCAATTACCGCTACGAGAAGTAACCCGACTCAACCCAGATACAGCGATGGTGCCGCGCCGAATCCGGCCTTGACATGCCTGGCGGTGTCGTCGGCCAGCACCTCGGAATCGCCCGCCTCGACACCGGCAAGCACCGCCTGCGCAATATCTTCGGGGCGCGACTTGGGGCTGTCGACGTCCTTCACCATGTCGGTATCGATATAGCCGGCGTGCACGCCGACCACCTGCGTGCCCTGCCCGCGCAGCTCGTTGCGCAGGCCGTTGGTGAGCGCCCAGGCCGCCGCCTTCGAAACCGAATAGGCCGAGGTGCCGGGCAGGCTGGCCCAGCTCAGTGCGGACAGCATGGTGACCAGCGCACCACCGCCGTTGGTGCGCAGCACCGGCGCGAAGGCGCGGCTCACGGCCAGCACGCCGTAGAGATTGGTGTCGAGTACCTCGCGCAGCGCATCCACACCACGGCTGCCGAGCAGCGGCTCACCGCCGATGATGCCGGCGTTGTTGATCACCAGATCGACATCACCGCACGCAGCGGCCGCCGCGGCGATGTCGGCCGCATCGTTGACGTCGAGCTTTACCGGCACCAGGCCTTCCAGCGCAGGCACCGTGGAAGGGTCGCGCGCACCGGCATAGACCTTGCGCGCGCCAGCGGCGAGCAAGGCCTTCGCATAAGCGAGCCCGAGTCCGCGATTGGCACCCGTGACGAGTGCGGTACTGTTTTTGATTTTCATGAGTGGATCTCCAGGGGGAAGTAACGGCAAGCTCGCGCGCTCAGCGCGGGCCCTGACTGACTGCGGATGGGTTGGCTGCGGATGCATCAAGCCGCACGGTGACCGTGCTGGAGAGCCCCGGGCGCAGCCGCGCCAGGACGGCCTGACCGGCCTCTAAGCGGATGCGCACCGGCACCCGCTGCACGATCTTGGTGAAGTTGCCGGTGCCCGGCTCGAACGGCAGCAGCGAGAACTGCGAACCGGAACCCGGCGCAAAACTTTCCACGCGGCCTTTCAATGCCCGGCCGGGCAAGGCGTCCACCTCGACGCTGGCGGTCTGGCCGACCACCATGCGCGCGGTCTGGGTTTCCTTGAAGTTGGCGATCACGTACAGCGCGTCCAGCGGCACCACGGTGAGCAGACGCGTGCCTGGCTGCACGTAGTCGCCAGGTTCGACCTGGCGATCGCCGACCACGCCGTCGATCGGCGCTCGCACCAGCGTATGGGTCTGATCCTGCCGTGCCAGATCGAGCGCGGCCTTCGCCCTGGCCACCGCCGCTTCGGCCTGCGCCAGGCTGGCCTGCAAGGTCAGTCGCTTGGCACGCGTCACGGTGGCCTGGTCACGACTCACCGCGAACTCCGCGCGGCTGTGCTCCGCGTTCGCCTGGGCAGTGACGGCGGCAGCATGGAACTGCTCCACATCGCGTCGCGCCACCGCACCGCTGACGACCAGAGCGTCGTAGCGCCGGCTGTCGGCCTCGGCCAGCGCCTGCTGGGCGTCGTACGAGCGGATCGACGTCTGCGCCGCACGCACATTGGAACCGGCGAGCTGCTCTTCCGCGTCCAGCGCCACCAACGCGGCGTTCGCCGCCGCAACGCCGGACTGCGCGTTCTGCAATTCGGCACCTGCCGACGCCACTTTCGCGTTGAACTCCTCCGCATCGATGCGCACCAGCGGATCGCCCCGATGCACGTGCTGGTCGTGCTGCACCAGCACCTCGGCCACCAGCCCGCGTACCTTCGGGGCCACGACTGAGCTGTCGGCCTGCAGGTAGGCATTGTCGGTGGATACGCTGCGCTTGGGCGCGGCGATCCAGAGCGCGCCGACGATCGCGATAGCCAGCGCCACGACGGCGACAAGCAAGGGCCTGCGCGACCACGGCGTGCGCGGCGCGGCCGGCTGCTCGACGACCGGGGCGCGTGGTGTGGCGTCGGCGCTCATCGTTCCATCATCCGCGAGGTGGAGACAGCCGATGCGCGCAGCCGGCAGGACGCACCGACGGGATGGGCACCGATGTCGCCGGGCCTGTTCATGACGGCAGCCCGAAGCGCCGCTTCAACTGGCCGCGCGAGGCGGCGAGGATCGCGTCCGAACGTTTCGCGTCCAGCTCGACTCGCGCCAGCGACAGCGCACCGATCAACTCGGCCATCATCGATCGCGCGCCGGCCTCGGCATCGGCGTGGCCCAGCGCGGCGAGCTTGCCGCCCAGCGTGGCGGAGACCTTCTGCGCGCCGGCGGCGAACTGCTCTCGCGCGGCATCCGCCATCCGCGGCAGGTCCGACGACAACGCCGCCATCGGGCAGCCCGCGCCGCGCGCGTCGCGATGCTTCTTCGACAGATAGAAGTCGATGTAGGCAGCCAGCCCTTCGGCGGGCCCACGCCCTGCGGTCTCGTGCTCCACCCGGGCGCGCGCATCCTCGAACATCTCCCCGATCGCCGCGGCGACCAGGTCGTCCTTGGAGCTGAAATGCGCGTAGAAGCCGCCGTGGGTCAGCCCCGCCTCGGCCATCACGCCGGCGACTGCCACGCGATCGGGGCCGTCGGCGCGGATTGCGTTCGCCGCCGCCTGCAGCACCTTGCCGCGGGTCTTCTGCTTGTGTTCGGTGTCGTAGCGCATGACCGCCTCGCTTTTTGATATGATCAACATCATACTATGATTCCCCGACAATGCAAGAGCTGCCCGTGAACACCTCCGCGACCCTTTCCCGATCGACGCCCATCGCACCTGCCGAGCTGCCGCTGGCGCGCAAGTTCCTCATTTTCGGGGTGATGGCGTTCGGCATGTTCATGGCGCTGATCGATATCCAGATCGTGGCGGCCTCGCTCAACGACGTGCAGGCGGGCCTGTCGGCCGGGCCGGACGAAATCAGCTGGGTGCAGACCGGCTACCTGATGGCCGAGCTGGTGATGATCCCGTTCGCCGCCTTCCTCGCGCAGGCGCTGTCCACGCGCTGGCTGTTCGCGCTGTCGGCCGGCAGCTTCACGCTGGCCAGCGCGCTGTGCGGGATGGCCTGGGACATCCAGTCGATGACCGTGTTCCGGGTGATCCAGGGCTTCGTCGGCGGCGCCATGGTGCCCACCGTGTTCGCTACCGGCTTCGCGCTGTTCACCGGCAAGCAGCGCGCCTTGATCCCGGCGATCCTCGGCATGGTCTCGGTGCTGGCGCCGACGCTCGGGCCGACCGTGGGCGGCTGGCTCACCGAGGCGGTCGGCTGGCGCTCGATCTTCTACGTCAACATCGTGCCGGGCATCCTGGTGACGGTGTTGTCGGCGCTGCTGGTCAAGGTGGATCGGCCCAACCTGGCGATGCTGAAAAAGATCGACTACGTGCACCTCGCGGCAATGGCGGTGTTTCTTGGCGGGCTCGAATACGTGCTGGAGGAAGGCCCGCGCCACGAATGGCTGGGTGACCCGACCATCGCCACCGCGGCGTGGCTGTCGCTGGTCGGCTTCGTGCTGTTCCTGGAGCGCTCGTTCCGCTCGGCCGATCCGATCGTGCGGCTGTCGCCGTTCCGCCAGCGCAACTTCGTGTTCGCCTGCCTGTTCAGCCTGGTGATCGGCTTCGGACTGTACGCGGCGACTTATCTGGTCCCGGTGTTCCTGGGCCGCGTGCGCGGTTACAACAGCTTGCAGATCGGCACCACGGTGTTCGTTACCGGCATCGCGCAGATCGCCAGCACGGTGCTCGCGGCGCGGCTGTCGCAACGGGTCGACGCGCGCTGGACGATCAGCGCCGGGCTGCTGCTGTTCGCTGTCAGCCTGTGGCTGTTCTCGGCGATGACGCCGGAGTGGGGCTTCGCCGCGCTGTTCTGGCCGCAGGTGCTGCGCGGCTTCGCGATCATGCTGTGCATCGTGCCGAGCGTGAACATGGCGCTGAACGGTTTCGCGATGGCCGAATTGCGCTATGCCTCAGGCCTGTTCAACCTGATGCGCAATCTCGGTGGCGCGATCGGCATCGCGATGGTCAACACCTGGCTGCAGGACCAGACCCGCATCCACGCGGCCCGCTTCGGCGAGAGCCTGGGCGAAGGCGGTCGTCGCGCATCTGACGTCGTGGCACAACTGGCCGGCCGGATCGGTCAGGTCACCGCCGATTCCGCGCACGCCATGCTGATGGCGCAAGGCGAACTCGGCAGGCTGGTGTCCCGCTCGGCCACGACGCTGGCGTTCGACGACGTGTTCCGGCTGATGGCGTGGATGTTCGTTGCGGCCCTGCTGCTGGTGCCGCTGTGCCGAACGCCGGCCGATGCAAGCGCCGGCCCCGCCGCGGTCGATGGAGCCCATTGATGGCGTTGCCGGCAGCACAACGCGCTGCAAGGCGCTGCCACCCGCCCAACGCTAGCCCATCAGTCATGCCCACAAAGGCAGGCAGGCGCACTATCGTGGACATTCCATCCTGCCGGGACATAAAGCCATGCAACGCATCCGTTGGATTCTGACTGCCGCCGTCCTGTGCGGATCGAGTGCCTGGGCGGCCACACCGGCGCCGCACCCTGCCGGCGGTCCCACCGGCGTGGATCAGGCCGGCATCGACCACAGCGTGAAACCGGGCGACGACTTCGACGGCTACGCCAACGGCAACTGGCGCAAAACGGCGGTGATTCCGGCCGACCGCGCCAGCACCGGTATCTTCCTGCAGGTATTCAACAAAGCCGAGCAGCGCAACGCCGAGCTGATCAAGGCAGCCGCTGCGGCCAATGCGCCCGCCGGCTCCAGCGAGCGCAAGATCGCCGACTACTACGCCGCGTTCATGGATCAGGCCGGCATCGCCAAGCATGGCCTGAGCCCGCTCAAGCCCGAGCTCACCAGGATCGACGCGATCAAGACGCCTGCCGATCTCGCCGGCGTGCTGGGCAGCCAGCTGCGCGCCGACGTCGATCCGGTCAACGCGACCAACTTCAGCACCGAGCACCTGTTCGGCCTGTTCGTGACGCAGGGGCTGGCAGATTCCGCGCACAACGTGGCCTACCTGCTGCAGGGCGGCCTCGGCATGCCCAACCGCGACTACTACCTCGCCACGGACAAGGACATGGCCGGCATCCGCGCCAAGTACCAGACCTACATCGCCACCCAGCTGAAGAACGCCGGCATCGTCGACGCGGACGCCAAGGCGAAGGCCGTGTTCGACCTGGAAATGAAGATCGCCAAGGTGCAGGAGAGCCTGGTCGACAGCGAGGATGTGCACAAGGCCAACAACCCCTGGAACACGGGCGACTTCGCCAGCAAGGCGCCGGGTCTGGACTGGGCGGCTTACCTGCACGCCGCCGGCCTCGACACGCAGAAACAGATCACCGTGTGGCAGCCGAGTGCGATCCAGGGCATCTCCGCACTGGTCGCCAGCGAACCGCTGGACACCTGGAAAGCGTTCCTCACCTTCCACACCATCAACCACAGTGCCGGTCTGCTGCCGCCGGCATTCGCGGACGCGAGTTTCGAGTTCTATGGCCACACGCTGCAGGGCACGCCCAAGCAACGTGACCGCTGGAAGCGCGCGATCGGTGCGGTCAACAACGACCTCGGCGATGCAGTCGGCCAGATTTACGTGAAGAAATACTTCCCGGCCTCGTCCAAGGCGCAGGTGAAGCAGATGGTCGACAACATCCTCGCCGCGTTCACCGATCGCGTCGACCAGCTCGACTGGATGACCCCGACCACCAAGCAGAAGGCCAAGGCGAAGATCGCCACCGTCCGCGTTGGCGTCGGCTACCCGGAAACCTGGCGCGACTACTCCGACCTGACGATCCGCCGCGACGATCCGGTCGGCAATCACCTGCGCGCCGAACAGCACGAGTATCAGCACCAGCTGGCCAAGCTCGGCCAGCCGATCGACAAGGGCGAGTGGTGGATGACGCCGCAGACCGTCAACGCGGTGAACCTGCCGTTGCAGAACGCACTGAACTTCCCTGCCGCGATCCTCGAAGCGCCATTCTTCGATCCGAAAGCCGATGCGGCGTCGAACTATGGTTCGATCGGCGCGGTGATCGGCCACGAGATCAGCCACAGCTTCGACAACACCGGTGCCGAGTTCGACGCGCAAGGTCGCCTGGCGAACTGGTGGACGCCGGAAGACCAGGCCCACTTCAAGGCCACCGGCCAGAAGCTGGTCGAACAGTACAACGCCTATGAACCACTGCCCGGCCTGCACATCAACGGCCAGCAGACGCTGGGCGAGAACATCGCCGACGTGTCCGGCCTGACCATCGCCTGGATCGCGTACCACAAGTCGCTCGGCGGCAAACCCGCGCCGGTGATCGACGGCCTCACCGGCGACCAGCGCTTCTTCCTCGCCTTCGCACAATCCTGGCGCACCAAGACCCGCCCCGCCGCGTTGCGCGCCCAGGTGATCGGCGACGGCCACGCTCCCGGCAACTTCCGCGCGCAGACCGTGCGCAACCTCGATGCCTGGTACGACGCCTTCGCACCCAAGCCCGGTGAGAAGCTGTATCTCGCGCCGAAGGATCGGGTGAAGATCTGGTAGGAATTTCAAGCGCTAAAAAAAGCAAAGGGCCGCATGCGAGTGCGGCCCTTTTTGTTTGGCTTGGGCGGCCGCGGCGGCTTCACTTCATCCACCCTCAAGCGCATTGCGTCCAGGCCAGCGCCGACGTATAACGTGCGTTATAACTCGACCCGGAGGCTGCCATGAAACTGAAGATCACCACCATCGGCAACTCCGCCGGCGTCATCCTGCCGCGCGAACTGCTGGCCCGCCTGCGCCTGGAAAAAGGCGACGAGCTGTTCGCGCTGGAAACCCCCGACGGCATCCGGCTCACCACCTACGACCCCGCCCTGGCCAAGCAGATGGACGTGGCCGAGGAAGTCATGCGCAAGGACCGCAACGTACTGCGCAAGCTGGCGCAATAGGCCATGGCCATGATCATCTGGATCGAACGGCCACTCGCCATCGCCATCCACGAACGCCAACTGGCCGAACATGGCGGCGGCATCGGCGTGCGCGACGACAACCTGCTGGACTCGGCACTCGCTCGCCCGCAGCAGAGCCACGCCTATGGCGACCCGCCGCCGGATATCGCCGACCTCGCCGCCAGCCTCGCTTTCGGTCTGGCACGCAACCACCCGTTCGTCGACGGCAACAAGCGAACGGCGCATGTCTGCTATCGCGTCTTCCTCGCACTCAACGGCGCCGACCTTGTTGCCAGCGACGAGGACAAGTACGTCACCATGATCGCCCTCGCCGAAGGCAGCCTGCCCGAAGCCGAGTTCGCCGCCTGGCTACGTCGGCACATCAGCCTCGACGCCAAAAAACGCGTGAACGAACCGCGGGCACGCTACGCGCGCTGAAGCCGCCTGATCGAGGTCTACTGATTCAATAAACTTCTCAAGCACTCTCAGGTTCTCAGCATTCTCATCTCAGCCTTGGGAGTCGCACGACAACGACTCAGGTTTGCCGACGTCATCGTCAGTGGATGGTCGCCGAAGCGCTGCCATCTCCAGACGTATAGATATGCGCAAACAATGCATCGGCCTTCTGGCTGATTTCCTCATCGCTGTAACGGTCGCCCGGCATGTTGGCGAACAGGTGCTTGATGATCTCCGCGCGCATCTGCGCCTGGGCGCTGGCCTTTTCACGCCAGTGATCGATCTGCAACTGGATGTCTTGCAGCTTGGCCAACAAATCGACCGCGGTCTTCTTGATGGATTCACGTTCACTGCGACTCAGGCTGTCCTTTTGCAACAGGTCGAACACCGCCAGCTGCTCCTCGTTGTCCAGCTCCTCGCGGACATAGCGACGTGTCTCGTAGTCCAGATTGGCGTTGTAGGCAGTAAGGTTATCGAACACGCGCTGGATTTCGGCCTCATCCTTGTCTTTGTTGTACTCCTGCACAATCTCCTGGTAGCGCTCGTACAGGTTGGCACGGGTCGGATTGGCCGCCAGCATCATGGCCAGTCGCTCCTCGATTTTCTCTCGCAGGTTCAGCATCAGCACCTGTTTGTAGGGTGAGCGCTCGAACTCGGCGCGCAAGCGGCTGAAGTCGATGTTCGACAGATCGTAGTGGCGGCGCACGTCTTTCATGTTCGCCCGTGCGTCCGGCTCGGTGGTCAATGCCGTATCCACCACGTCATACAGTGATTGCAGCAACGCGCTGACGTCGGGCGACTCGCGAGCATCCTGCAGCTTGTTGAAAATCGCGCCGATGGCGCTCTCTTCGGATTCGTATGTAAACAGGCCCGGATGCGGGAACAGGCCTCGGTTGCGCGCACGGATGTCCTGCACGATCACCGCGTACACCTTGCGCCGTTCGTCGGTGGCGCACAGCAGGTTTACCGCGGTCAGGATCTGCTCCTGCTTGGCGAAGCCGCTGGCGGCGATCAGCGGGTCGATGTCGAAACCCAGGCCGGTCAGGTAGTCGCGTGCCTGCTTCACGCTGGCCGCATATTCAGCCAGCGCCTCGCTGTCATCGCGCACCGCATCCTGTTCGTCCTCACCTTTGCCGGTACCAGCGCGGTCACCTTGCGCAAAGGTGGCCAGTGCACGACGCAGGCTCTTGAGCATGCCGTTGTAGTCGATGATCAGGCCGTGCTTCTTGCCGCCGCCGACGCGGTTCACTCGCGCGATCGCCTGCATCAGGCTGTGGCCCTTCATCGGCTTTTCCAGGTACAGCGTGGCCAGGCATTTCACGTCGAAGCCGGTCAGCCACATCGCGCAGACGATGGCGATGCGGAACGGATGTTCGGGTTTCTTGAAATCTTTCTCCAACTCGCGTTTCACCATCTTTTCGCGATGCGGAGTGATCTCCAGGGGGTCGTCGCGAAAGTTGCTCCACTGGCGGAAATCGGCGACCTCGCCCTGTTCCTGTGACACCACTACGCAGGTCTCCGTGGCGCGCATCCATTCGACCTGGGCGCGGCGAAGTTGTAGCAGCTTGTCCGGGGACTTGCCGCGGGCGGCGAACAAGGCCTCCTCGGCGGCCACTTCGGCGTCCAGCGCCGCGGTCTTGTCCTGCCACTTGGCCACGATCAGGTCGTGCATGCGAACGCAGGTGATCTTGTCCAGGCACACCAGCATCGCCTTGCCGCCGCCGTTGTCGACCACGCGCCAGCGCTGGTGGTAGTGGTCGACGAAGTCCTGCGCCACCTTGTCCAGTCGGGTGGGCGAGGTCAGCACCGGATAATCGCGCGCCAGTTCGCGGTAGAGCTTTTCCTCCTTTTCCTCGGTCCACGGATCGTCCAGCGTGGCGGTCTGGCGCGCGGTGTCGATGCGCTTCTCGATGCGCTCGTTGATCGTCGGGTCGATCACCTTCAGCTTTTCGCCACGATTCTCGTAGAACAACGGCAAGGTGGCACCGTCGGCCACCGCGCGCTGGAAGTCGTAGATCGACACGTAGTCGCCGAACACCTGCCGCGTCAGCTGCTGCTCGGCGGCGTCGATCAGTGGGGTACCGGTGAAGCCGATGAACTTGGCATTCGGCAGCGCCTTGCGCATGTTCAACGCCATCCGACCGTATTGCGTGCGGTGTGCCTCATCGGAGATCACGATGATGTTGTCGCGTTCGGAATACGGCGCGGTGACCCGCTCGCGGTACTTCTGCACCAGCGCAAACACGTAGCGCCGGTTCTGCTCCCGCAACATGTGGCGTAGCGCTTCACCGCTACGTGCCTGGTCGGTCTTGCTGTTGGCGCGGCCTGTGTTGGTATAGGTGCCCGCGATCTGATCATCCAGCTCGTTGCGGTCGGTGATCACCACGAACGTGTAACTGGCCGACAGTTTTCGGTGGATCTTCTCGGTGAGAAATACCATCGAGTAGGACTTGCCCGAGCCTTGGGTATGCCAGAACACGCCCAACTGGCCCGCCGCCACTTCGGCATTGATCGCGGGGTCGTCCGAGGTCAGCCGGTCGATCACCCGATTCACACCCAGGTACTGGTGGTTGCGCGCCACGATCTTCTGGGTGATTCCCTCGCTGGCATCGAACAAGGTGAAGTTTTCAACCAGATCCGCCAGCCGCGATTTCTCCAGCATGCCGTTCAGCAGGATGGGCAACAGCGGCTGCTCGGGCTTCGGCTCCGGATCGTCCTCGTCCAACCGTTTCCAGCGGTAGAAATGCTCCTTGCCGGAGGTGATCGAGCCATAGCGCGCATCGTGTCCGTTCGACAGCACAATCAGCGCGTTCCACTGGAACAGGTGCCCGATGGTGTCGAGATAGTCGCTGTAGTTCTGCTTGTAGGCGTTGTCCACATGCACTTCAAAGCGCTTCAGCTCGATGAATACCAGCGGCAGGCCGTTGACGAAGCAGACCAGGTCGACCCGGCGCAGCCACAGTCGCCCGCGCACCCACAGCTCGCGCGCCGCGGTATAGCGGTTCTGCGTAGGGTGGTCGAAGTCCAGCAGGCGCAGACGCCGGTCCACCGGACGACCGTCGCCATCGCGCCACTGCACCGGCACGCCATCACGCAGCAGCCGGTACTTGTCCTCATTCGCCTGCAGCAGGGTCTTGGTCACGTCCTCCAGCACCACCTGGGCCAGCGCGTCGTGATAGGCCTGTTCCGGCAGCCCGGGGTTGAGCCGGCGCAACGCCGCATTCACCTCGCGGGTCAGCACCACCTCGTGATCCGAGCGGCGACCGAGCAGGCTGTCCGGCCCGAAGTCCTCTTCGTCGAACGCCAGCACCGAAGTCCAGCCAAGCTCGTGCTCCAGGAATTGCGCCGTGGGCGCCTGGATCAGCAGATCTTCGGAGTAGTCCCGCCTGGGCATGAGTATCCGTCCTCGTCCGTTCAGTGAGCCCGTTGCAACTTCTTGTAAACGCGCTGGCCCATGATAGATTTTCGCCTGAGTGGGTTGCGACTACGCGGCCGGCGCTGGGCCCCTGGTACTACGGGGGCCCTTCTGCTTTTCAGGGGGTAGATTCAGCCCCATCACCGATCAGGTCGAGCGCACTTCGCTCAGCAACTCAGGGTGACGATCCAGCATCTTGAGCAGTTGCACCAGCGCCAGCGGCGGTTTGGTCTTGCCGTTCTCATAGCGGGAAAACGCGTTGACGCCACCGCCAAAAATCTCCGCGGCCTCGCGCTGGTCGAGTGCCAGTTTCCGGCGCACCTTGACGATGAATGCCGGGTCGACCAGCGCCGCGTTCACCTGCTTGTTGAACGCCAGCATCGCGGCGCTGACCCGGGCCGATTCGGCTGGCGCCAGCACGACCTCCCCGCAGGCCGGGCAGAAGTCGCCGGTTACCGCGGCAATCGTGGTGGATTCGCCCTTGTACGAGTACGGCCGCTTGCGGGTGCCGTGCACCAGTTTCGCCGCCGCGCAATTTGGACATTTCATGGTCACAGCTCCTTGAACGAGACGATAAGCAGGCCATCCGTGACCGTCAGTTTCAGGTACACCGCACCGGCGGAAGTCGTTGGCCGGTACACGTCTTGCCAGAGCCGGTGGTCGTGGTGGATGGTCATGCTCTTGTGGAAATCCGCCGTGGTCAGCGCCTTCACGATGCCGAGCATGGCGTCGAAGTCGAAGCCCAGTGCGGCGGCGCCGGACAATGCCGAGAAGGTCGCGCGCACCTTGCCGGCCTCGACCAACGCCCTGACCACCGGCAGCCGGCAATGGGGAGTTCCCTTCTCCATGATGGGCACGTTAACCTTTCAGGTTAGTTTTGGCAAGTAGGTTAATGGCTGCGTCGCTGCTCCAGGCAGGCAGCACGATGCGGGAGACGCCGAGCTGGCCGGACATCAGCTTGGGCAGAAGCAGGTCGCGGGCCAGTCGCAATTGTTCCGATTGTCTCTTGATCAATCGTGTTTGCTGGATCAATGGATAGACGGCTTCCTCGAAGGCCACCAAAACCGAATGGGATGGCCAGAGTATTGGAAGCGCCTTGAAACTCTTCTTTGAAAGTTCCTTGAAGGTTGATCCGGTGGCGAGTGCTTTCATCTCCTCCACGCGCGCTAGCAGGTTGAACAGCAAGAACATCCTGCTATCGCCAATCCTGGGAAGGATCGAGATGAAGCCCTGATTGGTGCATACCGGCATGTCCATCAAGGCGAAGTAGCCAATGGACGCGCGACTTGTCATCAAGATCGTTTCAGCCGGAATCAGCTTGGCAGACGAGTTATTCAACCCGGCCTCTGTAATTTTCTTCTCGGAATCCAATAGTACGAGGCAGTTGTTGCGTGTGACGTCCGTTGGCGTAACCCACACAATCTCGCCATTCCAGTACTCAGATCGCGAGGTCGATGGCGTACCACCGCCGACAGCATTGACTACGTCGCCAAACGTCTGATCCACCCATCCTTTCGGCACGCCGTTCCTGACCGGTACCGATTCGTTGCCGGGAAAGCGTAGGTGGACGAACCACTCGCGGTACAAGCGGCGAGCGGCGTCTTCGAGCAACTGGATACGGCGCTGGTTGGTGGCGATCAGGTCGTCGTAGGCATCCAGGACCGAGGCGATTGCCCGTTGAACGGGGACATCGGGGACGGCCAATCGAACCTTGCGGATACGCTCGGGAGCGGTGTGTTTGACCTTGGCGCCGGTGGCACTTCCACGAATCTGCGCCCTGACGTTGCTGCTGTTGAACGCCCAGTAGAGAAAGCGCTTGTCGAGTAGGTCTGAATCCATCACCTGGACCAGGCCGATTCGCTGATTATGGAGAAACCTGCCGTCATCCGGGACGCGCGCTGCGCTGCCCAGCAAACCTTCGCCCTGTTCGGTCATCGCAACGATCAGGTCATCCTTCGCAAGCATATAGTCCTCGGGAATGTCGCCGAGATAAAAGCGCTCCTTTCCATCGCGTACGCGAAAGCCACCTCGTTCCAGGAAGTTGCCCGGCGTGACCACGATGCATTCTCCGACCGAAGCGAAGAACTCACCTTTGAATGCGAAACCATGCTTTACGTTGATGCCGTCACCAAGCTGTATTTCACGCCAACTCATCCCAGCAACGCCTCAAAGTTCGCCCCGATCCGCTCCGCCAATCCCACCGCCTTCTCATTCAACTCGGCCAGCTCGACATGGATCGCGCGAAGGCTATCCTCGAAGTCCTCGTCGTCGTCCTCGGCGCCGAGCGCCACGCCGACGTAGCGGCCGGGCGTGAGCGACCAGTCGTTGGCGGCGATGCCGCCTTCGCCTTCGATCGATACGGCCTTGCACAGGCCGGGCACGTCGTCGTACAGCGCATCGGGGAAGCGGCTGTGCAGCCAGTGCCCCTGATGGATGAAATAGGCGGCCTGTTTCAGCGCCTGCATCGCTTCGTCGCGCACCGTCGGCGCTTCGTGTTTTTTGTCGTCGGCAGCGAGCAGGCGGCGTTTGAGTTCGCGTGCCCGCTTGCCGTCCCATGCCGGCGACTGCCGCGCACGCAGGCTCTTCTCGACTTGGTCGAGCAGGGCCAGCCAGCGCTTGTGGCGGGTTTCCAGCAGCTTGGTGCCGGCCTTCAGTTGCGCGGACAGTGCGTCCAGCGTGGCCTGCAGCTTGACCTGCGCGTCATGCTGGTCGGATTTGGTTTTGGCAATCGCCTTGCGCGCGGCGGCGCTGGCCTGCAACAACGCCTGCAGCTGTTGCGCCGGGTTGGTCTTGTGGTCCGGCTTCAGCGTGGCTTTCGCCTCACGCAACTCGGCCTTGAAAGTCTCCAGTTGCTTCGCACTGAGGTGCGCCTCGTCCGGCTGGTTTGCGTTGAGCTCGGCCAGCGTGGCGTGCGTGGCGAACTGCTGCAGTGGCGCGGCCAGCTGCAACACGGTGTCGTGGTCGGCCGCCAGCCGTGCGGGCAGCTCGGCCAGCCAGTGGTCGACGTGCTGCTGGTAACGACCGACCAGGCCGATGAATTTGTCGCGCTCGCCGCGGTAGAGCCAGGTGATCGCGCTGAGGTTGGCCAGCTGTTCGTCGGTGAACACGTGCGAGCGGGCGGAGACCACGGTGTAGACGTTGCGCGCGTCGATCATCAGCACCTGATCGGTGAGGTCGTCCGGCTTGCCCTTGTCGAAAAACCACAGCGTGCAGGGCAGGCTGCGGGTGTAGAAGAACTTGTTGCCGATCGCCATCATCACGTCGACGTGGCCGCTGCGCACCAGTTGCTCGCGGATGTCGCGATCCTTGTTGCCGGCATCGGATGCGCTGGAGGCCATCACGAAGCCGGCGCGGCCGCGCTCGTTGAGGTAGGCGTAGAAGTACTGGATCCACAGGCTGTTGGCGTTGGAAATGGCGCCGGTCTTGCCGTTGACGCCGGGCAGGCCGAACGGCAGCCGGCCCTGTGGGTCGACCTGGCTGTCGATGCGGTTGGTGACGACGCCATCGACGTTGAACGGCGGATTGGCCATCACGAAATCGCACTGGCCGATCAGCCCATCGATCTGGTCGTAGAAGGTGTTGCCCTGGCGGATGTTGGAAGCGTCCAGCCCGTGCACCACCATGTTCATGCGGGCCAGCCTGGTGTTGGTGTCCGACTTCTCCTGGCCGTGGAAGGTGGCGCGGTCGTTGGTCGCCGCGCCCAGCTCCTCGATGAAGTGGCCGGTCTGCACGAACATGCCGGCCGAACCGCAGGCAGGATCGAGCACCAGGCCGTGATCCGGCTCGATCACGTTGACGATCATGCGCACCAGCGAGGGCGGGGTGAAGAATTCGCCGCCTTCCTGCGCACCGCTCTGGGCAAACTTGCTGAGGAAGTATTCGTAGATGCGCCCGAATACGTCGCCGGTGGCTGCCTTGATCGCCGGGCGGTCGAAGATCTTGATCAGCTCTGCCAGCAGGGCTGGTTCGAACGCGGTGTAGCCGCGCGGCAACGCGCCCTTGAGCACGTCGTAGTCGGCTTCGATGGCGTCCATCGCCGCGTCGATGGCTTCGCCGACGTGCGCGCCCTGCGGCAGCGCGGCCAGCTGGTCGAAGCGTGCCTGTTCGGGCAGGTAGATGGCGGCCTTGCCCTGGAAGGCCAGCTTGATCAGCGCCTCGCGCCGACTCGCCGGCACACGCGAGGGAATGTCGGCTTCGATTTCCGGCAGGTATGCCTTGAAACGGTTGTCGGCATGGCGCAGGAAGATCAAGCCCAGCACCGGCATCGAGTATTCCGATGCCGTCAGTTTGGAGTTGGCGCGCAGCTGGTCGGCTGCTTCCCACAGTTCGTTTTCGAGTTGCCGGGTGTTCAATGCGGGTCCTCGTGAAAGGGGGTCTCAGCTCGCGCGGCCAAAATGCCGAGACCCTCGATGCCGGTGATCGATGTCCCACCGAAACCCGCCAATTCCGCGAACCGCCGGCCGCGTTCCGCATAATCCTTGAACTGGTCGAAGCTGGGCGCACCCGGTGACAGCAGGATCACCCCACCCGGCGGCGCGTGTGCTTTCGCCCCGGCCACGGCGCCGGCCAGATCCGCGACATGCATGATCGGGCAAGCTACTCCAGCGGCACGCAAAGCCGTTTCGATGCGGCCACCATTACTGCCCATGCAGACGATCGCATTCGGCGGCGCGGTGCGCATCGCCTCGACGAACGGGGTCCAGTCCAGACCGCGGTCGTGGCCGCCGACCAGCACGGTGACGGCGCGGCCATGCAGGCTTTCCAGCGCCGCCAGCGTCGCCAGCGGCGTGGTGCTGATCGAGTCGTTGACCCAGTGCCAGCCGTCGTGTTCGCCCAGCGGTTGCAGGCGATGCGGCAGCGGGCGGAAATGCGCGAGCGCCGGCGCGGCCGCCAGCGCGTCCATGCCGATGGCTTCCAGCGCAGCGAGTGCGGCGCAGGCGTTGAGTGCGTTGTGCAGGCCCGGTGCGGCCAGTTGCTCGATCGGAAAAACTGCCTGCGCACCGCGGCAGATGAAACCGTCACTGACATGCCAGCCCTCAGGCTGGCCGAACAGCAGCCGCTGCGGATGCGCCTGCGTGCGTTCCAGCAAGGCCGGTTGCAGCGCACTGACCAGCAGGTGACGGGAGACATCGGCCAGGCGCAGCTTGTCGCTGACGTACCGCTCGCGCGAACCGTGCCAGTCCAGATGTTCCTCGTACAGGCTGGTGATCACGCCGAGCTCCAGCGGACCGGCTTCGCCGGTCTGGAAACTGGACAGCTCGATCACCCACAGGTCGGCGCGCTGGTCGCGCAGTTCCAGCAGCGGCAGGCCGATATTGCCGGCCAGCGCCGTGCGTACGCCGAGTGCGCGCGTCAGGTGCGCGATCAAGGCGCTGGTGGTGCTCTTGCCCTTGGTCCCGGTGACCGCGATCACGCGTGCATCAGGATTTTCGCCGAACCACAGCGCCGTGCCCGACGTGAAACGCGTGCCCTGCGCTGCCGCGGCCAGCAAGGCCGGCTTGTACGCCGAGATGCCGGGTGATTTCACCACGACATCAAACTGGCCCAGCGCGGTGGCGTCCGGTTCGCCGGCAACGACCTCGAGCGCCGGGTCGAACGCGCGGGCGGCATCGACTTCGGCGGCGCTGCAGAACAAGGTGAAGTGCTGAGTGCCACAGTGCTGACGCAACGCACGCAGGGTTGCGCGACCCTCGCGACCGAAGCCCCAGACCGCGGCGCGGCGGTCGCGCAGGTCGGCCATGCGCATCAGCCGATCGTCTTCAACGCGGGTTGCAGCCGTGCCGGTACACGCTGCTCGGACGATGGCTCCAGCCACGGCTCCAGCGCCAGCAATGACGCATCCAGCTGCGGCAGGATCTCGCTGCGGAAGCGTGCGACCAGCGCGTCCTCCTGCCACTCCGGCCGCTGGCTGAGCGCATGCATGGCGGCGCGCGCCTCGGCGCCCTCGCCCACGCATTCGAACGGCTTGTGGTCCTGGTATTCCAGCAGCGCGTCGAAACCGGCGGCCTGTGTTTCATCGTCCAGCAGGTTGCGGCCGAAGATCGACAGCAGCCGCGGCTTGGGCAGGAACGGCGCCAGCGCCAGGAACACGAAGTGGCATTTCGGGCATTGCCCGCACCAGCGATCGGCCGGCTTGGGGCCGAGCAACTTGAAGTTGCGGTTGCAGCTGGAGAACACGTCGAAGTACGGCGTCAGCTTCGAAAAGGCGCGGGTGATCGCCAGCTCCGAGTACGGCCGCAGCAGCGAGAAGTAATCCAGGTCACTGGCGACATGCGTGGCCAGCCAGTTGCCCAGCAGCTGCTCGAACGCATAGCCCTTGCTCCACTGATGGTTCACCTGCTGGCCGTCGTACTCCAGCGTGGCGGCCGAGGCCGAGCGCTCGTTGGCGAACGCGATGGAGTCGTAGCCGTACAGGACGGCGGCCACGGCGAGGATCACCGAGTTCACCGCGGTCACCGGGATATGCCCGTTCCACGCGCCAAGCCGATTCAGCTCGAACAGTGCGGGCGCCAGCTCGCGCTGGATGTTCAAGGTGGGCAGCCCGGTGCGCTCGGCGCAGGCGGCGATCAGCGCGGAGTTGCCGACCCACACCGCCGTCGCCTCGCCGCCGATCGCCTTGATCGCCTCCACCGCCACCAGCGAATCCTTGCCGCCGCCGATCGGCACCAACGTGCGTTTGGGCAAATTCAATGTCCCGACTGTCGGCGCCACACCGCCACGCGGGAATGCAATACGCCCGCGCAGGTCCAACCCGTTGCGATAGGCGAACTCGGCCAGCCCGTGCAGATACAGCTGATCGAGCAGTTCCGCGGTGGCATCGTCGAGAGGACCACTTGCCACCTCGATCTTCGGTGGCACGCCAGCCTTGTAGTAGCTGACGCCCGCGATCAGATGCAGCAGCTTCAACGCCGCATCGAATGCCGCCACATGCCCGGCCGGAACCGCTGGTGCATTCGGGAAACGAACCCGCTCGACCAGTTCCTCGCCATCGTCGAACGCATACGCCAGCTCGGCCACGCCATCGGCATAGCTGCAGCGCACGAAACGGAACAGCTGGGTCAATCGCGGTTGAATTATCGTCGTCACTCTTCACTCTCCGGCGCACTTGATCCCCTCTCCCCTGCGGGGAGAGGGTTGGGGTGAGGGGCTGGACTTGCCAAGACATCCAGAATCACCGTAAGTACGCTCTCAATATCCAGTAATACATCATTGTTCCAGAACCGCAGCACGCGATAGCCCATGGCTTGCAATTGCAGTGTGCGCCGCTCGTCATACACCACCTGATCGGCGTGCTGACCGCCGTCCAGCTCCACGATCAGCAACGTTTCCGCGCAAGCGAAATCGACGATGTAGTGGCCGATTTCATGCTGGCGACGAAATTTGAAGCCTGACAACTGCCGGTTACGAAGATGCCTCCACAACAATTGCTCTGCGTCAGTCATTGCACGGCGCAATCCACGCGCCCGATCCACGTTGAGACGTTTCATCCTTGAAAGCTCTCCTGATGTTGAACCTTGGCAAGATCGGCCCCTCACCTCAGTCCTCTCCCCGAAGGGGAGAGGAGGCAGAAGCGTCACTCGATCACGATCTCGTCGGCTTCGTCGCGCAGGTTGTAATGCGAGGACATCACCTTGCCGTAGGCGCCGGTCTGCGCGATCAGCATCACGTCGCCCTCCTGCGCTTCGGGCAGGCGGCGGTCGGTGCCCAGCACGTCGCCACTCTCGCAGATCGGACCGACCACCTGGTACAGCGCGGTGGAAGGCTCATCCAGTCGGCTCAGGTTGACGATCTCGTGCCAGGCGTCGTACAGCGCGGGACGGATCAGGCTGTTCATGCCGGTATCGACGCCGAGATAACGAAACGCGCCCTTGTCTTTCTGCTGGGTCGCGCACGCCAGCAGCACACCGGCGTCGGCGACCAGGTAACGACCTGGCTCCATCCACAACTGATATTGCGGATAGGCGGCCTTGACCTCGCGCAGCACCCGGTCGAGTTCGACCATGTCCAGCGGCGCCTCGCCCGGATGCGACGGCACGCCGAGGCCGCCGCCGATATTGAGAAACGCCACGCTGCCGATGCGTTCGGCCAGGCTGGCCAGCTGCACATATACCTCGCCCCAATGACTGGCATCGAGCACGCCCGAACCCAGATGGGCGTGCAGGCCGCGCACCGTGGCGCCATGCGCATCGGCCAGTTGCAGGAACGCAGCGAGCTGGTCCAGCGGCAGACCGAATTTGCTGCCGCTGCCGCCGGTGCGCACCTTCTCGTGATGGCCCAGGCCACGACCCAGATCCATCCGCAGCACGATGTCGCGACCGCGGAACAGCTCGCCCCAATGCTGCAACGGGTGCAGTGCGTCGAGCGTGATCGTGGCGCGGGTGCCCAGCGCGTAAACGTAGTCTTCGCGCGGCGCGAAGTTCGGCGTGAACAGCAATGGCGTAGCTTCCGGCACGATCGCACTAACCGCTTCCAGCTCGCCCGGCGAGACGCATTCGAACGCGAAACCTTCCGCCGCCAGCACACGCAGGATCGCCGGGTGGGTATTCGCCTTCACCGCGTAATGCAGGCGGTCGACCGCGGCCAGCGACTTCAGCGCGCGCGCCTGCTGGCGCACCGTGGGCAGATGGTAGACATAGCGCGGCGTGGTCTCGGCCGCCAGTTCCAGCAGCCGTTGCCGCTCCTCCACTTCGCGCCACCATGCGGCGACCGCACCAGGCGCTTCGCCCGTGCCGTACAAGGTCTGCCAGCTCGGACCGAACAACGCGCTGTCATCGGTGCGCAACGCACCGGCGGCGATCAGCAGATCGTGCAGGTGCGGCAGCAGCGCATCGACCACTTCCTCGTCCACCACGAAGGTGAGGTTCAAGTTGTTCGACGATTGCGAAATCATGTGCACGCGCAACTGGCCGAACTCGGCCAGCACGCCGGACAAGGTATGCAGCAGCGAGCGCATGCCACGACCGACCAGGGTGATCGCCGCGCACGGCGCGATCACCTTGACCCGGCACACCTTGGCCAGGTCGGTGGCCAGCGCTGCGATCGCGTCGGAATCAAGCAGGTTTTCGGTGGGATCGAGCGACACGGTGACATTGGTCTCGGCCGAACCGATCAGGTCCACCGACAGGCCATGCTGCTTGAAGTGCGTGAACACGTCGGCGAGAAAGCCGACCTGCTGCCACATGCCGACCGATTCCATCGACACCAGGGTGATGCCCTTGCGCGCGCTGATCGCCTTGACGCTGGGCGCATGCGCGCGGATCTCGGGACCGATCACGGTGCCGTCCAGCTCGGGTCGGTTGGTGTCCTTGATCAGCAGCGGCACGCGCGGTTCGCGCAGCGGTGACAGGCAGCGCGGATGCAGCACCTTGGCGCCGGTGGAGGCGATTTCCTGCGCTTCTTCGTAGTCCAGCCGCTGCAGCAGGCGCGCACCCGGCACCTGGTGCGGGTTGGCGGTGAACATGCCGGCCACGTCGGTCCAGATCTCCACCCGCTGCGCCTTCAGCAGCGCTCCGAAATACGCGGCCGAGGTATCCGAGCCGCCGCGGCCCAGCAGCACCGTGCGACCACGCGATTCGCGGGCAATGAAACCCTGCGTGATGAACACGTCGCCGAGCGCGGCCAGCCGCGCGCCAAGAGCGGGGTCGGGTCTCGCCTCGACCATGGCCGACAAGAGCCGGGTGCGTTCGTTCTGGTTCGGCAGCGCGACCGCGGCCAGGCACTCGCGCGCATCCAGCCAGTGCGTGGGCAACCCGCTGTGGCTGAGAAAGGCGGCACCGAGCGCGCTGGACATCAACTCGCCATGCGCCTGCACCTGCGCCTGCCAGGCCAGCTCACCCAGTGTTGTGGCGCCCTCGTCGGCCAGCCTGGCCAGGTCCCCGAGCCGATCGCTGAGCGTGTCCGGCAGCGACAGCTGCATGTGCTCGAGCAGCTCATAGTGCCGCTGCACGATGAGCTTGGCCGACTCCACGCGCAGGCCGCGATCGCCGTGCCTGCACAGTTGCTTGAGTGCATCGGTGATACCGGACAGCGCGGAGACCACCACCACCACGCGCGCACCTTCGGCACGACGGCTGGCCACCAGCTCCAGGATGTTCTGCCAGCGCGGCAGCGTGGCCACGCTGGTGCCGCCGAACTTCATCACGATCCAGGGGGCGTCTTCGGACAACGGTGCGAGGCTGGGCGGGTTCACGGGTATTCGCTATGGATGGCTGGGGGAAAACGCCCTTCAGTGTTGCGCTGCGGCAAAACAATTGCAATGGTCTCGCCGCATTTCATGTTTGGACGTTTAGACTTCTAAAACAAATTTTCGCAAGCCACGCACCCTCACCTCAATCCTCTCCCGGGGGGAGAGCAGGCAACGGCGTGCGCTGCGCGCACCGCTTTTATTGGATGACTACAGGAATCTTGCCGATGCGTGCCTGCCATTCGCGCGGGCCGGTCTGGTGCACCGAGCTGCCCAGCGAGTCGACGGCCACGGTCACCGGCATATCCTGCACGGTGAATTCGTAGATCGCTTCCATGCCCAGGTCGGCAAAACCGACCACGCGGGCGGCCTTGATCGCCTTGGCCACCAGATAAGCCGCGCCGCCGACCGCCATCAAGTAAACCGAACGGTGCTTCTTGATCGCCTCGATCGCCGCCGGCCCGCGCTCGGCCTTGCCGACCATGCCGAGCAGGCCGGTTTGCGCAAGCACCTGTTCGGTAAACTTGTCCATCCGTGTCGCGGTAGTGGGGCCCGCCGGGCCGACCACTTCGTCGCGCACCGGATCGACCGGACCGACGTAGTAGATGAAGCGGCCCCTGAAATCGACCGGCAGCGGCTCGCCCTTGTTCAACATCTCGACCATGCGCTTGTGCGCGGCATCGCGACCGGTCAGCAGCTTGCCGTTGAGCAGCAGCGTCTCGCCCGGCTTCCAGCTGGCGACGTCGTCCTTGGTCACCGTGTCGAGATTCACCCGGCGGCCTTTCGAGGCGTCGTAGGTGAGTTTGGGCCAGTCTTCCAGCGACGGCGGATCGAGCATCGCCGGCCCGCTGCCGTCCAGCGTGACATGCGCGTGGCGCGTGGCCGCGCAGTTCGGGATCAGCGCCACCGGCAGGTTCGCCGCATGGGTCGGGTAATCCTTGACCTTGATGTCGAGCACGGTGGTGAGGCCGCCCAGGCCCTGCGCGCCGATGCCCAGCGCGTTGACCTTGTCGAACAGTTCGATTCGCAATTCCTCGGCACGGTTCTGCGGGCCGCGCGCGATCAGCTCCTGGATGTCGATCGGCTCCATCAATGCTTCTTTCGCCATCAGCATCGCCTTCTCGGCCGTGCCGCCGATACCGATGCCGAGCATGCCCGGCGGACACCAGCCTGCGCCCATCGTGGGCACAGTCTTGAGCACCCAGTCCACGATCGAGTCGGACGGGTTGAGCATGGCGAATTTCGATTTCGCCTCGGAGCCACCACCCTTGGCCGCCACGATCACGTCGAGCTTGTCGCCCGGCACGATCGAGACATGGATGATCGCCGGCGTGTTGTCCTTCGTGTTGATGCGCCTGCCGGCCGGATCGGCCAGGATGCTGGCGCGCAGCTTGTTGTCCGGGTCGTTGTAGGCACGCCGCACGCCCTCGTTGACCATGTCCTCCAGCGACATAGTGGCGTCCCACTGCACGCCCATGCCGACCTTGAGGAACACGGTGACGATGCCGGTGTCCTGGCACAACGGCCGGTGACCTTCGGCAGCCATGCGCGAGTTGATCAGGATCTGCGCCATCGCATCCTTCGCGGCCGGGCTTTCCTCGCGCTCGTACGCAGCCGCGAGTCCCTTGATGTAGTCGACCGGGTGGTAGTAGCTGATGTATTGCAACGCGTCGGCTACGGACTGGATCAGGTCGGCTTGTTTGATGATGGTCATTGGGGCGGCTTCAGGTCGGGGAAATACCACGCCGCAAACGGCTGTTCGCGACGCACAACCCTCTCATTGTGCCGCAAAACCGGGTGGCGGCCGAAGGCTGCCGGGGGTTCCGTGGCGCAGCACCGGATCCCGCGCCATGCCCACGGCCGCTGGCAGAAGCTGCCGTCAGCCGGAATGGCGGAAAAACCAAGCGGGCTTCGCAATACCTTCACGTTTTTCTTTGGCTGGACTCTTCCAAGCACGGGCGCACGGGACTAGGCTGGCCCGACCAGGCGCGGAGTGTCTTCAGGGGCCACGACTGGGTGTTGGGGATCGATTCGACCAGATGGCTCACGACCTGCCGGAAACGAGGCGCCACACACCGTGACGCCAACGCGCGCAACCGGCGCCGCTTCTACCCTTGGAGAAACAGACATGCTCAAGAACTTGCAACGCAAGTCGCTCGCGACTTCCCTGGCGCTGCTGCTTTGCGGCTACGCCACCGTCGGGTTCGCTGCCGATGGCTCGGCCCCGGCCGATCTCGGGGCAAGCAATCCGGGCCAGACGATGAACGTCACGCTGGTGCTCGGGCTGCACAATCAGGACGCGCTGGAACGGTACATCTACAGCACAGTCACCCGCGGCAGTCCCTCGTTCCACCGCTTTCTCACCACCGCGGAGTTTGCCGACCGCTACGGCGCCACCGCCGGCGAGATCGCCAGGGTCCAGGCATTCCTGAAGCAGCAGGGACTCTCTCAGGCCGAACTCCTGCCGAATCACCTGGCCATCAAGGTCAGTGGCACGATCGGACAATTCAACGCGGCCTTCCGTACCTCGATCCACGATTACCGGAACAGCGATGGAACAACCTTCCATCAACCGAATGCGACGCCCACCGTTCCTGCAGCGATTTCCGGCACGCTGGTGGTGGCATCGGGCCTGAGCAGCGAGGCGCGTTATCACTCGCACCACGTCAAGGCGATTCTGCCGCCACAGCCAGGCCCCAGCGCCAACGCCCTGGCCAGGAGCGCGGCACCCGCCGCGACGTGCACCGGCAATCCCACCGCTACCTGCACGATCGGCGAATTCACCGTGGGTGACGTGGCCAATCGCTACAATATCAACCCGCTATACAAGGTCGGCGTGAACGGCAAGGGTTCGACCATCGGCATCGCCACCCTGGCGAATTTCATCCCCGCCGATGCGTACGCCTACTGGAGCACGATCGGCCTGGGCGTGAAGCCCAACCGGATCACCCAGGTGCATGTGGACGGCGGTGGACCGCTCAGCGGCGCGGCCGGTTCGGGCGAGACGTCGCTCGACGTCGAGCAATCCGGCGGCGTGGCGCCGTGGGCTGACATCATTGTGTACGACGCTCCGAATACCGATGCGGGCTTCTTCGACGTGTTCAACCGGGCGGTGTCCGACAACAAGGTCGACAGCCTGTCGGTAAGCTGGGGCTCGCCGGAAATCTTCTACTTCCCGCAGACCAACGGCGGTGTCGACTTCACGTCCGAACTGCGCGCGTTCCACCAGGTCTTCCTGGAGGCGGCCGCGCAGGGCATCTCGATGTTCGCGACCTCGGGTGATTCGGGCGCCTACGACACGGTGCGCGGACTGGGCGGGCTGCTCACCGACCCCGTACCGCCGCCACTCACCGCCGACGCCCCGGGGTCCGATCCCTTCATCACCGCCGCAGGCGGCACCACCGTGCCGTTCTCCTACAGCTTCAGCGGCGGCCCGACGGCGTCGATCACCAAGGAAAGCGTCTGGGGCTGGGATTACATCTCCCAGTACTTCCAGACCAATTTCGGCGTGGATATCACCGATCAAGTGTTTTCGGTCGGCGGCGGCGGCGGCGTGAGCGTGTTCTGGCCGGTGCCCCGCTATCAACAGTTCACTGCCGGCATCCGCAAGAGCGAGAAAAACCAGACCCTGCTCTTCCCGCAGTTCGGCATCAACTACACGCTGCCGAAGAACTACCACGGCCGCAACGAACCGGACGTTTCGCTGAATGCCGATCCGGAGACCGGCTACAGCCTCGTCTCGTCGCTCGATGGCCCGGGCCTGCTGACATTCTCCGGCGGCACCAGTTTCGTCGCGCCACAACTCAATGGCATCAGCGCCCTGCTGAGGCAATCGACCCGGGGCCGCGTGGGCTTCTGGAATCCACAGGTCTACGCGCTGCAGAACATCTTTGGCTATGGCCCCTTCTCGGCCTTCAATGACATCCGCTCGGGCGACAACTGGTTCTACGCCGGCAAGAACGGATACGAGCCGGGCGCCGGCATCGGCACGCTCAACGTGACCAATCTGGCCATATTCCTCGGTGTGTTCTAACCGCCCTTGCGGGCGCGCTGCACACGAAGCCGACGCCGCAAGGCGTCGGCTTCGTGCTTGCTGGCGTCTCGGAACCTTCGCTTGCTGCAACCCACCGGGCGCATGCGGGCCGGTCGCTCCCCCTTGTGACGTGCGCTTGCGAGTGGCATCGTCCGGCATTTGACCCGCCGGAATCGCCATGCCGCGCACTCGCCGTTTCATGCAGCTCGATGTGTTCTCCCGCCTGCCGCTGCTCGGCAATGCGCTGGCCGTGGTGATCGACGGCGATGATCTGGACGATGCCACGATGCAGGCGTTCGCGCGCTGGACCAATCTCTCCGAAACCACGTTCCTGCTGCCGCCGACCCGCACCGGCGCCGATTATCGGGTACGCATCTTCACCCCGCGCCAGGAGCTGCCATTTGCCGGCCACCCCAGCGTGGGCAGCGCGTATGCCGCGATCGAATCCGCGCTGGTGCCACCCGGCAAGTTCGAGCTGGTGCAGGAGTGTGCCGCCGGGCTACTGCCGGTGCGCGTCGAGGGCAGCGGCAGTGAACGGATCATCCACGTGCAGGCGCCACCCGCGCGCCTGCACATGGTCGACGCGAGCGAACGTGTCCAGTTGGGGCAGGCCCTGCATCTCGATCTCGCGCAGGCCCGGATGCGGCTGGTCGACAACGGGCCGCTCTGGCTCGTCTGCGATCTGCACGGCGCCGCGGACGTGCGCCAGTTGCAACCTGATCTGGCGTTGATCGCCACGATCAGCCAGGCCACCGGAGCGGTTGGCATCAGCGTGTTCGGTCGCGAGCCCGCGAGTAGTGCGGGCGGCGATGCGGCGATGGCCGTGCGCGCGTTCTGCCCGGCCGATGGCATTCCCGAAGATCCCGTCACCGGCAGCGCCAACGCTGCGATCATGGCCTTCCTGGCCGAGGTCGGCGACCCCGCTGGCTACGGCCTGCGCTACCGCGCGAGCCAGGGGCGCGAGGTGGGTCGCGACGGCTATGTCGAGGTGATGCGCCACGCGGCGACCGGCGCCATCAGCATCGGCGGTGCCTGCGCCATGGGCATCCGCGGCGAGCTTCGCCTGGGCTGAAACACGGCAGGCTTGCCCGCACGCACGACGCCGGCCATGCTGCGCCTCCCGCCCTTGGTGACGCACCGCATGAACGACAACCAGCCCGGCTATGTGCGCAGCCTGCGCCCGTGGGACGCCGCCCTCGTGGTCGTCGGCGGCATCATCGGCGGCGGCATCTTCCTCAACCCGGGTATCGCCGCGCAGCGCACCGAATCCGGACTGGCGCTGCTGCTGCTATGGGTCGGTGCCGGTGTACTCACCTTGATCGGTGCACTCTGTTATGCCGAGCTGGGCGCGCGTCGACCGCATGCCGGCGGCACCTATGTGTACCTGCGCGAGGCGTTCGGTCCACTGGCCGGGTTCCTGTTCGGCTGGACCATGCTGCTGGTGATCTATTCGGGCTCCAGCGCCGCGGTGGCCACGATTTTTGCCAGCTACGCCACGTCGCTGTTCGGCCTGTCGCCGGGCTGGGCGTTGCCGCTGACGGTGGGTGCGCTGGTATTTGTGGC
>DHXA01000065.1:5389-5613 GCA_002413455.1 Rhodanobacter sp. UBA5168 | reverse complement strand
CTGGCCAGACGCACGTTCTGGCCACCGCGGCCGATCGCCTGGGACAGCTTGTCCTCGGCCACTGCGATGTCCATCGAATGCTTTTCCTCGTCCATGATGATGGACTGCACCTCGGCCGGCGCCATCGCATTGATGACGAACTGCGCCTGGTTCTCGTGCCACAGGATAATGTCGACGCGCTCGCCGTTGAGGTCGTTGGAGACCGCCTGCACGCGCGAGCCGCG
>DHXA01000065.1:0-5209 GCA_002413455.1 Rhodanobacter sp. UBA5168 | reverse complement strand
CACGCGCGAGCCGCGCATGCCGATGCAGGCGCCGATCGGATCGGTGCGGCTGTCATGTGCCAGCACGGCAATCTTCGCGCGGTCACCCGGATCGCGGGCACAACCCTTGATCTCGACCAGGCCCTGGCCGACTTCCGGCACCTCGAGCTTGAACAGCTCGATCATGAATTCCGGCGCAGCGCGCGACACGAACAACTGCGGGCCGCGGGCCTCGGAGCGCACTTCGTAGAGATAGCCGCGCACGCGGTCGCCCACGCGGGCCGACTCACGCGGAATCGTCTTGTCACGCGGGATGAACGCCTCGGCATTGCTGCCCAGGTCGAGATAGATGTTGCCGCGCTCGACCCGCTTGACGATACCGGTCACCAGTTCGCCGACGCGATCGGCAAACGCGTCGACCACCTGCTGGCGCTCGGCCTCGCGTACGCGCTGCACGATCACCTGCTTGGCGGCCTGCGCGGCGATACGGCCGAACTCGGCATTCTCGACCTGCTGCTCGATGTACTCGCCCACTTCGGCGTCGGCACGCTCGTCCAGCGCGTCCATCAGGCGCAATTGGTAGGACGGCGATTCCATCTCGCCATCGTCGGCAATGATTTCCCAGCGACGGAACGTCTGGTACTCGCCGGTATCCTGATCGATCGACACGCGGATGTCGGGCTCCTCTTCCGGATAGCGTTTCTTGGCGGCCGATGCCAGTGCAGCCTCCATCGCTTCGAAAATCACTTCCAGCGGCACGCCCTTTTCATTGGCAACCGCGTCGACGACCAGCAAAAGCTCTTTGCTCATTGCAGCAACTCCATAGGCGCCCACGGGCGGCCAATCGATCTTGATGAATTATCCGTACGGATTACTTCGGGGCCTTGGGGGCCGCTGTCTTGCCACCGCGCTTGGGCTGCGGCGCATAACCGAGCGCCTCCCAATCCGGCACCACACGCGCACTTTCCACCAGCGCATGATCGAACTCGAATATCTTGCCTTCGCCTTCCAGCACGATGCGTTCGCCTTCCACCGAAGCCAGCTTGCCGCGCAGGCGACGACGCCCTTCCAGCGGCGCCTTCAACAACACCTTCACTTCCTGCCCGCATACCCGCGCAAAATGCGCAGCGGTGAACAGCGGTCGATCGATGCCAGGTGAGGAAACCTCCAGCACATAGTTGCCCGGGATGGGGTCCTCGACATCCAGCAGCGCGGACAACTCGCGGCTGGCGGTCTCGCAATCCTCGATGCCGACCTCACGACGTTCGCCGTCGGGCCCGCCCTTGTCCAGCAAGTCCAGATAGATGCGCAGGGTACTCTGCCCTTGCGAAGGGTTGAACTCCACGCCAAGGCATTCCAGGCCCAGATCGGCCAGTACCTCGGTGAAGCGTTGTGCCAGTGCCTGTGTGTCCATGGGTTCGCTTTCCGCGTATCGCCTCGTCTGAACGGCAGAAACAAAAAATGGGCTCCAACGGCCCATTTCCTTATCTCGCCGATGTACCTCTCCGCACGAATCCTTCCGCCACCAGAATCAAACCGCGATCCGGCATGACGCGTCCGTGCGCCCAACAAAAAAGCCTCACGAGGAGGCTTTCTTGCACCAAGAAAGATCTGGTAGCGGGGGCAGGATTCGAACCTGCGACCTTCGGGTTATGAGCCCGACGAGCTGCCAGACTGCTCCACCCCGCATCAGAGTCCGAAGAGTTTAGCGGGGTGGCCGATTTCTTGCAAGCCTCAACATTCACAATCCTGCGTGGAGTTGGGCAGCACCGGCGTCAGCGCGGTGTCTGCACGAAAATCAAAGCCCGAATGCCCGACGGCACCAGCCGAGCAGCGGACCCCAGTACAACCCCAGCACCAGCAGCGACAAGGCGTTCAGCGACAACACCACACGCAGCGGCTTGTCCGATTGCACCTGCAGCGTACTGCCTTCGGCCGGCTTGTCGAAGTACATCACCTTGATGACGTACAGGTAGTAGTACAGGCCGACGATGGCGAACACGATGCCGACGATCGCCAGCCACAGCATGTCCGCGTGGATCGCAGCCTCCAGCACCAGCACCTTGGCCCAGAATCCGAACAGCGGCGGCACGCCGGCCAGCGAGAACATCGCCAGCAGCATCAAGAACGCCATCCACGGCGACCTCTGGTTGAGGCCCTTGAAGTCGGCGATTTCCTCGCATTCGAAACCTGCGCGGCTCAGCGCCAGCATCACCCCAAATGCGGCCACGCCCATCAGCGCATAGCAGATCGCGTAGAACATCGCCGCGGCATAACCTTCCGGGCCGGCCGCGGAAAGGCCCAGCAGCAGATAGCCCATGTGCGAGATGGTCGAATACGCCAGCATGCGCTTGAGGTTGGTCTGCACGATCGCGACGAGGTTGCCGATCGCCAGCGACAGCACCGCCAGCACCGCCAGCATCAACTGCCAGTGATGCGACAGGTCGCCCATGCCCGCATCAAGCAGTCGATAGGCCATACCGAATGCAGCGAGCTTGGAACCCGACGCGATGAAGGTGGTGACTGGCGTCGGCGCGCCCTGGTAGACATCGGGAATCCACATGTGGAACGGCGCGGCGCCCAGCTTGAAACCGATGCCGACGATCATGAAGATCAAGCCGAACAGCAGCAGGGTCGGCGCCGTGGTGTAGCTCATCACATTGTGCAGTTGCGCGAGGTCCAGGCTTGGCGTGCCGCCCATGCCGGAAGCGCCGTAGACCATCGACATGCCGTACAGCAGCATGCCCGAGGCCAGTGCGCCCAGCACGAAGTACTTGATCGCCGCTTCGGACGGCAGCTTCGCGTCGCGATTCAGGGCAACCAGGGCGTACGACGACAGCGACAACAGTTCCAGTCCCAGGTACACGATGACCAGGTTGCCGGCCGAGACCAGCAGCATGATGCCGATCACCGCGAAGATCATCAGGGTGTAGAACTCGCCGATCAACAGCTTGCGGTCGATCAGGTACGGCCGCGCATAAACCATCACCAGCACCGTGGTGAGCAACGCGAAGACCTTGAGGATCTCCGACGTCTCGTCACGCACGAACATGCCACCGAATGCCGTCACCGATTGCGGCGGCTGTCCCATCACCAGCAGGTAGGCCCCTACCAGCAGCACGGCGATCGACAGCCAATGCAGCACGGGCCGCTGCTCGGGTTTCATGAACGCATCCAGCAGCAACAGCAGGCACGCCGCCGCCACCAGATAGAACTCCGGCAACATGATCAGGATGTCATTCAAGGTTGGCATGTTCGGTCCCGATCAAATCTTGTGAATGGCAAGCTGCTGCACCAGCTGCGACACCGAGCTGTCCATCAGATGGACCAGCGGCTGCGGCCAGATGCCCAGCGCCAGCACGGCGGCGGCAAAGGAGACCAGCACGAAGGTCTCGCGGCCGTTGATTTCCTTCATCTCGGCCACGTGCGAATTGGTGATGTCGCCCCACAGCACGCGCTTGACCAGCCACAGCGTGTAGGCCGCACCGATGATCAGGGTGAACGCTGCGAACAGCGCGATCCACGGATTCGCCGCGAAGCTGGCCAGGATCACCATGAACTCGCCGACGAAGCCGCTGGTGCCAGGCAGGCCGCAGTTCGCCATCGCGAACAGCACGTAGAAGAAGCCAAACCACGGCATCACGTTGATGACGCCACCGTAATCCTTGATCTGGCGCGTATGCAGGCGGTCGTACAACACGCCGATGCAGGTAAACATCGCGCCGGAGACGAAGCCGTGCGAGATCATCTGGATCATTGCACCCTGCATGCCGAGCAGCGCCATGTCGGTGCTGCCCTGCTCGCGCACCAGTGCGAAAGCTATGAAGATGCCCAGGGTGACGAAGCCCATGTGCGCCACTGACGAATACGCCACCAGCTTCTTCATGTCCTCCTGTACCAGCGCGACATAGCCGATGTAGACGATCGCGATGAGGCTCAGCAGGATGATCAGCCACGCAAAGTGCGCGCCCGCGTCCGGCACGATCGGCAGGATGAAGCGCAGCATTCCGTAGGTACCGACCTTCAGCATCACCGCCGCCAGCACCACCGAGCCGCCGGTCGGTGCCTCCACGTGGGCATCCGGCAACCAGGTGTGCACCGGCACCATCGGCACCTTGATCGCGAAGGCGATCAGGAACGCGAAGAAGACCCAGGTCTGCTCCTTCATTGTCAGCGGCAGCGCGGCCAGCGTGGCGAGGTCGAACGTGTGTGCCTTCTGGTACAGGTACAGCAGCGCGATCAGCATGAAGACCGAGCCGAAGAACGTGTAGATGAAGAACTTCAGCGTCGCATATACACGCCGCGGGCCACCCCAGATACCGATCAGGATGAACATCGGAATCAGGATCGCCTCGAACAGCGCGTAGAACAGCAGCGCATCGGTGGCACAGAACACGCCGATCAGCAGGCCTTCCAGCATCAGCATGGCGGCCATGTACTGGTGCGGCTTGTCCTGGATGACTTCCCATGCGCCGGCGATCACCAGGATGCCAACGAAGGTGGTCATCAGGATCAGCGCCACCGAGATGCCGTCGGCCGCCAGGCTGTAATGGACACCCCACGAGGCGATCCACAGATAGCTTTCGGTCAGCTGCATGCCACCCGCGTCGGGGTGGTACTGCACCAACAGGAACAGGCTGACCACGAAGGTCAGCACGGCCACCAGCAGCGACAACCATCGCGCCAGATTGGGGCGTGGGGCGCCGGCAAGCAGCACCGGAATCGCACCGGCGACGGGGAGCCAGATCAGCAGGCTGAGCAAGTGATTGAACATGTGTGCTTGCTTCCCTTATTGCCCGGCCAGTCCGGAGCCCATCAACCAATACCCGCCCAGCAGCAGGATCAGGCCGAGAATCATCGCGAACGCGTAGTGATAGAGATAACCCGACTGCAGACGGCGCGTCGTGGCAGCGATACGGTGAATCATGCTCACCGAGCCATTGACCATGGCATCGTCGATCACCGCCGTATCACCCGCCTTCCAGAACAGGCGACCGAGCTTGACGCCACCGCGGGCAAACACCGCAAAGTAGACGTTGTCGACCCAGTACTTGCGGTCGAGCACGGTCCACAACGGCTTCAACGCCGACTTGATCTTGCCGGCCATGGCCGGGTTGAACAGGTAGATGTAGGTCTGGATCGCGAAAGCGAGCAGCACCAGTCCGAACGGCCCGATCGGGTTGAACCCGTGCAGTGCCATCGATACCGCGCCATGAAATTCCTGACCCAG
>DHXA01000137.1:24960-40207 GCA_002413455.1 Rhodanobacter sp. UBA5168 | reverse complement strand
CGCTGCTCTACCCGGGGCCCCTCTGTAGCGGCGGGCGGGCGAAGGAAAGCCCGCAGGGTGGCCGGCAAGGACGCCGGCCAGTTTGGCGTCAGGGCAGGATGCCCTGTCGACAAACCCCGTAGTCCGCACGCGGACCTTGCGGGCAGGATGCCCGCAAGGCGCGTAAGCGGGGTGGCCTTTCTCTTTGGTTACTTTCTCTTTGGCCACGCAAAGAGAAAGTGACTCGCCCTCCGAAGGAGGACGAAAGCTCTTGGCTTTGGATGTGGAAGCAGGCAAAAGCATCGCGGCTGAAGCCGCTCCCACAAAGGCTGCCGTCACGGGGAGCGTGCTCACGTGTAGAAACTCCCCGCCAACGTCCCCAGCAACAGCGTCCACCCATCGACCAGCACGAACAGCATGATCTTGAACGGCAGCGAGATGATCATCGGCGAGACCATCATCATGCCCATCGACATCAGCACGCTGGCCACGACCAGATCGATGATCAGGAACGGGATGAACAGCAGGAAGCCCATCTGGAACGCGGTCTTCAACTCGCTGGTGAGGAAGGCCGGCATCGCCACCTTGAACGGCACGTCGGCCTTGCTGGCGTATGGCTTTTCCTTCGCCAGCCGGGTGAACAACTGCAGGTCGGCCTCGCGGGTCTGATCGAGCATGAAGCGCTTGAACGGCGCCGAGGCCGCCGGCAGCGCCTGCTCGGCGGTGATCTGGCCGTCCATATAAGGCTTCACGCCGTCATCGTAAGAGCGCGTAAGCACCGGCGACATCACGAACAGGGTGAGGAACAGCGCCAGCCCCAGCAGCACCTGGTTCGGCGGTGTCGACTGCGTGCCCAGCGCCTGACGCAGAAAGCCGAGCACGATGATGATGCGGGTGAACGAGGTCATCATCAGTGCGATCGCCGGCAGCAGCGTTAGCGCCGTCATCAGCGCCAGCACCTGCAGCGACATCGTCCAGTTCTGGCCACCGCCCGGCACGCTCTGCACGTTCACCAGCGGGATGCCGGGCGGCGGGGCCGCCAGCACCGCCAGCGGCAGCGCCAGCAACAGGGCGGCGATGATCCAGCGCCATGTCTTCATGCGCCGCGCTTCCAGCGTGCCAGCAGGTCGCCGAACGCCGGTACTGGCGCGGTGGTCGGCTGTTCCACCGGTTCGGCCTGGGTACCGTCGTAAACATGCAGTGTGCGCATGCCGCCCGGCCCCATGCCGATCAACAGGCGCTTGCCGTCGGCATCCAGCAACAGCAGCCGGTCGCGCGCGCCCACCGCAAAAGACTCCACGCAGCGAATGCGTCGCCCGGCCGCGCCGTGACGGCGCTGCATGCGGCGGGTCAGCCAGCCGGCGGCCAGGATCAGGCCGATGATGCCGAGCAGGCTAAGCACGACGCGCACCAGTTCACCGGCGGCGTTGAACTCCGGCGCGGCCGCCGGTGCCGCGGCAAGCATGAGGGCAAGCATGCTCATCAGCGCAGCTTGCGCACGCGTTCGGCCGGACTGATCACGTCGGTCAGGCGGATGCCGAACTTCTCGTTGATCACCACCACCTCGCCATGCGCGACCAGGGTGCCGTTGACGAACACGTCCAGCGGCTCGCCGGCGGCGCGGTCCAGTTCCACCACCGACCCCTGGTTCAGCTGCAGCAGGTTGCGGATGCTGATGCGGGTGCGCCCGACTTCCATCGCCAGGGTCACCGGCACATCGAGGATCATGTCGAGGTTGACGTCGCCGCTGTCGCCGGCGGCACCCTGCAACGGGTCGAATTGAACACGCTCGCCGGCGTCGGCGAAGGCACTATCGGTGGACTGGCTCATGCGGGGGTCTTCTCTCTGGAATGATCGCCGGCCGTGCGCCTTTCGCGCCGGCCGGCCTGGACATGAAAACGGACGGCGTTGCGGCCGTTGGACTGGCCGTAGCGACCGCGAAATACCGGTACGTCCTCGGCATAGACGGTGGCCAGTTCGGGCAACTGCACGGGGATCACATCACCCGGCCGCAGATGCAGAAACTCGCCGAGACTCAGTTGCGCCTCCAGCAGCAGCGAGCTCAGGCCCACCTCCGCGTCGAGCACTTCTTCGTGCAGCATCTCGGCCCAGCGGTCGTCGCGATCGACGCGATCGCTCTGCACGCCGGCGTCGAGCAGGTTGCGGATCGGTTCGACCATCGCGTACGGCAGGGTCAGGTTGATGTCGCCGCCGCCGCCGTCGAGTTCGACGTGGAAGCGCGACACCACCACCGTCTCGGTCGGGCTGACGATGTTGGCGAATTGCGGGTTGATTTCCGAACTCAGGTATTCGAACTGCAGATCGAGCACCGGCGCCCAGGCCTCGGACATCGCGCCGAACAGTGCGTCCAGCATGATCTGGATCACGCGGTTTTCGGTGGCGGTGAAATCGCGCCCCTCGATGCGCGCGTGGAAGCGGCCATCGCCACCGAAGAAATTGTCGATCACAGTGAACACCAGGCGGGGTTCGAACAGCACCAGCGCGGTGCCGCGCAACGGCTTGATGCGCACCAGGTTCAGGTTGCTCGGCACCGCCAGTCCGTGCACGTACTCGGCGAACTTGACCATCTTCACGCCCAGCACCGAGACCTCGCAGGTCTTGCGCAGCACGCTGAAGATGGCCGTGCGGAAGAACCGCGCGAACCGGTCGTTGACCATTTCCAGCGTAGGCAGCCGACCGCGCACGATGCGGTCCTGCTGGGTGAAGTCGTAGGAGATCACCGCATCGGGCGGCAGCGGCGCGTCGTTGCCGGTACTGACCGAGCCGGCGGTGACGCCGTCGAGCAGCGCGTCGATCTCGTCCTGGGAAAGCAGGTCGCTCATGTGCGTGGCATCCCCATCACTGCATCACGAAACTGGTGAAATACAGCGCGTCGATGCCGGGGCGGCCTAGCCGCGCCTGGACGACCTTGCGCACGGTGGCGAGCGCCTGCTGCTGCAGCTTCTGGCGGCCGGCGGCATCGCTGATGATCGAGAAGTTCTGGTTGCTGAAAAGCGCCACCAGGCCGTCGCGGAGTACCGGATCGGCGGCCTTGGCCACGTTGATCGCTTCGGGGTCGTGCGACATCAGGGTGACCCCTACCTGCAAATAGCGCAGCGAGTCGTTGTCGCGAAAATTCACCACGAAGGCAGGTTCAAGCGGCAGATAGAGTTCGGCCTTGCTGAGATCCACCGCGGCGGTCTTGCCGGTCGCCGCGTGGGCAGCGCGGCGTGACTGCCACAGGTACCCGCCGACACCCAGGGCCACCAGCACCAGCACGACACCGATCACCAGCGGCTTGCGGCTGCGGCGTTCCACCGGAGCGTCCGGCACCACTTCGGGTTGTTCTTCGTCGACCATGAAAACTTCGTCCTTCACTGATGGGCAAGCGCGCCTGATAACGCGCTCAGCTGATGGGAGGCGCGTCTGACAACGCGCCAAGCAGCAAATGCAATCCGCGTGCCATCGATGAAAGGCATTGATGTCGCTGGGTTTGCGGCGGTCGTCAGTGAATCCGAAGGGATTCGCGGCACTTTCTTGACGCCCGTCGGAGCGGCGTCACGACGCGATCACGACGAAGCCAGCGATGCGGGCTTGCCGCCCGCTTTCCGCTCGCATGGCGGAACGTGGCGGCAGATGCGGACTTGCTCGGCGCAAACAACGCGCCGCGAGCGATCAGGCAAACGCGTCGAGCAGGCCGACCTGGCCCAGCGATGTCGTCAGGTTGATGGCGTGGATGTCGCCGGGCTCATCCAGAGCGGCCGTGCCCGTATCTCCGGTATGGCCGTGACGGTCGCCGCGATCGTGCTGCCCCACCTCGGCGTGGCCCAGCGAAAGACCGTGCTGGGCCAGCATGTGATCGAGCTGCGGCAGGCTTTGCTGCACGGCCGCCACAGCAGCGGGATGCTGCGCGCTGAACACCACGTCGACGCGCCCGTGCGTCACGCTGACCTTCACGTCGAGCGAGCCCAGTTCTTCCGGATGCAGCCGGATCCTGGCCTGCTTGATGCCCTGGCCACCGAGCCACGCCACCTGCTGGCCCAGGTCCTGGGCAAAGGTCTGGCTGCCCACTGGCGATGGCAGCTGCAACACGGGCGGCGCAGCCGGCGCGGCGGATGTCGCCGGAGCAGGCAATGCGCCGGCCGGCGTCGCGTCGGCCGGCGAGAGATCTTTGCTGGTCGTGGCGATCGGCAGCAGGCCATCCGCTGCCGTCAGCATGCCGGTCATCGCGGCGGGCGTCGGGTTGACGGTCGACGCGGTCGCGTCGGCGGGGTCGCCGAGCTGCAGCAGTGCTGCGCTGGCATCGGTCGCCACGGTCTTGCCCGCTGCCTGCGCAAGCACGTCGGCAGCCTTGGCCGTCGCAGCGGCAGGCCGCAACACGCCGGCCACCGAGGGTCCGATCAACGCCAGCATGGCGCCAGCCAGCGCAGACGCCGCCTGATCGTCCACGTCGGCCGTATCCGTCGGCGCCTTCGTATCCGCCACGGTGGCCTGGACGGCCTCGGCGGTTTGTACCGGCGCGGCCGCTGGCGTCGTCGCTGAAGCCGGCGCCGCTGGAGCCTGCGCATCGGCCACCTTCGCCGCGTCTGTCCGATGGTTAGCCGACGGATGCGCTTTCGCGCCCAGTCCACGGGCATTCGGCCCCAACGGCGAGGGATCGGAATCGCGCGACGTGTGGCGCTGCCTCGCGGCATGCAGCTGGTGGTCGAAATGACCCGGCGCGGCCGGGTCCTGCGCGCCACCGGCGGGCGTGCTGCGCGGTGCCGGCGGCACAGCCGGAGTGGAGCCAACGGCGTGGGCGGTCATGATGTGGCGACTCCTTCAATGCACGGACATTCGGTGGGCAACGGTGCGCCCGCAGGGAAATGGTGCGAGCCGCACGGCAGCCATTCGGCCAGGGCGTTCATCGCGACCGCCGGTGCTGCATGCGCTCGTCGACTTCGGCCTGCTCCTGCCGATCCTCGGCGCGGCGCTCATGCTCGCGATGCTGCGCGACGACGCTGTCGAGTGCGCTTTCACGCGCATGGGTCTGCTTCCAGTGATCCCGCACCTGTTCCAGCTGACGGGTCTGCCGGGCGATCTCGACTGTCTGTTGCACGATCGCTTGATCGATTCGTTCGATGAACGTCTGCCGGTTGAGCAGCGCAGTCACGCTCAATGCGGCCGCGCCGGTGGTCGCGTATTCCTGCCGATAGCGCTGCAATTCGCCGAGCTGGTGCTCGGCTTTGGCCAACAGCTGTTGCTGCGCAGCCAGCTTCGCCAGCGCGTCTTCGCTGCGCTGCCTGGCCTGTTCCACCGCCGGCTGCAATTGTTTTGCGCGCGAGCTCATCCGGCCACCTGCCCGGCGAGGAGCGCGAGATTGGCGATGGCCACCTCAAGCGTCATCGGTTCGTCCACTTCCTGTTGAAGAAACGCACGCAGCTGCGGCCACATCTCGATCGCCTGGTCGACCTGCGGATCGGAACCCTTCTGGTACGCGCCTACCGCGATCAGGTCGCGCTGCTGGCGGTAGGCGGAATAGACCTGGCGGAAACGTTGCGCGGAGCGCAGATGCTCGCGCGTCACCACCGCCGGCATCACGCGGCTGATCGAGGCCTCGATGTCGATGGCCGGGTAATGGCCGGCTTCGGCCAGATCGCGCGACAGCACGATATGTCCGTCCAGAATCGCCCTGGCTGCATCGGCAATCGGATCGTGGCGGTAATCGTCGCCTTCGGTGAGCACGGTGTAGAACGCGGTGATCGAACCGCGCCCTTCGGCATCGTTGCCGGCGCGTTCGACCAGCGCCGGCATCATCGCGAACACCGACGGCGGATAACCCTTGGTCGCCGGCGGCTCGCCGATCGCCAGCGCGATCTCGCGCTGCGCCTGGGCGTAGCGTGTCAGCGAATCCATCAGCAGCAGCACGCGCATGCCGCGGTCGCGGAACCACTCGGCGATCGCGGTAGCGTATTGCGCGCCGCGCAGTCGTTTCAGCGGCGGCGCATCGGCTGGCGCGGCGACGATCACGGCACGCCGCCGCCCTTCCTCGCCCAGTGTGTGCTCGACGAATTCCTTCACTTCGCGGCCGCGTTCGCCGATCAGGCCGACCACCACCACGTCGGCGTTGGTGTAGCGCGTCATCATGCCGAGCAGGGTCGACTTGCCCACGCCGGAGCCGGCAAACAGGCCCAGTCGCTGGCCGCGGCCCACAGTAAGCAGCGCGTTGATCGCGCGCACCCCCACATCCAGCGGTGCGTCGATCGGCTTGCGCGCCATCGGGTTGATCGGCTCGCGCTTGAACGCGGCATGCTCATCCGAGTCCAGCGGGCCGAGCCCGTCCAGCGGTACGCCATCGGCGCCGATCACCCGGCCCAGCAAGCCCATGCCCACCGGCAGGCCGCCACTGTGCATGCACGGGCGAACCCGTGCATTCGGCAGCACGCCGTGCATGTCGCCCACCGGCATCAGCAGCAGGCGCTCGTCGGCAAAGCCGACCACTTCGGTTTCGAGTTTGGCGCCGTCCGCCGTGTCGACCAGGCAACGCGCGCCCAGGGCAGCCTCGCAGCCTTCCGCTTCCAGGGTCAGGCCGACCACACGACGCAAGCTGCCTTCCACGGTCAGCGTGTGTGCCACCGCTGCCCGTGCGCTGCGCTGCGCCAGCTGCTGTTGCCAGCGAGCCTGCCGTGCGACATCAGTGACGTCGACGCTCACGCATCGGCTCCGGCATGGCCGGCGTCGTCGCCGAGCACGGCATCGACGATCGCCGCCAGACGCGTTTCCACCCTCGCATCGAGCCGCGAGCGCGCACTTTCCAGTTGGCAATCGCCGCGGGCCAGCGTCGGGTCGGCCAGCAGCTGCCAATGACTTTCCGCTGCGCCGAGTTCCTGCAGCAGGGCCAGATCATCCGGGTGCACATGCACGCGCAACTCGCGGGTCGCGGCCGGCAGCGCGCCGGCTGCCTGGCGCACGGCTTTGGCGATCAATCCCGGCGCCAGCTGCAGCTCGCTCACGATCACCCGGCTGGCCACGATGGTCGCCAGCCGGGCGAGTTCCTGCCCGGTCCGTTCGTCGAGTATCTGCAGCGGTCGCGCGGCGCTTTCGTACAGTGCATCGAGTTGAGCCATGCGCTGGCGCAATTGCTGCTGCGCCGCGGCCTTGCCTTCGGCGTGGCCGGCGGCATAACCCTCGTCACGCGCCTGCTGTTCGAGCGCAGCCAGTTCGTGCACGGTGGGCTGGGGCGGTGTATTGGCCGCCTTCGATGCTGTCGACTGGGTGCCCACGTTCGGCAGCTCCCAGCGCTGGAAATCCTGTGCCATGGTGGAGATCGCGGCGGCCATCAGACGAATTCATCCCCACCGGCGGCGAGGCTGAGCTGACCGGCATCGGAAAGTTTGCGGGCGATCGCCAGCACCTCTTTCTGCGCCGCGTCGACCTCGCTCAGGCGCACCGGCCCCTTCACTTCGAGATCGTCGCGCATCATGTCGGCGGCGCGCTTGGACATGTTGCTGAAGATCTTCTCGCGGATCTCGGGCTCGGCGCCCTTCAGCGCGGTGATCAGGGTCCCCGACGGCACTTCGCGCAGCAGCGTCTGCATGCCGCGATCGTCCAGTTCGGCCAGATCCTCGAACACGAACATCAGATCCTCGATGCGCCCGCCCAGTGCATCGTCGTGACTGCGGATGGCGGTCATCAATTCGGCTTCGCGGCTGCCGTCCATCGCGTTGAGAATGTCGGCGGCTGCCTTCAGGCCACCGACGTTGGCGGACTTGAGCTTCTTGTTGCTGCCCGAGAACTGGCGCTCCATGATCTCGTCCAGCTCGTTCAGTGCATGCGGCTGCACGCCGTCCAGCGTGGCGATGCGCATCACCGCATCGGAGCGCACGCGCAGCGGCAGGTAACCGATCACCTCGGCCGCCTGATCCGGCTCGAGATGCGCCAGCACCAGCGCGATGATCTGCGGGTGTTCCTGGTTGATCATCTCGGCGATGGCGCGGCTCTCCATCCACTTCAGCGATTCGAGGCCCTTGCTGCTGCGGCCGAGCAGGATGCGATCGATCAGGCCACCGGCCTTGTTCTCGCCCAGCGCGTTGACCAGGATCTTGCGGATGTATTCCTCGGTGCCCACTCCCAGCGAGGTCTGCCGGCCCATGTCCTCGTTGAGCTTCTCCAGCGCGTGCTCGACGTGTTCGCGCGACACGCTGGAGAGCGCCGCCATCGCGGAGCCGACAGCCTGCACGTCGCGCGCACTGAGATGCTTGAGCACCTCGGCGGCATCTTGCTCGCCCAGCGTGAGCAGCAGGATTGCCGCGCGTTGCGCGCCATTGATGGGCGCGTCGGAACGGTTAGTTGCCATCTTCGCTCACCCAGTTTTTCACGACCTGCGCCACCTGTTTGGAGTTTTCGCCCACCATCCGCCGTGCCTGGCCGATGCGCTGCTCGTAGGCGAGCACCGGTGCGGCGACGGCACCGAGCCGGGCGGGTTCATTGGCGGCAGGCTCGTCATCGACCCTTACCGAAATCTTTGGCATCGGCGCGGGCAGCGCGCGCGAGGCGGTCTCGCCACGCGCCAGTCCCTTCAGCAGCGGACGCAGCAAGCCGAACGCCACCAGCAGCGCGATCAGCACACCGAGGCCCTGCTTGAACAAATCCATCGCGCCGGGACGTTCCCACAACGGCGTCTCCGGCAACGCATCGGGCACGGGACCATGATGGAACGCCTGATTGACCACGCTCACACTGTCGCCGCGGGTGGCGTCGAAACCCACCGCGTTCTTGGTCAGCTCGGTCAGACGCTGCAGCTCTTGCGCACTGAACGGCACGCTGTTCGTCGCGGTCGACGAACTGCCGGCCGGGGCTGCCGCGGGATTGACCAGCTTGTCATCCAGCACCACGGCCACGGTCAGGCGGACGAGGCGACCGGCCGGATCGCTGACATGGCTGATGGTGCGATCGAGTTCGTAGTTGCGCGTGGCGCTGCTGGAGCTGTCGCCCGCATTGGTCGCGGTAGCCGCCGTTGCCGCTGCGCCGGTTGCCGCTGTCGCCTTGCCGGCATCCGGCTTGGCCGCGGTCGGCTGCGCCACCAGTGACGGCGGCTGGTTGCTCAGCGCGCCGGGCACGCCGCCGGCGGCGGCACCGCCGTGCTGCTCGGTGCTGGTCTGCTCGCTGCGCAGGGACGGATGATCGTGGCCGAAGGTTTCGGTGGCTTTTTCAGTTTGGCTGAAATCCAGATCCGCATAGACCTGCGCGCGCACCCGGCCCGGACCGACCAGCGGCGTCAGCAGTTCCTCGATGCGCTGCGCGTAGGTGTTCTCGATCCGCGTCGCCATGCGCAGACGGTTGTCATCCACGGCGCCCGGGCTGTTCGGATCGGTGGTCAGCAACTGGCCTTGCTGGTCGATCACGGAGACCTGGCTCGCATCCAGGTCCGGCACACTGGCCGCCACCAGATGCACGATCGCAGCCACCTGGCCCGCATCGAGCTGACGCCCGGGGTACAGCGTGACCAGCACCGAGGCACTGGCCGCACGATTGTCACGGATGAATGCCGAGGGCTTGGGCAACGCCAGATGCACGCGCGCGGCACGCACCGACTGCAGCCCGCCGATGGTGGCGCCCAGATCGGTTTCCAGCAGCTGCTGATAGCGGGTGCGTTCGGCCAGGTCGCTCATGCCAAACGGTGAATCGGTGGCGGGCAGCGCGCTGCTGGCGGCGCTGCCCTGCGGCAATCCCTTGCTGGCCAGCTTGAGCCGCAGCGCAGCCAGATCGGCGGCCGGAGCCATGATCGACGAGCCATCGTTGCTCAGTTGATAAGGCGTATTGGTCGCCTGCAGTTCCTGCGTGATCGCGGCGGCGTCCTTCTGCTCCAGCCCGGCGTACAACAAGCCGTAATTCGGCCCGCGTGACCACAGCACCACCGCCACGCCCAGTGCCACCGCCGCGGCAACCGCCACCAGCAGCACGAGCTGGCGCGTCGCCGGATTGCGGGCGATCAGCTTGAAGGGGTCCAGGCGCGAACCGTTGTTGCCGGCCGTCGCGATGGCGTTGTCTGCCATGGTGCTGCTCGTTTGCTAAGGGCGGAGTCGAAGTCGGCGCGAAGGCGTCAGACCGGCATGTTCATGATGTCCTTGTACGCATCGACCAGCTTGTTGCGTACCTCGACCATGGTGCGCAGCGAGAGGTCCGCTTTCTGCACCGCGATCATCGTGCGGCCAAGATCCGCACCGGGATCGCCACGCTCGAAACTCGCCGCCATGTTGCCCGCCTCCATCTGGTTGCGGCCCACCGCGGAAATGGACTGCTTGAGCAAGGCCGAGAAGTCGGACTGCGCACTGACCGGCGCTGCCTTGAACGCCGTTTCCGGCGGGCGCACCTGCGCCGTCATCTGGCGCATCTGGGAAAGCAGGTTGTTGACGTCGATCGTGCTCATGTCGGTTGACTCATGGCGCTTGCCTCATGACGGAATCCCGGCGCGTGACGGGTTTACAGTGGTAAAAGCACGAGCCGTGCCATTGGTGTGGAGCGAAAAACGCGATGCGGGAGAGACCTTCCGAAGGGTGTGCGGCACGCCGCTCGCCGTCCCGCATGGCCCACCTGCGAGCTAAGCCGCCAGGCTGTTCTGCAACCCGTACTTGCGCAGCTTTTCCACCAGCGTGGTGCGCTGCATGTGCAGCAGGCGCGCGGCATGCGCCACCACGCCACCAGTGGCGTCGAGCGCCTGGCGGATCAAACCCACCTCGATGTCGGCCAGGTGATCCTTCAGGTCGAGCCCGTGCTCGGGCAGCATGCGCAGCGATTCGGACACCGGATGCAACACGCCCTCACCCGCGTGCAGCTCATCGTCCATCAGTGCCAGCAGCGCGGCGCCATGGACTTCGTCGCCGGCATGCTGGCCGCGATATTTTTCCGGCAGGTCGCTGCTGCGGACTTCGCCGTGCGGAAACAGGATCGCCATGCGCTCGACCAGGTTGGAAAGCTCGCGCACGTTACCCGGCCATGCGTGCGCCCGCAGCGACTGCATCGCGCCGGCGCTGAAGCGCACCACGCCCAGGCCGCGACGGGCCAGCCGCTGGTTGAACTCGGTGATCAGCGGCGGCAGGTCTTCCAGCCGCTCGCGCAGCGAGGGCAGTTCCAGCGGAAACACGCTGAGGCGGTAGAACAGGTCTTCGCGAAACTGGCCGTGGGCGATCGACCGCTCCAGGTTGCGATGCGTGGCCGCGATGATGCGGACGTCGCAGCGCTGGGTCTTGTTGCCGCCGACCCGTTCGTAGGCACGCTCCTGCAGCACGCGCAACAACTTCACCTGCATCGGCAGGCTCATGTCGCCGATCTCGTCGAGAAACAGAGTGCCGCCCTCGGCCAATTCAAAGCGGCCCTTGCGCGCCGTGATCGCGCCGGTGAAAGCGCCCTTTTCGTGACCGAACAGTTCGCTCTCCAGCAGCTCGGCCGGAATGGCACCGCAGTTGATCGCCACGAAGGGCTTCTCGCGGCGCGGCGAACTTTCGTGGATCGCGCGCGCCACCATCTCCTTGCCGGTACCCGATTCGCCCAGCACCAGCACACTGGAATCGAACGGTGCGACCTGTCGGATCAGCGCGTTGACGCGAACCATCGGCGCCGAGTTGCCGACGAAACGCAGGCCGCTGGACTGGCCGCCGAGCAGGCGCGCATAGATGTTGCGCATGGCTTCGGCCATCTTTTCGTAGCGCAGCGGAAAGGCCAGCGTGGCCACCCGCGTCGCAAACGGCGAGGTCGGCGCACTGAAGCGCCCGGCCCAGGGGGAATCCTCAGCCAGCAGCACCGGAATGTGGGCGGCTGTGGCGCCAAGCAGGGAAAACTGACGCTCCGCCTCGGCAACGTCGTCGATGCCGCCGATGTATACCGCACGCCAGGCGTGAGTGGCCTCGTCGATCTCGGTGCAGTCGGCGCCATGCTGCGGCCGGTAACCCAGAAAGTGGAGCGCCGAGAGCACGGAGTTCACACGCGTCTCGTCGGACTCGATCACCAGGAAGTCGAATTTTTGCATCGCTTTCTCCGTGTTGCACATATGGCAACCCCAAGCTTCCAGCGGGACCGCCTTTTCATCGATGCCGACTTTCCGTCGCCGACCTGATGAACCATGAGCAATAAGAGGGCCAGTTTTCCCAGTCGCCGCGACGGCAAAACGTCACTTGCCGGAAAACCGGTATCACGATCGCCGCTGCATATACGCCGCGGTTAGCTGTAACCATATGAAACAAGGAAAGATTGAATGAAGCCCGCCATGTGACCGAGCGCGACGCGCATGCGTGACGTGTGTCAAAGGAACTACACGGCAATGCTCATATGTGCGAACTGGATCACATAGCAAATGTCGACTCGATTCGCATCGATTCGCCACTCAACCGGGCAGCTGGCGCGCCTCTGCCACTTTGCGTCGGTGATGGCGAAAAACCAGCCGCTCAATTGCGTCACCCAGCACATCGCCAAGCGGATTGAACACCACGAACACTCGACCATCGTCGAATCGACGTTCCCTTTGCGCCGGCAATTCCAGCGGCAAACTGCGGCAGAGATCGAAGCGCAAGCGCACCAGCACGGCTTCGCCTTCCGGCACCAGGCTGGCCGGCAGCAGCGCGCCGACGGCGTTGAAGCGCAGCAACTGGCGCGGCGGCAGCGTGCTGGCGGGCACCAGCAGCTGGTTGACGATATCCACCAGCGCGGTGAGCTTGGCGTCCATCCGCAGCATTTCCTGCATCAGCGGACTGTCGTCCTCGGCCAGATCGGCACGGCGCTCTTCCAGCGCAGCAATCGCCGCCAGCGTGTTCGCGTTGCGTTCGGCCAGCCACAGCAGCTGCTCGTGCGGCGGAGGCCAGGCAAGGAGCTCGCAATCGACGTGCAGGCTCTCCTCGATACTCACTCGTTGCTCGAACTCGTCCCACCGACCGGTATTCATCGTGCCGCTCCACGGTATCCGCTGAAGATCCGGAACCCGCCATGCTGGGGAGTTTCCGACGCCATGCAGGCGGAGTCTGAGTGGGGACAGCGCAACCTGCGCCTGCCCGCCACGGACGGCTCAGACCAGGATCACGACTGTCCGTAGGCGGCGATCGCCTGCGCCCGGCCGTTCTCGCGCTGCCACTGCCGGGCAACTGCATCACGTGCCTGGCCCACCAGCGCCTGCAGTTCGCGATCGTACGCCAGAACCTCGCCCAACTGGGCGTGACTGGCCGCATCCGTCGGATGCTGGCGACGCAACAGCGGTTCACGCGTTGCTTCCAGAGCAGACAGCTGATCCCAATCCTGCGCATGCGCGGCGGCCAGCATCGTGCGGGTGATGGCGAGCGCCTGCACCAGCGACGATTCCTTCGGAGCCAGCGTCACGATCAAGCACCGACCGCGCGGGCAGCGGACACCGGCGCGATCTGCACCCAGCTGTCGCGCAGCTGCTGCAACAACCCGCTGACCTCGTCGAGGATATCCGCGTCGTCACGCAGGTTGGCGTGCAGCAGGCGCCGGCTCATGTATTCGTAGAGCGAGTCGAGACGCTCGACCATCGCGGTGTCGGCCTTGGGATCGAGACTGTCGCGCAGCCCGCCGATGATTTCGATACTGCGCGAGATCGTTTCGCCCTTGGCGGCCACCTCGCCGCGCAGCATGTGCGCGCGGGCCTTCACCAGACGCTCGAGTGCGCCATCCATCAGCAGCGTGATCAGCCCATGCGGGTCGGCCGACTCCACGCCGCCGTGCGAACGTACCTGCTGGTAGGCGCCTGCGCCATAGCCGAATCCCATGATCGTGATCTCCTGCCTTGAGGTTTTGCGGATTACTTCTGGTTGCTGTTGTTGAGCGCGTCGAATTGTTGCGTGAGGAAGCTGCTGGTGCTGTTGAGCTTGCTCATCAATGTGTCCAGCGCGGTGAACTGCGCCTGGTAACGCGCGGTGAGGCTGTCCATGCTGGCGTCCAGCGCGGTCTGCTGGTCGCCCAGGTCCGTCAGCTGCTGGCTGATGCTGTCGGTGCGCCCGGCCAGCACGCCATGGTCGCCAACCCAGTTGGTCAGCTGCGCGCCCAACTGGGCGGAGAAACCGTTGTCGCCACCGAACAGGTCGCTGACCTGTTTGCCGCCGTCGCTGAGCGCGGCGGAAAGCTTGTCGTTGTCCAGCTTGAGCGTGCCGTCCGCCTGCAACGAAATGCCGATCGACGACAGCGTGGCGCCATTGGCGCTGCCGCCGATGATCCGCGACAAAGTGCTGTTGATGCCGTTGAGCGTGGCGTCGCCGATCATGGCGCCGGCGGTGTTGCTGGTGACGTCGTACTTGGTCAGGTTCTGGTAGATCCCGACGAAGCTGTTGTAGGTGTTGACCAGATTGGTCAGTGCGCTGGTGGCTTTGGACGGGTCATTGGCGACGCTGACCGTGCTCACGCCCAGCGTGGACAGGTTGAGGGTGAGTCCGTCGATGGCGGTGCTGATGCTGTTGCCGGCGCTGTTCGCGGCCAGGCCGTCGATGGTGTAAAGCGCGTCGCTGGCCGCGTTGATCACGGTCAGATTGTTGCCGCTGCCGGCGCTTGCGTCGTAGTTGAGCGCGGCAAGACCGCCATCGCCGCCGCTGCTCGACACCGTGAAGCCATTGGCCGCACCGGTGCGGGTGCCGCTCAGCACCAGATGTGCGCCGTCGGTGCCGGTGACAATGGTGGCGCTGACGCCGGGGTTGTCGCTGGATTTGTTGATCGCATCGCGAATCGATGCCAGCGAGTTGTCGCTGCCATCGATGGAAAGATTCATGGTCTGGCCGCCCACCGCAATGGTGAGTGTGCCGGTACCGACCGTGGCGCTGCTGTCGGTGAACGCGCCGGACTTGGCCTTGAGGGCACTGGCCAGCTGGGTCACTTCAATCTTGTAACTGCCGGCGACGGCGGTGCCGGTCGCGGTGGCGTTCAATATGGTGGTGTCGCTGCTGCTCACGCTGTGCGCGCTGAATGCACTGCCATCGCTGATCGACGCCATCGCCGATTGCAACGCGGAAAGCGCGGCGCTGACCTGGCCAAGCGCGGAAAGCTGGGTATTGGCGGTTTGCGCCTGATCGGTAATCTGATTTTGCTGGGGTGCCTTCTTGGCATTGACCAGCTGGGTGACCAGGGTGGCTACGTCCAGGCCCGAACCGACGCCCAGCGAGGTCAACAGGCCGGAGGTGGGTGTGGTGGAGTTGACGGTGATCGCCATGATCGGGTCTTCCTGGATTCAAATGGAACGGCCGCGGACATCCGCGGCCGTTCCGGTGGCAAGTTACTGCAGCAGCTTGAGCACGCTCTG
>DHXA01000137.1:24522-24655 GCA_002413455.1 Rhodanobacter sp. UBA5168 | reverse complement strand
GCAGCGAAGTCGGCATCCTGGATCTGGCTGCGCGACGAGCTGAGGTTCTGCGAAATGGTCTGCAGGTTGGCAATGGTGGAATCGAAACGGTTCTGCACCGCGCCGAGGTCGCTGCGCATGGAGCTGATGGTGC
>DHXA01000137.1:23742-24158 GCA_002413455.1 Rhodanobacter sp. UBA5168 | reverse complement strand
TAAGCGGAGACGCCGGCAACGCCCTTGCTGTTGACCGCATCGACCAGGCTCTGGGCGTCCGTGTAGGTACCCGCCATGTCGGTGCCGTCGATCGTCAGGTCGCCAGCGGCGAGGGTCAGCGGGACGGCCGTTCCGGCACCCGCGTCCGCACCGGCGACATTGCCGGTAACGAAGGCGGCATCGGCGCCACCAATCGTCATGGCGCTGCTGGCGCCCGTCGCCGCCGTGGTGATGGTGAAGCCATTGGCGCCGCTGGCCGCGACCGTGTAGACACCGGCGCCGCCGGCGCCCGCATCCAACTGGGTCTGCACGTCGGTCACCAGGGCTCCCTGAGTGGCCTCGGCGGTAGACAGGGCGACCGTGGTGCCGTCGACGGTAAAGGTCTTGGAGCCGGCGCCGCTGTAATCGAAGCCTGC
>DHXA01000137.1:0-23447 GCA_002413455.1 Rhodanobacter sp. UBA5168 | reverse complement strand
TCGCCGAGGTGGCCATCTGGCCGACCTGCTTGGCACCGGCACCCTGGCTCAGGTTCACCGAAATCGTCTCGCCGACGTTGGCACCGATCTGGAACGCAGCGCTGCCGAACGTGCCGTCGAGGACGTGGCGGCCGTTGAACGTGGTCTGCTGCGAGATGCGGGTGATTTCCGACAGACGCTGTTGCACTTCGGCGTCGAGCGCGGCGCGGTCGCTGTCGGAGTTGGTGGCGTTGGCCGACTGCACCGCCAGGGTACGGATGCGCTGCATGTTGTTGGTCACTTCGTTCAGCGCCGACTCGGTGGTCTGCGCCAGCGAGATGCCGTCATTGGCATTGCTGACGGCCTGGTTGAGGCCATTGATCTGCGTGGTGAAGCGGGTGGAGATGGCAAGGCCGGCGGCATCGTCTTTCGCGCTGTTGATGCGCATGCCCGAGGACAGGCGCTCGATCGCGGTGGACAGTTTGCTCTGCGACTTGGCCAGATTGTTCTGGGCATTCAGCGAGCTGATATTGGTGTTGACACTCATGACCATGGGAATTCTCCGAATCGGGGTGGTGTGCCGATATGAGTCGGCTCAGACAATCCGGCGGGGATTCACCATTGAATGCATCCGCCTTGTGAACTGTTTCGACCCACAACACCGAAACTTGAGCCTTGTCAACGCAAATAGTCGAACAACTTCGACCCCTGGATCTTGGTGAACGTCTGCTGCGCCGCCTGCAGGGCGGTGGTCTGCGCGCCGAGCTGGCTGATCGCGTCGTAGTAGTTCACGTCCTGCACATCCGTCAGTGCGCTCTTGTACTGCAGCGTCAAGTCGTCGTTGAGTCCGCTTTGCTGATCGAGCGCATTCATGCGCGCCCCGACCATGCCGCGCGTGCGCGTGATGTTGTCGATCGCCTGATCGAGATTCGCGAACTGCGTGTTGATGTCGTTCTGCATCTGCGCGTCGCCGCCATTGGGTGTGCGCAGCGTGGTGATGATGTTGTCCAGCGTGGTGAACACGTCCTGTTTGGCGGACGCTCCCAGCGCGAACTTGTCGCCCACGGCGGGCACGCCGCTGAAGGCCACCTGGGCACCGCGAAAGGTGATGCTGCCGCCGTTGGTCGCGTCGTAGCTGCCGCTGTCCAGCACGGCGCCGCCAGCGTCGCGCACTTCGTATGCATCGGCGGCGGTGAACACGATGCTGTAACTGCCGCCGTTCCACGCCGAGGGACTGGCATTGGGGTTGCTGACGCTGCTGGCGCCGGCCACGGCCTTGCCTGTGTTGGCCGGGTCGGCACTGATCGCGAAGGTCCCGTTGCCGGTGGGGATATCGACGAACACGGCGCTGCCCGGATCACCAGTGGCCACCTGCAGGCCGGCGCCGGCGGCGACCATGCGCTGGCCGTCGTCGCCCAGATAGCTCACGCCATTCTGCGAAGCAAAGGGTTCGGTGCCCGTGCGATTGCCGGCGAAGATGTAGTCGCCCTGGCCATCCTTGCCGTTGGCCTGGCCGAGCAGCTGCTGGCGCAGCTGCACCATCTCGGCAGCGATGTCGCCGCGGGTGTCGTCGCTCTGGCTGCCGTTGGCGGCCTGGAGCAACAGCGTGCGTACACGGCCGAGCACGTTGGTGGTGTTCGACAGGCTCTGGTCTTCCAGGCCCAGCCGCGCATTGGCCGAGGTGATGTTGCGCTGGTACTGCGCAGTGTCGGCGGTGAGATGCGAGAGGTCCAGCGCACGTGCCGCACCGACCGGATCGTCGGACGGCTGGTTGATGCGCTTGCCGGTACTCAACTGCGTGTTGATATCGGACAGGTCGCTCTGGCGATCCATCATGCTGCCGACGGACTGCTGCTGCATCCAGCTGGTGGAAACTCGCATGGCTTACCCCTGCACGGCGCTTAGCAGCGCGCCGAAGATGCTGTTGGCGGTACTGATGACCTGGGCCGAAGCCTGGTACGCCTGCTGGTAACGCAACAGGTTGGCGGCCTCTTCGTCCAGGTTCACGCCTGACACGCTTTGCTGCGAGCTCATCGCCTGGTTGTACACCGCGGTCTGCGTGGTCAGGTCGTCGTTCGCCAGCGCGCCGGCGCCGCCGACCTGGCTGACCAGCTGGCTGTAGGCGCGGCCCGTGCTGGTGACGCCACCATCGAGTACGCCGAGATTGGCGACCTTGCCCAGCATCAGCGCATTGCTGTTGTCGCCATGCGCGTTGCTGTTGGCCTGCAGGCTGAAACTGTCGCCGGCCTGCGGTGCACCGCTGAGCTGCATGCTCCAGCCGTTGTGCACGATGGGCTGGCCGGGCGTGAAGGTCTGCGCCGCGCCGCCGTCGATGCTGTAGCTGGTCGGTGAACTGAACACGATGGAGCTGGCGTTGAACAGATTGGCGTCGCTGCCGTCTCTGATGGTGACACTGGCTGCAGCCGTGCTGGTGTTGCCGGCGGCGGCCGTGACCGTGAATGGTGCGGCGGCGGCGATCTTGTCGGGGTCGTCGATCGCCAGCGAAAAACTGGCCGCGGCGTTGCGACTGGGCTGCACGCGGAAACTGTCGCCCGCGCTGGCAGCACCGCCCACCACCAGGCTCAGCCCGGCGGCCTTGAACGGATCGGCGCTGGTGCCGGTGCCGCTGAGCGCAACGGCGCTGCCGTTGGTGTCGCGCATGCTCCAGTTGCTGCCGTCGTAGCTCAGCACGTAGTCCTTGCCGGTCAGCGCACCGATGTCGCTGATGCTGGCGTCCAGCGTGCCGCTGCCGCTGTTGGTGCTGGCCGCCTGCACGGTGGGGCCGGCGACGTTGAAGAACGTGCCGCCGACATTGCCCTGCAGATCCACGCCCTGTGCATGCTGCGCATTGAACGCGCTGGCCATCGCCTGCGCGGCGCGACCCAGTTGGGCCTGCGCCGGGTCGAGCACGTTGCTGCGGAAATCCAGCAAAGCGCCCAGCGTGCCTCCGCCGATGCGGCCGCTGAGCACATTGCCCGACGCAGCACCCACCACTTCCTGGCGGGTGGCGTCGTAGATATTCGGTGCGGTACCGAGTGCGTGCGCCTCGGTGCCGGTGACCAGGGCCTGGCCATTGCCGACGAAGACGCTGATGGTGTTGTCGTTCTGCGGCACCACGCTCACGCCGACTTCGCCGGCCAGCTTCTTCACCAGTGCGTCGCGCTGGTCGAGCAGGTCGGCCGGCGGCGTGCCGGCGGTGGCCGCCGATGAGCGGATCAATCCGTTCAATTTGGCGATCGACTGGCTGTCGCTGTTGATCGAATCGACCGTGTCGCCGATCTGCTGCTGTACCTGGCCGGACAATGCGTTGAACTGGCCGGACAACGCGCGAAACGTCGTAGCCAACCCGCCCGCGCGGGCCAGCAGCACCTGACGTGAGGCGGCGTCCGATGGCGCGTTGGCCATGTCCTGCACGGCGCCGTAGAAACTGTCCAGCGAGGTCTGCAGGTTGCTGGTGCCAGACAGCTGGTCGTTGAGCTGGCCGGTGAGACCGGCCATGGTGGTGGCGCGGCCCTGCCCGGAACTGGCCGACCACAGCGAGCTGTTCAGGAACTGGCTGTAGGCCCGCTGGACCGCCACCGTGTTGACGCCGGTGCCGATGTAGTAGCCGCTCTGCCCTTCAGGCAACCTGGCACCGAACGACACCACCTGGCGGCTATAGCCGTCGGTGTTCACGTTGGCCACGTTGTGGCTCACCGTGCTGAGTCCGATCTGCGAAGCAAGCAGCCCGGACACGCCGGTCGAAAGCATGTCAGCCATGGAACATCCTCAACACCTGGAGCACCGCCGGCAACGCGCGGTACGTGGAAACGGTAACGGCTGCCGGGGCATTCTCTTGAGCGAGCAGTCCGGCTGCACGTGGGCGGTGGAAGCTGGCACCGGAAGGCGCTGACACGTTCATTCGGCGCCACCGTCCGCATGCAGGCCGGCCAGCGCTTCGCGCATCTGTGCGCTGTTGGCGATCGCGGTGATCTTGGCCACGTACGACGGGTCGGTCGCATAGCCGCCATGCGCCAGTGCCCGCGCAAAGCCGGCGATGTTCTCGCCCTGGCCCAGCGCCTGCGCATAACGCGGGCTGTCGGCCAGCAGGCGGGCGTAATCGGAGAACGATTCGGAGGGCGAGTCGTAGGCACGGAATTGATCGCGCTTGCGTACCGCCACACCGTTCTCGTACTCCAGCGTGGGCACGCTGACCTTGTCGCCGTCCCAGCTGCTGCCGGCCTTGATGCCGAACAGATTGTTGCTGCTGCTGCCGTCGCCGTGGCTGGGCAGATGCTTGCCCCAGCCGGTTTCCAGTGCCGCCTGCGCCAGCAGCGCACGCACCGACACACCAAGCTGCTTCGCCGCCACCGCCGCATGCGGCGCCAGCGCGCGAACGAAATTCACCGGGTCGCCACCGGGCAGCAGCTTCGCCGCCGTGCCGGCCACATCCAGCGCGCCTTGCGCCAGGCGATCGAGCGTATGCCGCCATGCCGAACCGGCATCGGCCGTCGACGGCATGGCCGCGATGCCGATGTTGCCCGCCGCATCGCTTGCGCCTTCGCCGTTGGCCGACTCGCCGCTGGAGCCCAGCTGCAGCAGTGCGCGGACATTGGCGTTGAGTACGCCAGTCGTGGACAACGGCAACGGGCTGGCGTCGGCGGCAGCGGCATGATCCGGTTTGCCGCCGAGCTGGCGGACCAGCATCTTCGCGATGCCGAGGCCGTTGTGGCCGTTCGCCAGGCTCAGCGACAACTGCTGGTCGAACATGTCGCGATACGAATTGACCTGCTCGCTGCCGGCGATGTCGCTACCCATGCTGGCGTTCGCGTCGCGCATCGATTTCAGCATCATCTGGGTGAAGATCGCCTCGAACTGCTTGGCCACTGCCGGCAGCGCACCCTTGCCGCCATCGCTGCGCGCCTGCGCACGCAACTGCTGGAAACCGGACAGTTCGGTCCAGGTATCGAGTGCGGGCAATGCGCTGTTGATGGGCGTCATGATTTTGTCACCGGATCAGATCACGACCAGATCTGCATGAAGTGCGCCAGCCTGCTTCAATGCCTGCAGAATCGAGATGAGATCGCTCGGTGTGGCGCCGACCTGATTCACCGCGCGCACGATGGTGTCCAGACTGACTCCCGGGCCGAACTTGAACATGTGTGCGCCGTCTTCGCTGATCTGCACGCTGCTGCTCGGCACGATCGCGGTCTGGCCCTTGCTGAAAGGTGCCGGCTGGCTGACCAGCGCCTGCTCGCCGATGGTGACCTGGATCGCGCCATGCGCCACCGCGGCCGCGGTGACCCGCACATCCGAACCGATCACCACGGTGCCGGTGCGCGAGTTGACCACGATGCGGGCCGGCGCATCGCCCGGCTGCACGTCGAGATTCTGGATCGCCCCCAGCCATGCCACCTTCTGTGCCGGATCCTGCGGCCCGCGCACCGACACCGAACCGCCGTCGAGCGGTTGTGCGGTGCCAGCCCCGTAGGCTTGATTGATCGCCGTGGCGATCCGCGCGGCGGTGGTGAAATCGGCGGTGTTGAGGTTCAGCGTCAGATCGCCGCCGCCGGCAAACGACGAGGCCACGATGCGCTCCACCGAGGCGCCATTGGGAATGCGCCCACTGGCGGAAATATTGACCTGCACGCTGGAACCGCTTTTGCCCTGGGCGCTGACGCCACCGACCACCACGCTGCCCTGCGCCACGGCGTAGACGTTGCCGTCGGCGCCACGCAGCGGCGCCATCAGCAACTGGCCACCGCGGATGCTCTTGGCGTTGCCGATCGAGGCGACCGTCACGTCGATCGCCTGACCGGGCTTGGCGAACGGCGGCAGCTCGGCCGTCACCATCACCGCCGCGGCGTTTTTCAGCTGCGGCCGCGCATTGGCCGGCACCGTGATGCCGAACTGCTGCAGCATGTTCTCCAGGCTCTGGGTAGTGAACGGCGCCTGCGTGGTCTGGTCGCCCGAGCCATCCAGGCCCACGACCAGTCCATATCCAATCAGTTGGTTGCTGCGCACGCCCGCCACCTGCACCAGGTCGCGGATCTTGTCGGCGTGTGCCGGTGCGGCCACGAACAGCCCGAGCAGGCACACCAGTACCGTCGCACCGAAGGCGTGCCAGCGCGACGCGGCGGCGCGGATCGCCACGCGACGGGATTCCGCCACGGTGCGCGCGTACTGCGGATGAGACGGATGCATCGGCGTCGACAGCCGGTTCACACTCCCGTCCGCTTCAGGCTTGGGGCTTCCATTGCACTGGGCGAGCTGCGGTGGCGACGGACTGCGAGGCGTCTTCATCAGAACGGCATCCACTTGGAGTTGAAGAAGCGCGACAGCCAGCCGCGCGTATTCGCGTCGGCCAGCGTGCCGCGCCCGGTGTAGCTGATGCGCGCGTCGGCGACGCGGGTGGATGGCACCACGTTGTCCTGGCCGATGTCCTGCGGACGCACGATGCCGGAGATGCGCACCAGCTCCTGGCCCTGATTGATGGTCAGCCATTTCTCGCCGCGCACCAGCAAATTGCCGTTGGTCAGGCGCTGCGCGACGGTGACGGTGATCTGGCCGGTGAGCTGGTTGCTCTGGGTGCTGGAACCGGCACCGTCGAAGCTGCGCTCGCCGTTCAGTCCGATGTCGGCGACCTTGCCGCCGATCGACAGGCCCTGACCGAGGATCGTCGGCGCGGCGATGTTTGCCTTGTCGGTCTTGCTGGTGCTGGTGGTGGCCTTCTTGCTGGCCTGCGTGCTTTCCACCAATGCCACGGTGAGGATGTCGCCCACGCGGTGGGCGCGCGGATCGGCGAACAGCTCCATGTTCTGCGAGTCGTGATAGATCGAGCCGTCGGCCTGCGCGGGCACCACCTGCTGCGCGGGTGGCGGCGTCGGTGCCCATTCGGCATCGTCGTGCGAACGCGGCGCGCTGGCGCAGCCGGCCAGCAGGGCGAGCGCGCACGGCACGAGCAAAAAACGGCAACGGTTCGGCATCACGGCGTGTCTCAGGTCTTGTTGGTGAGGAACTGCAGCATGTCGTCGGCGGCGGTTACCGCCTTGGAGTTCATCTCGTAGGTGCGCTGGGTCTCGATCATGTCGACCATCTGCTCGACCACGTTGACGTTGGAGGCTTCCAGCTGGCCTTGCGACAACGTGCCGAGGCCGTTCAAACCCGGCTGCCCGATCTGCGGCGAGCCGCTGGAGGCGGTTTCCAGGTAAAGGTTGTCGCCGTTCGGCTGCAGGCCGGCAGGGTTGATGAAATCGGCCAGTTGCACGGTGCCGATCTGCTGCGTCGCCGCCTGCCCCGGCAGGCTCACGCTGACGGTGCCATCGCTGCCGATCGTGATGCTCTGCGCGTTGGCTGGAACGCTTACGGCCGGATCCACCGCGTAACCGTTGGCGGTGACGATCTGGCCGTTCTGGTCCAGATGCAGCGAGCCGTCGCGGGTATAGGCGATGGTGCCGTCGGGCATGGTCACCTGCAGAAAGCCGCGACCCTGCACGGCCACGTCCAGCGAGTTGCCGGTCTGCTCCATGTTGCCCTGGGTAAACAGCTTTTCGCTGCCGACCACGCGTACGCCAGTGCCCAGCATCAGGCCCGAGGGCGACTGCGTCTGCTCGGTGGTCTGGCTGCCGGGCTGGCGCAGGTTCTGGTAAACCAGGTCCTGGAACGCCGCGCGCGCACTCTTGTAGCCGGTGGTGTTGGCATTGGCCAGGTTGTTCGAGATCACGTCCATGCGCGTCTGCTGCGCATCGAGGCCGGTCTTGGCTACCCACAGGGATGAAAACATGTCGATGGACTCCGTTTGGACGTCTGGATGTCTCTATGAAAAATTGCGCTTGTCAGACCTGTCAGGTCATCTGCAGCAGCCGCGTGGCTGACTGCGCGTTCTCGTCGGCGCTGTGGATCGAGCGGATCTGCAATTCGTACTGCCGCGACAGCTGGATCATCTGCACCAGCGTCTGCGATGGGTTGACGTTGCTGGACTCCAGCACGCCGGATTTCAGCGTGACCGCCGGATCGGCATCTGCGGTGCCGCCGTCGCTCAGGTGCATCAGCCCGTCGCTGCCCAGCGCAAGCCGGTCGGCACCCGGATTGACCAGCTTGATGCGCCCGACCGCGGCGATGGTTTCCGGGGACTGTCCCATCGGCACCACCGAGACGGTGCCGTCCGCGCCGATGTTCATCTGGGTGCTCTGCGGCACGCTGATCGGGCCGCCATCGCCCAGCACCAGGTTGCCGCGGGAGTCGGTGAGCAGCCCGTCCGGCGTGAGGCGCAATTCGCCGGCGCGGGTGTAGCCCTCGCTGCCGTCGGCGCCCTGCACCGCGATCCAGCCCTGCCCCTGCACCGCGACATCCAGGTCCCGACCGGTGTCGGTCTGGCCACCTTCACGCATGTCCACACCCAGGCCCTGCGCCACGCCGTTGATCCGCGTGGGCATGCCCGGCCCCTGCACCGGCAGCGGCTGGAATGCCGACAGCTGCGCCTTGAAACCGACGGTGTCGGCGTTGGCCAGGTTGTGCGCCACCTCCGACTGCTCGCGCATCATCTGCGTGGCACCGGTCATGGCTACATAGAGCGAACGATCCATGGGGAAACCTCAATGGCGATGACCCCGGCACGCCGGGATCACGCGTTGCGTCAGTTGCGGATGTTGATGATGGTCTGGGTCAGCTGGTTGTCGGTGGAGATCACCTGCGCGTTCGCCTGGTAGTTGCGCTGCGCCTTGATCATGTTGACCAGCTGCGCGGTGAGGTCGGCGGTGTTGGACGCCTCCAGCGCACCGGCCTGCACGCTGCCGAACGTGCCATTGCCGGCAGCACCCATGATCGGCGTGCCGGAGTCGAAGGACGCGGCCCAGTTGGTGTTGTCCAGCTGGCGCAGGCCCTGCTCGTTGGAGAACTGCGCCATCGCCAGCTGGCCCAGCGAGGTGGTCTGGCCGTTGGAATACTTGGCCTGCACCACGCCCTCATTGGACACGTCGATGCTGGCCAGGATGCCGGTCGGATAGCCATCCGGGTTGATCGCGCTGGCGGCGTAGGTGTTGCCGAACTGGGTCGCCTTGCTCATGTCCAGGGTGAGCTGCATGGGGTCGGCGCCCGGGCTGACCGAAACGGCCGGAAAAGCCAGCTTGCCGTTCGCCGGCGCGACCAGCGCACCGCTGCTGTTGAACGTAAGCGGCTGCGACGCGCCGGTCGAGGCGCCGTCGATGTAGAGGTTCGCGTTCCACACGTTGGCGGCTGCGTCCTTGACGAAGTACACGGTGCCGCTGTGGGTGGCGCCCAGCGAATCGTAGGCAGTGAACGGGGTCGACTGGTTGTAGCTTGCCGGGTCGTTGACCGGATCGAATGGCGTGGCCGGCGCCACCGCATCGGAGGGCAGGTTCAGCGCCATCTGCACGGCGCCGGTGGCCTTGGCGGCATTCTGCGAGCCGAGCAGTTGCAGGTCGGTCAGCGTGCTGCTGTCGAAGGTGCCGTTGGACAGCGCCGGAAACACTTGCAGGCGCTGGCCGTTGGCGTTCGTCACGAACCCGTTCTGATCCTTCTGGAACGCGCCGGCGCGCGTGTACGAGTAGCCCTTGCCGTCGTGCAGGGTAAAAAAGCCCTCGCCGCTGATGGCGAAATCCAGGCTGTTGTTGGTCGTTTCGACGCTGCCTGCGGTGAACTGCTGGGCCACGTTGGTCAGCCGCACGCCGCTGCCGATCTGGGTGGCGCTGAGGTTGGGACCGGCAGCGTTGAACAGCTCGGCGAACTGGGCACGCGAGCCCTTGAAGCCGGTGGTGCCGGTGTTGGCAATGTTGTTGGCGGTGACCTCGAGATCCGAGGAAGCCGCGTTGAGACCGCTCAATGCAATGTTGAAAGGCATCCGAGTAATTCCTCTGTATTGAAGCCCCGCGGGGCCATCAGTTGATCTGCGCGACCTGACTCAGCAGGACGCCACCAAAACCATCCACATCCAGGTAGGCGCCGTCGCTGCCGGTCATGCCCACACCGTTGACCTTGCCGCTCACGTAGGTCGCCACGGCGGCGTTGCCGGCCTGGGCCTTCAGCCCATAGGTTCCTTCGGCCAGCGCCGTGCCGCCGTCGTCCTTGCCGTCCCAATGGAATGCCGCCAGACCTGCCGCGGGCGTACCCAGGTTCAGCGTGCGCAGCACGTTGCCGTCCTTGTCGGTGACCTGAACCAGCACGGTGCCGCCGCCGTCGGGCACGTTCACCGCGCCGTCCAGGCCGCTGGCTTGCAGCTGACCCGCAGCCGACGGCACGGTCACGCTGCGCCCGACCATGCTGCTTGCCTGCAACATCTGATTGCCCTGCAGCGACTGGCTGAGACTGTCGAACGAGGTCTGCAGCGATTGTGTCGCCGACACCTGGCTGATCTGCGCCAGCTGGCTGACCATCTGCGAGGAATCCATCGGCTTGGTCGGATCCTGGTTGCGCATCTGCTGCACCAGCAGACTCAGGAAGTCGGCCTGGTTCATGGTTTTATCCTTGCTCGCGCTGGTCGCCGCTGCCGCTGCCGTGTTCGAAGCGGGGCCGCCCACTGCTATGTCGCTCATGCGATGTTCCTCATCTGTGCATGCTTCGGTTGTGCGTATATCGACCTTGCGTTCATCAGCGGTGCGGACCTCACTTGTGCGCGCCTCATTTGCCCAGGTCCAGCGTCTTCTGCAACAGCTGGCGCGTCGAGTTCATCACCTCGACGTTGTTCTGATACGAGCGCGAGGCCGAGATCATGTTGACCAGCTCGTCTACCGGATTGACGTTGCTGCTAAAGACGTAGCCGTCCGCATTGGCCAACGGATTGCCCGGTTCGTAGCGACTGGGAATGGCGGCCTGGCTCTCGGTGACGCCGAGCACCTGCACGCCTTCGCCGACGGCATTGCTGCCGCTGTCCTGCTGATTCTTCACCGCGGCAAACAGCGGCTCGCGCGAACGGTAGGCGCCCTCGGGCGTACTGGCCACGCTGTCGGCATTGGCCAGATTGCTGGCCACCGTGTTCAAGCGCAGCGACTGCGCCGCCATGCCGGAGCCGGCAACATTGAAGATAGAGAAAAGAGACATCAGCTCGATGCTCCGGTGATTGCCGTTCGCAACATGCGGATCTGCGCGGTGATGAAGGAGAGGCTGGCCTGGTAGTGCACGCCGTTGGCGGCGAAGGCAGCCTGTTCGACCTGGGCATCGACGGTGTTGCCGTCCATGCTCGGCTGGGTCGGCACGCGATACGCCAGCCCATCCGCCGCCTGGCTGGCGGTGCCGATCTGGCCGGGCGCGGTCGTCTGCAATGGCAGGGCATCCGGGCCGCCGCCCGCGGCGGCCAGCACTTTGCGGAAGTCCACGTCGCGGGCCAGATAGCCGGGCGTGTCGGCGTTGGCCAGGTTGTTGGCAAGCACTTCGGTGCGGCGCTGCCACAAGTCCAGCGCACGAGTGTGGATGCCGAATAGGTTGTCAGGGGTCAGGGTCATCGCTTCGCTCCGCGTGCAGTTGCCGCACGGAGCTGGAGGCAAATTGCATGCCACCCTGAGGAAACCCTTGCTGTGACTGGGCTGGCGCAGCAACCGCCGGCGCAGCCAGCGCCGCGGCGCCACCGAAAGACGGATTGTTGACGCCAGGCAGGGCGAACCGCCCGAACGTCAGTCCGCCGGCGCCGGCTCCGGCAGCAATTCCAGCACCGCCTGTGCCAGCAGGTCCGGCTGGAACTTGGCCACGAAGCGCTCGGCCTTGACCTCCTTCACCATCGCCTCGTTGAACATGCCGCTGAGCGAACTGTGCAGCACGACTTTGAGCTGGCGCAAGCTCGGCGCCTCGCGAATGGCACGAGTCAGTGCGTAGCCGTCCAGCCGTGGCATCTCGATGTCGGACACCACCAGTTTGACCCCTTCAGCGGGATCGGCGGCGGCCATCTCGAGTAGCCGGTCGAGCGCCTCGCGGCCGTCCTTTGCCACCACGCACTCGATATTCATCTGCTTGAACAAGCTGACCAGGCGGCGACGGGCGATTACCGAGTCATCCACCACCATCACGCGCCGGGGCGACAGCGAACGCGCTCCGGCAACACGCTGCATCTGCATCGACAGCTCGGCCGGCGCCGCATCGATGCTGGCCAGCACATGTTCCACGTCGACCACCGCAAGCAGCGCGCCATCGACCCGTGTCACTGCGTTGACCCGCGCACCAAAGCCGAGCGCCGTGGGTGGTGCGATCAGCGTTTCGCCTTCGCACTGCACCATGCGCTGCAGATCGGCGACCAGAAACCCCTGCACCGAGCGGCTGAACTCGGTGACCATCAGGTGGGCGGAATCCACGTCGCGCAGCGGCGCGTAGCCAAGCGCGGCCGCCAGGTCGATCACCGGGATGGTCTGCCCGCGATAGTCGCAGCTGCCAGCCAGCAACTCGTGCACGCCCGGCATGCGCTCCAGCGGCGGGCGCCGCAAGACTTCGCGAACCTTGAACACATTGATGCCGAACAACTGCTCGTCACCCAATCGGAACAGCAGCATTGCCACGCGGTTATGGCCGGCCAACCGGGTATGCCGTTCCACCTTTTCCAGCAATGTGCCGCCCATGCGGACTCCTTGGATGCGTGCCGCCGCAGCGACTGTCTGCGGGAACTATCGGCAGCACCGCCGCATGCTTTAGTGCAGTTGCGCTGGCATGCGACTTGCTTCCTCAAGTTTCGGAAGTTTTTGACGATGCAGGAGTTGCACTCCCGCACTCCACAGAGGTGACGCCCGCCCCATGAGCTTGATCTGGAACCAGCATATTGCCGCCCTGGTCGAGGCCGCCGCTGGCGGCAACGACGCACAGGTCGCCGTATTGCGACGCAGGTATCCGCGCGCCGCGCAGGTGCTGGCGCCACTGCTCGCCCGCGTCGCCAGCCGCCCACCCAGTTCGGTGGCACTGCAGACCGTGGAACAACAAACCCTGGTGCTGGGAGCGGTGCAGCAGCTGTCACGCGAACAGGCCGCACTGGACAAGGCCGCCGGCGACAGCCGCGGCAGTGTCGATCGATTGACGGATGGCAGCGCCGGTATCTCGACGGCATTGCAGCAGGTTAGCGCCGACCTGGATCAGGCCAGCCAGGCCGGACTGGCCGGCACCAGCACCGTCAGCGAGCTCGATGGCCAGCTGCGGCTGTTGCGCAGCGCGCTGTCAGCGATGAATCGCAACCAGAGCAAGCTGGCCGAACAGGTGGCGCAGATCCGCAAGCTCACCGGCGCGGTGCAGGAGATTGCCCATCAGACCAATCTGGTGGCATTGAATGCAGCGATCGAGGCGGCACGCGCCGGCGAGGCGGGCCGCGGTTTTGCGGTGGTTGCCGACGAGGTAAAGCAGCTGGCCGAAAAGACCGCGCTCACCACCACCGAAATCGAAACCGTCACCGGCTCGATCGGCGAATTCTCGCTACAGTTGGACGGCGACGTACAACATGGCCTGCAACAGCTTGAACGGGCGCAGGCCGGCGTGGGCCAGTCCGGCGCCACCCTGGGCGAAGGCAGCGCCGTGTTGCGCACCGCCAGCGAGCGTATCCACAAACTGCAACAGACGCACGACATACAGCACGCGCGCGCCACCGCGGCCCAGGCAGCGCTCGGCGCACTGCAGCGCCGAGGCAACGAGGCGCGGCGCCAATCCGAGTCGCTCCATCGTGCCGCGCTGCTGGCCCATCGGCTGGGCCTGGACTGGCTGGAGGGCGTGAGCGGGAACGATCCAGCCAGCCTCAGCCTGACCGTACGCGAGGCCGCGTTGAACCTGCGGCAGGCGATGGAGCTGGCGCTGCTGGAACCCGGCGCGCTGGACCGGCGCTGGTTCGATACGCATACGATCAATCGCAGCATCGGCCGGCTGGTCGCGCTGCATCAGGGCGCGCGCGACGTCAGCGGCCTTACCGAGACCGGCGCGCAGTTGAGCGAACAGGGCAGCCGCTTCGTCACCCTGCTGTGCGATGGTCAACTCGAGCAGGCCAGCAAGGTTTCGCAGCAACTCGAAATCGGCCGCGAGGCATTGCTCGGGCAACTTGGCGCCTTGTTGGCCGACGCATGAAGGCCTGGCGATCCGCCACCGTTGGTCTGGGGATCGCCATGCTGTGGCTCGGCGCATCGTGCACCGTCGCCGCAGCCGCAACCACCGCGACGCAGTCGCTCGACAGCGTGCGCGCAGCGGCCGAACAGGCCGTGCGCGAACACTACGCAACGCCAGGCAGTCGCGTCGAAATCACCTCTGGGGCGCTCGACCTGCGCCTGCAACTGGCCCCATGCCGGCAGCCGCTGCGCGCGCTGATCGCCAGCAACGCCCAGGTTTCATCGCGCATGACGGTGCCGGTGCAATGCCCGCAGGATGGCGGCTGGACGGTGCGGGTGCCGCTGCAGTTGCAGCTGTTCCGGACCGTGCTCGTGGCCAGCCGCCCCCTGCTGCGCGGCGACGGCGTCGGCGCCGCGGATGTGCACGGCGAGGAGCGCGATGTCACCCGGCTCGGTTATGGCTACATCGAGAACCTGGACCAGATTGCCGGCCGTTCGCTGGCCCGCGCCGTGGCCCGCGGCAGCGTGCTCAGCCCCGGCACACTCGGCGGTCGACGCATGGTGCGTGCCGGCGACCACGTACAGATGGTGGCCCGGCTTGACGGCATCGAGGTCCGTGCCGACGGCGTGGCGCTGGGAAGCGGCGACAACGGCGCCCGATTGCGGGTACGCAACGAAAGTTCCGGCAAGGTGGTCGATGCCATGGTCAGCGCCCCAGGTGTAGTGGTCGCACTGCCATGAATCCCAGCGAATCGAGGCTGGCGGCATTACTCTTTCCGTTTGCCCCTAAAGTTTCCGCGAAACCGGCCGATCTGACAGTTACAGGGCCACACCCCAGCGAGAACGGACCCATGAATACGACTATTTTCAACAATGGCTTGCCAAAGTTTCCCCAGGCCAGCAACAGCCCGGGCAGCGGTTCGGCAACGACAGCCGCCGCTTCGGCAAGCTCCACTGCCGCTGCGCCGACGTCCGACGATCAGCTCAAGCTGACTGATTCGGCGCTGGCCCTGCAGGAGGCCGCGCGTCCGGGCGACACCGCCGCAGTCGACCCGCAGCGGGTGGAGCAGGTGCGCAAGGCACTGGCCGACGGCAGCTACAAGATCGATGCCGGCCGCATCGCCGATCGCATGCTTGCATTCGAGCAGCAACTCAGCGGTACAGGCAAGGCATGAACAGCCCGCTGCAGCACGAACTGAACGCTGCGCTCACGGCCGTTCTGGGCGACATGCAGCAGGCTGTCGACCAGCTCGTGCAGGTGCTGGAAGCCGAGCGCACCGCGCTGGATACCTCCAGCAGCGATGCACTGGATCATGCCGGCGCGCGCAAGCAAGCCATCATGCAGCAGCTGGAGCAGCTCGATGCCGAGCGCCAGCTGCTGGGTCGTGAACAACCCGAAATGACCGCCACGCTGGAGCCCGTCTGGGCCCGGGTCGTGCAGTCGCTACGTCACTGCCACCTGCTCAACCAGCGCAATGGCAGCACGGTCAACCTGCGTTTGACCCAGGTACGCCAGGCGCTGGCGGTGCTGACCGGACATGCCGGCGAAAGCGAACTGTACGGCCGCTCCGGCGAGCTGCACGCAAGCCTGCGCTCGCAGGTACTCGCGGCGGCATGACATCGATATCGAAAAAGACGGCACCGCCGCCTGCCTGCGCAGACGGTCCTCTCACTGACTGCGAGGCGGCCTCCGGCATGCTTTCGCGTTAATCGCGATGACTGATCATGAGCAATCCCAACGCCTCTCCCGCTGTCTCCCCCATCTCCCCCGTTCCCGGCGCTTCAGGCAACGATGGAGCGTCCCTGTCGATATCGATCCCGTTGCCGGTACTGCGCGTGCCGATGCTCGATCGCGAACGCCAGCTGTTTGCCTACGAGATCGTCTTTCATCGCGAACTCGGCGACGAGCAGAACCTGCTGCAGAGCGTTCTGTCGACCATCACTGATGGCGCATTGACCCGGCTGGTACGCGGCAACCGCGCGTTCCTCAACATGCCCGCCGAATTGCTGCCGGAAGACTCCGACGTATTGCTGCATCAGCCGCGGCTTGGCGTGGTGTTGCAGCCGGGCGTCGCCACCGACCTGCCGTTGATGAAGCGCCTGCAGCAGATGGCGCAGCGCGGTTGCCAGTTCATGCTGGACGCCAACGACGTCGATCTGGAAAGCAGCCTGCCGCTGCAGACCTTGCTGCAGATGGTGCAGCTGGTGCGGCTGGACGCCAGCCGGATGACCCCGGAGACTCTGAAGGAACGCGCCGAGTACCTGCACACGCGGGGCATTCGGGTGGTCGCCGGTCAGGTCAACGATCACCAGACGTACGAGCGCTGTCTCGAACTGCCGCTGCAGGCGATCCAGGGACGTTACCTGCTGATCCCGCAACCGGTGGCAGTACCCGTGCTTACCGCCAACCGGCTGAGCATGTTGCGGCTGATGCGCGTGTTGCAGGAAAGCAACCCGGGTCCGGTGGAGCTGGGCAACATCATCCGCGACGATGCGGTGCTCAGCTACAAGCTGCTCAGCTGCGTGAACTCGGCCTATTTCGCATTGCCGCGACAACTGAAATCGGTGCAGCAGGCGGCCATCTTTTTTGGCGTCACGCGCATGCGCAACTGGATCGACACGATGTCGATGTGCGGCATGGACGACCGCCCGCCGGAGCTCTTGCGCGCTGCACTGATTCGCGCGCACATGTGCGAGAAACTGGCAAGCGGCATGCCCAGCGGCCATTCGGAAATGGCGTTCACCGTCGGGCTGTTCTCGCTGCTGGACACGTTGATGTGCGCACCGATGGAGTTCCTGCTGACTCACCTGCGGCTGGTCCCGGAAATCAGCAACGCACTCACCCGCCGCGAAGGCCCGTTCGGCCCGTTGCTGGACCAGATCATCGCGTGGGAAGCGGGCGAGCTGACCAGCGCCCACGTGCTTCCCCAGCGCATCCACCGGCTGGCTGGCGTCTATCTGGAAGCCACACAGTGGGCCGATCAGGTCTACGCCACGGCGAACGAGAAACAGGCGAACTGACCCGGCGTCCGTGAATGCTCAACGATGGCGGCGCAGCCGCCATACCGTGAGCAGAAGGCTGAGCAACACGACGGCCAACCAGCCACACAGGGTACGCGTGTCACCACCGACCCACAGCGCGCTGGCCACGATTCCCACGCCAAGCCCACCGAGCCCCAGCGCCAGCAGCACATCGCGCTGGTTGCGTTGTGTCGATAACAGCAAGAACGCACCCAGCGCCGCCAGCAGCACCGCCAGCAGCCGTTCGCTCGTCACGGACTCCGGCGGCACCGGCAGGTCCGGGAACATGTCCAGCACCGGAACGTCACCGACCTGCACGTCATAACCCTTGCCATCGGCCGCGTCCGTTGCCGCGACCAGCTGGTCGCCGTCGAGACGGCCAATAACGGTCACCTGCTGCAGGGGCACTTCGTCCCAGCTCACGCGTACATCGCCCAGGCGCGGGTCGCCCGGAGTCGCGCTGGTCACCAGATAATCCTGATAGCGGCTGAAGCTCGCCACGAGATTTTCCGGCAGTGATCCCGGATCGGGTGTGACGCGCTGCGAGCCGGGCAGCGCATGCACCAGCACCGGCCCGAGCTTGAACCCACCCATCTGCACCAGGCTGGCATCAAACTGCTTGCCGCTGATCGGAAAGCTGGCTGGATTGGCGTGTCCGGCCGGCTCCTTGAAGCGGCTGGCGTCGAGCAGCCGATCGACCCAGTCCAGCTCGTAGTGCACGCCATCGCCGATGCGTACTTCGCGCCACTGGAACATTTCCACATGGCGTACCAGTACCGGGGTGTTCACGCGCAGGTTGAACTCCGGGTCGCGTGGCGCCTCCACCACTTTCGGTGTGCCGACCAGGCGCGCCATGGAACCGTGCTGCCCGGCCTGCGGCTGGGCATCAATGCCCAGGTTCATCACTTCGCCGCCGTGCCGGACGGCGGCCGCGCGATAGTTGAGCAGGCCGCGCGAGCTCACCGCCACCAGCCCGATCCCGGCCAGCACCAGCAAGGCACCGGTGATATTCAATGCCAGCCCGCGCATGGATACGCCCTTGCGCAAGTCCATCAAGCTGCCCCGGCCGCTGCTTGCGACGGCGCGCCGTGCAGCACGCGTTGCTCGTCGGCGGTACCGAAGCGTCCGCGCTCATCGCGGGTTACCCGTGCCAACGCGCAATCGTGATCGTGGGTGAAGAACAGCCTCACCCCACGGGCCAGCTTGTCTTCCAGAAACACGCGCTTCTCGTCGATGAGTTTCTCCGGCCAGCGGTCGTAACCCATGGTAATCGGCAGGTGCACCCAGAAACGACCGGGAATCAGGTCAGCGCAAAACACCACACCAGCGACCTCGGCCAGCATCAGACCTGGCGTGTGGCCGTCCGAAAAACTGAAGCGCACCGACCGTCCCAGCGCCTGCGAATGCTCGCCCTCGACCAGCTCCAGCCGACCGCTGGCTTCCAGCAGCGGCTGCAGTTCGGGCACGAACGAGGCGCGGTCGCGCGGGTGCGGATCGATCGCCCGGCGCCAATGTTCGGCACCTACCACGAAGCGCGCGTTCGGGAACAGCAACCGTGGCGGCTGGCCCTCCTCCCACGCCGCCAGCAAGCCGCCGGCGTGATCGAAGTGCAGGTGCGACAGCACCACCACGTCGACGTCTTCATGGGTCAGGCCCACCGCAGCCAGCGAGTCCAGCAGCACATGTTGCGGCTCGACCACACCATAGCGCTCGCGCAGCGCCGGTTCGAAGAACGCGCCGATGCCGGTCTCGAACAGCACGTTGCGACCCTGCACGCCGTCCACCGGCAGATCCTTCACCAGCAGGCAGCGGCAGGCCAGCGGTATGCGGTTCTCGTCGTCCGGCTTGATCCAGCGCGACCACAGGGCCTTCGGCGCATTGCCAAACATGGCGCCGCCATCGAGTTGCTGTGAGTTGCCCTGAATCGAAAACAGTTCCATGCCGCTCCTTACTGCACCTTGCCCAAGCCCGACGGCCGACGCGGATCGCTGGCGGCGTCGAGCTTGTTGGTCTTGCGATCCCAGGTCACCACGTTCATGAAGCCCCACGATTCGCGCTGTTTCAGCGTGTAGCCCATCTTCGTCAGTGCGTCGCTGGTAGCCGGGTCGAACGTGCCCTGCTCCACCATAACCTCATCGGGCATGTACTGATGATGGAAACGCTTGTGCGCGGCGATCTGTTGCGCACTCTCGCCGTCGATGAAATGCAGGATGCCCTCCAGCACCTGGGTGATGATGGTCGAACCACCGGGCGAACCGATCACCGCGGTGCGGTCGGCGCCGATCACGATGCTCGGCGACATCGACGACAGCATGCGCTTGCCACCCTCCGGCGCATTCGCGGTGCTGCCAAGCAGGCCATAGACGTTCGGCTTGTTCGGCACCAGCGCGAAATCGTCCATCTCGTCGTTCAACAGCACCCCGGTACCTTCGGCGACGAAGGTGGAGCCCATCGTGTAGTTCACGGTCGAGGTCACCGCCGCCATGTTGCCGTCGGCGTCGATGATCGAGAAATGGGTGGTGTGCATGCCCGGCTCGGCAGCCTCGGCACGGGGCAGCATCGACGACGGCGTGGCCTTGTCCGGCAGGATGCTCTGGCGCAAGCCGTCGGCGTAGAACGGTGACAGCAGCATGTCCAGCGGCATCTTCACGAAATCAGGATCGCCCAGATAATCGTTGTGGTCACGGAACGCACGGCGCATCGCCTCGACGATGTAATGCACGCGCTGTGCCTGGTCCATCTTCGACAAGTCGAAGCCGGCCAGAATGTTGAGGATCTCGGCGATCGCCACGCCCCCGGACGACGGCGGCGGCGCGGTGACGATGCGGTAGCCGCGATAGTTCACGATGATCGGCGTGCGCTCTTTCGCCCTGTAGCCGGCCAGGTCGGCCGGCGTCCAGTTGCCGCCGGCGGCACGCACCGCAGCGACGAGCTTGTTCGCGGTTTCACCGCGATAGAAACCATCGTTGCCATGTGCGGCGATCAGCTCCAGCGTGCGCGCCTGATCCGGGTCGCGCCAGATCGTGCCTTCCGCCGGCGGTTTGCCAGCGGGCAGGTATTTCGCCGCCGAGGCCGGCCAGCGTTGCAGGTCTTTGTGCTCTTCGGCGATCGCATCGTGCAGGCGCGAATCCGGCTTGAAACCATCGCGCGCGATGCGGATCGCCGGGGCGAGTGATTGCTGCAGCGAAAGTTTGCCGTAGCGCCCGGCGATCAACACCAGACCGGCGGGCTCGCCCGGAATGCCGGCCGACAGTGGTCCCTTCAGCGCGGCATCGCGGTTCGGGCTGCCGTCCGCATTGAGGTAGGCTTTGCGGTCGACCGCCGCCGGCGCGGTCTCGCGTGCATCGATGAATACGTCGTGGCCGTCCTTCGCCCGGTGCAGCACGGCCATGAAACCGCCGCCGATACCGGAGCTCTCCGGCTCGACCACCGACAGGGTCGAGGCCACCGCGACCGCCGCGTCGAATGCGTTGCCACCCTTGGCCAGCACTTCGAGGCCGGCATTGGTGGCGAGGAAGTTGGCGCTGGCGATGGCCGCGTGGCCGGGACGCTGCTGCATCGAGGCAGGATGAACCGGGCCGACCGCCTTCGGTTTGCCGTCGGTTGCGAACGCTGCACCGCCAACAAGTAGCAGGCTCAACAATACGTGCGACAGCGACAGTCGCCAGTTCCGGGGAACACTCATGCCGCAGACTCCTTCGCCATCAAGTGGCGGTACTTGAGATCGAGCTGCGCAGGCGACTCGACATGCTCGGGATCGTTGATGATGCATTCGACCGGGCACACCACCACGCATTGCGGCTCGTCATGATGACCGACGCATTCGGTGCACAACGCCGGATCGATCACGTAGAACTCTTCGCCCAGGGTGATGGCCTTGTTCGGGCAGGCAGGTTCACAGACGTCGCAATTGACGCAGGTGTCGAGGATTTTCAGGGCCATGACCGTCGATACTACATGCTGGGATGTGACGCCTGGGGAGAGCGTGCCGGCGCGCTGGCGACTTCACGGCGACTGGCCCCGCGACATCGCCCTCGCCCCGCTGAAGGGAGCGCAACGATGCAACGCCGCGCCGGTGCGACCGGCGCGGCAATCACGATTACATGACGACGAAACGGATGGTGGCGCCGGTCGGCTTCAGCGCGTCGGTGACCCGCTGTTCGTCGGCCTTGTCGCCGATGAACAGGACGATCACGTCCTTGAACGAACCAGGCTTGGCATCCTTGAATGCCGCCACGATCAGATCGGCGGTCTTGGTGGAGTCCGGACCACCGAAGGCCAGCAGATTGCCCGGCAATACGCCACGCGCCACGGTGTCCTGCACGCTCTGCAGCTGGCGATCGTTCTGTGCCTTGGCTTCGTCGGTGGTGCCTGCGGTCACCATATAGGCATACGGCTGGTTGGCACTCATGCCCTGCATGTTCTTCTGAACAATCTGGCCGAGGTAGGTGTTCCAACCCTTCGAATCGGCCGGATCGGTCGGCTTGGGCGCCTGCTGCGCCGCCTGCTGGCCGTCTTGCTGGTCATCTCCGTGTTTGCCGCAGGCGCTCAGGGCCAGCGTGGCGGTCAGAGCAATGGCAGCGATGAGAACGAACTTACGCATGGTTATCACCTTCGGTTTCGGGTTGCTTGTTGGAGCCGGGACGGCTTTTCTGCCAGCGCTGCCGCATGGCCTGTTGCACCGCCGGATGCACGAAACCCGAGATGTCGCCACCAAGGCGACCGATCTCGCGCACCAGCGAGGAGGAAATGAAACTGTATTGCTCCGCCGGAGTCAGAAACAGTGTTTCCGCTTGCGGAATGAGATGCCGATTCATGCTGGCCAGCTGGAATTCGTATTCGAAATCCGACACCGCGCGCAGGCCTCGGATGATCACCCCCGCACCGATGTCCTCGACAAAGGTGGCCAGCAGACAATCGAAGCCGCGTACTTCCACATTGGGCAGATCGGCCAGCGCCATGCGCGCCAGGGTGATCCGTTCGCCGATGCTGAAGCCGGGCCCCTTGCTCGAACTATCGGCCACTGCCACCACCACCCGGTCGAACAGCGGCGCGGCGCGCGTCACCAGGTCGGTGTGACCATTGGTGATCGGATCGAAGGTGCCCGGATAGACAGCCAGGCGTGGGTTGCCCAAAGGTTTTCTCACAAGACGAAAGCGGCAGTGAATATGGCCCTAGCTTAACGGAAGCGCACGCCGATAGAGCGCAAAACGCACGTCGCCAGCATGACCTTCGCGATGCAGCTGCCAATTTGCCGGCAGCATCAGCACTCCGGCGCGTGGCGACTCCACGTAAATCCACGCATGCGCGGCCAGCCAGCCGCCCTGTTCCAGCTGCTGCGCCAGTGCCGACCACAGTTCCAGCGCGAATGGCGGGTCGAGAAACACCAGGTTCTGCTGTTGCGGCACGCCCTGCAGAAACCGGCCCGCATCCAGCGCGACCACCTGCCCGCCGGTGGTCTTCAGCCGGGTCAGGTTGTCGCGCAATACCTGAGCGGCCCATGCATCGCGCTCGACAAACTGCACGGCAGCCGCCCCGCGCGACAGCGCCTCGATGCCGAGCGCACCGGTACCGGCGCACAGGTCCAGGCAGCGCGCGCCGTCGATCACGGGGGCCAGCCAGTTGAACAGCGTTTCGCGCACCCGCTCGGCGGTGGGCCGCAGGCCCGGCAACTCCGGCACGTTGAGCCGTGAATTGCGCAGGCTGCCACCGATGATGCGAATGCGCCCGGGCGCTGCGCTGCGGCCGCCGCTCACGGCGCCACGGCCTCAGCGCCCGGACCCTCAGCGGGCAGTACAGGTTGGAGTGTTAGCATGCCGCCCATTGTCTTTGAATCACGGCCGCAATGCTCAAGTTCTGGAAGAAGAAGCCTATTGAAGCGGGGCCCGCCGAACCGGCCCCGGCGCAATCCGCTGCCAAGGCGCCCGCCGACGCTGCCGTACCTGAAAGCGGCGATCCGTCGTTGCATGAGGTGTTGGCGGAAATTCCCACGCCGGTGGAGACGCAACCCGGGACCGAGCGCTTCGCCGCGCCGGCCATCGAATCCGCAGCCAGGCGCAGCTGGCGCGAACGGCTATCCGGCAACACCTTCGCGCGCGGGCTCAGTTCGCTGTTCGTACGTCACCCCAAGCTCGACGACGATCTGCTCGATGAACTCGAAACCACCTTGATCACCGCCGACGTCGGTGTCGAAGCCAGCAGCGAGCTGGTCGAGGACCTGCGCCGGCGCATGCATAAGCGTGAATTCGCCGACGCCGCCGCCTTGCTGGCTGCGTTGCGCCAGGCACTGATCGCCCTGCTCAAGCCCGTCGAACAACCGCTGGATGTACGCGGCAGGCAACCGTTCGTGGTGCTCGTCGTCGGCATCAACGGTGCCGGCAAGACCACGACTATCGGCAAACTGGCCCGCAGGTGGCGTGACGAGCACCACGCGGTGATGCTGGCCGCCGGCGACAC
>DHXA01000245.1 GCA_002413455.1 Rhodanobacter sp. UBA5168 | reverse complement strand
GCCCGCACTTTCTGGACTTTCCTGTCGGCACTCGCTTATGCTCCGCGGGTCGAAAAAGGCAGGGACGTTTTTGGTAAGCCCGTCCCCTTCTCCCTTCAGGCGAGAAGCTCTGTTCCGCGCCATGCGCGAGTACCCACGGCGACGATCCGGCGATATGCCGGGCGCTCGCGTGGGTGTTGTGACAAGGCATTCGCCCTTGACTCTCACGTGGGTTCAACCTGACGGGAGCCTTTGACATGCGTTTGGATCATCTTGACCTGCACGTCGCCGATGTCGCAGCAACACGCGACTTCCCTGTCCACCATTTCGGTTTTCGACACATCGAGACCCGCGGTCGCGATGGGCTGGCGATCCTGCAGGATCGCGCCGGCCTGGAGCTGGTCATCAGCCACCCGCTACCGAAGTTCGGCGGTGCCGATGCCGCCAGCATCGGCGCCAACACCTATCACATCGGCTTCATCCTGCCGGACAAAGCCGACGTGGACCGGCTGTACGAACGCCTGCGCGCGGCCGAGGCCGAACTGCGGAATGCACCGCAAGCGATCCGCGGTGGCTGGATGTTCTATTGCATGGCACCGGGCCGCATCCTGATCGAGGTGGGCTGGCGCCCCGACCATTGACCGCGGCATCCCTGTCGCCACGAGTTGTCCGTCACGCCATGGCATGGCATGCGAACAACTCGATTTCGCGCTTGCGGGAGTCATCGCCCGGCTGTTCAAACGCAGTGAGGCCTGTCAATGGCTGGATTCCCATCGCCAACGAAATGTAAACTGCCCGGTGTAGTCTGGTTGCCGTAGGCACCGGACGTGGCCCCTGCGGCCGTACGTAAGTACACCGACGGTCAGACGCACTGGCCGGCCGGTCAACTTATGACACGCGACACGAAGGTCGCGATGCAGTATCTGCTTTCCGGAATTGCTGTGCCGCTTCCTGCCATACCCCACTCCCCGATCAAGCAAGTTCTGGAGCCCTCATGAAGTCCTCGTTACTGAGCACGCCCTTTTTGTGCCTGAGCCTGCTGGCGCTGGCCGCCTGCAAAGGCAAAGAACAGGGGCCGCCGCCGATGCCGCCGCCGGAAGTGGGTGTGATCGAGGTGCAGCCGCAAAATTCGCCATTGACCCGCGACCTGGTCGGGCGGCTGTCGCCGTATCGCAGTGCGGACGTGCGTGCGCGCGTACCCGGCGTGCTGCTCAAACGCACCTACGACGAAGGCACCAACGTCAAGAAAGGCCAGCTGTTGTTCCAGATCGATCCGGCCCCGCTGAAAGCCGTACTGGCCGCCAGTTCCGCTGCGCTGGGCCAGGCCCAGGCAACCTACACCAATGACAAGATCACCGCGCAGCGTGTGCGTGAGCTGGCGCCGAAGGGCTACGTCTCCAAGTCGGATCTGGATAATGCGTTGGCCGCCGAGCGCAACTCGGCCGCCGCGGTGCAGGCGGCCAAAGCCAACGTGCAGAGTGCCCGCATCAACCTGGGCTATGCCAACGTGACCTCGCCGATCGACGGCCGCGCCGGCCAGCAGCAGGTCACCGAAGGCGCCCTGGTCGGCAACGGCGAAGCCACCTTGCTCACCACCGTCGACCAGATCGACTCGCTGTACGTGAACTTCACCATGAGCGTGGCGGCGCTGGAGCAGATGCGCAGCGCGCAGAACGCCGGCAACGTCACCCTGGCCGACACGAACAAGGCCAGCGTGCAGGTCACCCTGCCCGATGGCAGCGCGTACGGCGAACCCGGCGTGCTGGATTTTTCCGACACCACGGTCAACCCGGCGACCGGTTCGGTCAACCTGCGCGCCACCATTCCCAATCCGAAGCACAGCCTGCTGCCCGGCATGTACGTGACGCTGAAGGCCAACCTCGGCCAGCAGCACAAGGTGTTCCTGATTCCACAGCAAGCCGTGCAGCGTGACACCGTGGGTGCCTACGTGATGACCGTCGGCGCGGACAGCAAGGTCAAGCGCAAGGACGTCACCACCACCGACATGAACGGCGGCAACTGGGTCATCACCGACGGACTCGCCAGCGGCGATCAGGTGGTGGTGTCGGGCATCCAGAACGTGAAGGACGGCGCGCCGGCCAAGGCCAGCCCATGGCATGCCGCCCCCGCCGGCGCAGCTTCCGCAGCAACCGCTCCGGGCACCGCCCCGAGCGGCAAGTAACGGAGCGCAGACCATGCCGAGTTTCTTCATCGACCGCCCGATCTTCGCCTGGGTGGTCGCCATCCTGATTTCCCTGGGCGGCGTACTGGCCATCCTCAACCTGGGTGTGGAGTCGTATCCGACGATCGCCCCGCCATCGGTCACGGTGTCCGCCAGCTATCCGGGCGCCAGCGCCGACACCACCGAGAAGACCGTCACCCAGGTGATCGAACAGCAGCTCACCGGCATCGACCACCTGTTGTATTTCAATTCGTCGTCCAGTTCCAACGGCCGCGCCAGCATCACGCTGACCTTCGAAACCGGCACCGACCCCGATATCGCGCAGGTGCAGGTGCAGAACAAGGTGGCCCTGGCCACCCCGCGGTTACCCTCGGAGGTGACCCAGCAAGGCGTCGTGGTGGCCAAGGCCAATGCTGGCTTCCTGATGGTGGTGGCGCTGAAATCCGACAACCCGAGCATCGACCGGGACCGGCTCAACGACATTGTCGGCTCGCAGGTGCTTGAACAGATTTCCCGCGTGCCCGGCGTCGGCAGCACCCAGCAGTTCGGTGCCGAATACGCGATGCGGATCTGGCTGAACCCGGACAAGCTGCAGGGTTACGGTCTGTCAGCCACCCAGGTGCTTGCGGCGATCCAGGCGCAGAACGTGCAGTTCGCGGCCGGCTCGGTGGGCGCCGATCCGGCACTGCCGGGCCACGGCTTCAGCGCCACCGTGTCGACCGAAGGCCGCTTCACCACGCCCGAGCAGTTCGCCGGCATCATCCTGCACGCCAACACCGACGGCACCACGGTCACCCTTGGCGATGTGGCCCGGATCAGCTTCGGCCCGAACGGCTACGGCTTCGATACCCAGTGGGACGGCAAGCCGATCGGTGCGTTCGCGATCCAGCTGCTGCCCGGCGCGAACGCCCTTGATGTGGCCACCGCGGTACGCGCCAAGATGGACGAACTGGCACCGAGCTTTCCGCAGGGCGTGAGCTGGTTCAGCCCGTACGACAGCACCCGTTTCGTCAAGATATCGATCAGCGAGGTGATGCACACGCTGATCGAGGCGATCATCCTGGTGTTCCTGGTGATGTTGCTGTTCCTGCAGAACATCCGCGCCACCATCATCCCGACCCTGGTGATTCCCGTCGCTCTGCTCGGCACGTTTCTGGGCATGCTGGTGCTCGGCTTCACGATCAACCAGCTGACCCTGTTCGGCATGGTGCTGGCCATCGGCATCGTGGTGGACGACGCGATCGTGGTGATCGAGAACGTCGAACGCATCATGACCGAGGAAAACCTGTCGCCCAAGGACGCCACCCGCAAGGCGATGGGCCAGATCACCGGCGCCGTGGTCGCGATCACCGTGGTGCTGGCGGCAGTGTTCGTGCCGTCGTCGCTGCAACCCGGCGCCACCGGCGTGATCTACAAGCAGTTCGCGCTGACCATCGCCGTGTCGATGGGTTTCTCGGCGTTCCTCGCGCTGTCGTTTACTCCGGCGCTCTGCGCCAGCTTCCTGAAACCGGAACACGAAAAGAAAAAGAACATCGTCTATCGCAAGTTCAACGACTTCTTCAGTTGGACCACGCATACCTATACCGGCCACATCGGTGGCGCCGTGCGGCATGCCCCACGCTGGATGCTTGCCTTCGTGCTGGTCGCGGCGCTCGGCGGCTTCCTGTTCACCCGCCTGCCCGGCAGCTTCCTGCCCGAGGAAGACCAGGGCTATGCGCTGGCGGTGATCCAGCTGCCGCCCGGCGCCACCAAGCAGCGCACCAGTGTCGTGATGAAACAGATGCGCGACGTGCTGAACAAGGATAGTGCCGTCGAAGGCGTGCTGCAGGTCACCGGCTTCAGCTTCATCGGCTCGGGCGAGAATGCCGGCATGGCCTTCATCAAGCTCAAGGACTGGGCCAAGCGCGACGTGACCGCCGCGCAGTTCATCCAGCGTGCGAACGGCGAGATGCAGCAGGTGCACGACGCGCGCATCTTCGTGGCCAACATCCCCACGGTGCAGGGACTGGGCCAGTTCGGTGGCTTCGACATGTATCTGCAGGATCGTGGCGGCGCCGGTCGCGCTGCGCTCACCCAGGCACGCAACACCCTGCTCGGCAAGGCCGGCCAGGACAAGCTGCTGACCGGGGTGCGTCCGAACTCGCTGGAAGACTCGCCGCAGCTGCACCTGGACGTGGATCGCGTGCAGGCACAGGCGATGGGCCTGCAGGTCGGCGACATCTACAACGCGATCGGCCTCATGCTGGCGCCCGTCTACGTCAACGACTTCACCTACGGCGGCCGCGTCAAGCGCGTGATCATGCAGGCAGACGCGCCCTACCGCATGGGGCCGGAAGCGCTGCAGCACATCTTTACCCCGGGCCCGACGCCAACCGGCAGCAACACGCCGCAGATGATCCCGCTGTCGAACGTGGTGCATACGCGCTGGGACGTCTCTTCACCTTCGCTGACCCGCTACAACGGCTATTCGGCGGTCGAGATCGTCGGCTCCCCGGCGCCGGGACACGCCTCGGGCGAGGCGATGAACGAGATGGAGAAGATCGTCAGCAACGACCTGCCGAAGGGCTTCGGTTTCGACTGGACCGGCCAGTCGTATCAGGAAATCCTTTCCGGCAATGCGGCCACGCTGCTGATGGTGCTGTCGATCGTGATCGTGTTCCTGGCGCTGGCCGCGTTGTACGAAAGCTGGTCGATCCCGGTCGCGGTATTGCTCGTGGTGCCGCTGGGCCTGCTCGGCACGGTGGTGTTCACTCTGCTGCGCGGACTGCCCGATGACATCTACTTCAAGATCGGCCTGATCACGGTGATCGGCCTGGCGGCGAAGAACGCGATCCTGATCGTCGAGTTCGCGGTGGAGCAACAACAAGCCGGCAAGACCCTGCGCGACGCGGTGGTCACTGCGGCCCGGCTGCGGCTGCGGCCGATCCTGATGACCTCGCTGGCGTTCATCCTCGGCGTGTTTCCGCTGTTCATTTCCAGCGGCGCCGGCGCCAACGCGCGTCATGCGATCGGCACCGGCGTGATCGGCGGCATGCTGTTCGCCACCTTCCTCGGCGTGTTGCTGATCCCGGTGTTCTACGTGGTGGTGCGGCGTCTGCTCGGCGACAAGCTGGATGGCGATACACCAACTGCCACCTCGACCGGCAATGGCGTGCGGTCTTTCGATTCGGATCCGCCCCGCGGAAACTGAACCTGGCAACGTGAACCTCGAAAGCCCTCGACAGGCAACTGTCGATGGCTTTTTTGGTTCATCGCAGGCGAAACCAGTACGACTGGACGTCGGGCGTGGCGCTTTGTTACCTCCGTCCCCTTATCGCTGCTATCGCCGGCCCTCACTGATGGTGACTTAAGCTGCTGACAGGGCGAGCACCGCCGTTCGATCGCCGCGCTGCAAGGCGGCTTGAAACGTTTTGGCCACGGCTTCGCCGTCCGGTACCGCCGTTGGTTTCATGCCCTCCAGCGACAATCGGGCCTCGGCCGCAGGCGCGGTGGCTGTCGCGTGATCGTGGCCATCCTCAGGGGCTGTGCCATGGCTGTGGCCGGCGTCACCGGGCATATCCATGCCTTTCAGGTCGGCGGCACCGTGCGCGCCCCGTCGGCGGCGGCCCCACCGTGGCTGTGGCCACCGTCTTCGTCCATGTCCATGTCCTCATCCGGCGGGGCTTTCGCGACGATGTCCTTGTATTGGGCTGGCGTCATGTCAGGCAGCTTCTGCAGGAACGCGACCATGCTCCAGATGGTGGGATCGTCGTGGCTGCCGCCCCACGCCGGCATCGCGCTCATCTTGATGCCGTGCTTGATGATCCAGAAAGCGTCCTTCGGATCGACCCGCGTCTGCGACAGGTTCGGCGGCTGCGGGTAAAGGCCGGGGCGAAGCTCCGAGTCCTTCATGCCGGGCTTGAGATGGCATTGGGTGCACATGGCCGCATACTGGCCAGCCCCTTTCAGGATCAGTTGCGGGTCGTTGAGGTCGGGAACCGTGAGGTCCTCCGAGCGGGCGTGAATGGAGCGTTCGCGCAATGTCTGCAAGACCGCAAAGACCGGCTTGGTGTGGTGGTCGTCGGCGCCGATGTCGTAGAGGCCGGAATACACGAACGCGCCTGCGCCGATGGCAAGCACGCCCAGAACAACGGCGACGGTGATGCTGTGGTGTTTGATGTGCTGTTTCATGGTGTGTCCCCTTAAAACCAGATGCGCACGCCGGCCACGATCTGCCGGTCGAGAATGGGTTGGTGATCCTGCCGGGCGTAGTCGGCGGTGGTGCCGATGCGGCGTACCCAGTTCACCCCGATGTACGGCGCGAACTGCCGACGAATTTCGTAGCGCAGGCGCAGGCCGAACTGCACGTCGGACACCCCGCTGCCGATCCGACGCTGCGGATCGTTCTCGCCGTACAGATTGATTTCCGCTTCCGGCTGCAGGATCACGCGCTGGGTGAAGAGCATGTCGTAGTCCGCCCGTAGGCGGGCCGCGGTACGGCCGGAAGCCCCGACGTAACCGGTCGCCTCGACTTCGAACCAGTACGGCGCCAGGCCCTGCACACCGAACGCCGCCCAGCTGCGATTCGGCCCTTCACCGAGATCCTGGCGGCCACCAAGTTGAGTGCTCCAGTACGTGGCGATGTTGTGGTTCCAGAACGCTTCGAGGTCGCCGTCTTCCAACGTGCCGCGACTGCGCTCGCCTTCGGTCCGTACCCACAGCTTGTTTTCGTCGTTGCCATACCAGCCTTCGGCTTCCCAACTCTGACCGTTGGCATCGCGATCACGAAAGGCTTCCAGTTGATCGATCAACAACATGCCCAATGGCGCGTTGTCGGCCATGTCCATGACCTTCATGGAACCGTAGCCGACGCCGTCGGAATAGTCAGGACTGCGCGCATTGGGTGGCGGACTGCCGCCCTGCATGGGGCCCATCGTCATGCCCGGCATCGCGCCCATGCCGGCCATACCGCCTTGATCCTTCTTCGGCATTGCGCCGTGATCCATGCCGGCCATGCCACTGTCTTCCATCCCTTGCATCGCTCCGGAACTCATGCCGGGCATCGAGGCGTGATCCATCCCCGACATGCCGCCGGTGGGTGCCGCCGATGCGGCAGGCTTGGCGGGCATGGGCATGGCCGACATCGCGCCGTGGTCCATGCCTGGCATGCTGCTGTGATCCATACCCTTCATGCCCTTCATGCCCTTCATGCCATCCATATCGTGGGAGGTGGTGGCCGATGGGGCGGGCACGAGTTTCTTTCTGACCTTCTTGGCGGCCGCTTTCGTGGCCGGTTTCGCGGTGCTGCTCGTAGCGGCCGGCATGGTCATACCCGGCATGGAACGCATGTCCATCGACGCCGTACTGCTGGATGCGGGGGCGCTCTGCGCCGTAGCCGCCAGTGGCAATGCCAGTAGCAGCGCGGCCAGTAACGCCGAACGATGCGAAACGAATGAAGTGTTACGACGATGCATGTTCATGACACCACCACTTCGCGGAACATGCCCGCTTCCATGTGATACAGCAGATGGCAGTGATAGGCCCAGCGGCCAGGATTGTCGGCCGACACCGCATAGGTGATGCGTTGGGCCGGCTGCACGTTGATGGTGTGCTTGCGCACCTGGAACTGGCCCTCGGGATTTTCCATCTCGCTCCACATGCCATGCAGGTGGATCGGGTGGTTCATCATCGTGTCGTTGACCAGCACGATGCGCAGCCGCTCGCCGCTGTTGAAGTGCACTGGCTTGGCGTCGGAGAACTTCACGCCGTCGAACGACCAGATGAAGCGCTCCATGTTGCCGGTCAGGTGCAGCTCGATCTCGCGGCTGGGTTCGCGCGCGTCGATTGGGCCGCCGATGGTGTGCAAGTCGGCGTAGGTCAGCACGCGCCGGCCGTTGTCGCGCAGGCCGATGCCCGGATCGTCGAGATTGGTGCGCGGCATGTCGACATGCATGTCGACACCGGGGCCGTATTCGGTACGCGCATGGCGCACGATGGGGGCAGCGGGTACCATGCCCGGCATGGCATCGTGATCCATGCCGGCCATACCCTGCATGCCGCTCATACCGGACATGGCCTGCGCGGCTCCGTGAGCCGATTCACCCATCGCCATCGCGCCCATCATGTCCCGCATGGCCAGCCACTGAATGGGATCGGGCTTGGGTACGTCCGCTTCCATGCCCGTGCGCGGTGCCAGGGTGCCGCGGGCATAACCCGAACGGTCGAGCGACTGGGCGAACAGCGTGTAGGCGCGTTCATCCTGCGGCTCGACGATCACGTCGTAGGTCTCGGCCACCGAGATGCGGAATTCGTCGACCGATACCGGCTCGACATCCTGACCGTCGGCCGAAATCACCGTCATTTTCAGTCCCGGAATCCGCACGTCGAAGATCGTCTGCGCCGAGCCGTTGATGAAGCGCAGCCGGATCTTCTCGCCGGGCTTGAAAATGCCCGTCCAGTTGCCGGCCGGTGCTGCACCATTCATCAAATAGGTATAGGTGTAACCGGAGACGTCGGCGAAATCGGTCGGGTTCATGCGCATCTCGTTCCACATCTTGCGCATGGCCAGCGCCTGGCTCAGACCCTTCTCGCGCACATCGCGGAAAAAATCCGGCACCGTCGGCTGGGCGAAATTGTAGTAGTCGCTCTGCTTTTTTAGCCTGGCGTAGATGCGCTGGGGATCTTCGTCGGTCCAGTCGGTGAGCATCACCACGTAGTCGCGATCGGTCGGATGGCGATCCGGGCCCGACGGTTCGATCACCAACGGGCCGTACAGGCCCGTCTGCTCCTGGTAGCCCGAATGCGAGTGGTACCAGAAGGTGCCGGATTGACGCACCTGGAATCGGTAGAGGAAGGTTTCGCCAGGCGCAATGCCGTCGAAGCTGATGCCCGGCACACCGTCCTCCTGAAACGGCAGGATGATGCCGTGCCAGTGGATCGAGGTCGGCACGCGCAACCGGTTGGTCACCCGCAGATTGACCGTGGTGCCTTCCTTCCAGCGCAGGAGCGGGCCGGGAATACCACCGTTGACGGTGGTGGCCAAGCGTGTGGCACCGGTGTAGTTGACGGGCGTCTCGGCAATGTCGAGTGCGAAGTCAGTGCCGCTCAGCACGGTGGGGTGGCCGGGGCTGGTCAGCGCCCAGACGTTCGATGGGCGCAACAGGCCCAAGCCAGCCACGGCACCGCCGATGGCGACGCCCTGGACGAAACGACGCCGCGACAAATCTGCCGGGGGCGGGGGAAGCAAGTTCATGGGTCTCTTCCAGGGCAGGCGGTACGCGCGCGTCGATACCGATCACAGCCGATTGCTACGAGGGTCGACAGGCGACCATCACGAGCAAAGCTCATCGAAAACGAGGGAGAGTCAGACCGCCGGGGGTCGCAACGGAGGGGCGGTGTTCAACGAGGGCGCGCTGATGGGCAGCGGCAGGGCGTAGCGTGTGGTGATCGCGGCCGAGGTCAGAACGACAGCTGCTGCGGGTGGCAACGTGGTACTGCACATCGCAGCACAATTGCATGTATGACCGGGCATGCCATCGCAGCAACCGGCCTGATTATCGCAACAGGATCGGGATCCCTTGACGGTCATGTGGTGATGACAGTGTTCGCTGGCCGCCGCAACCGTTGTATGCATGGGATGGGCATGAGGCCCTCCCGTCATGCCCATCGGTGCAGCGGCCAATGAGTTGATGACCAGCATCAACCACGCCAGCACGCCCATCGCCCGAAGACGACGTGAACGAGCAAGCAGGCGTAGTGAGAAGGTCATGAAGCGAGCTTACCCGTGTGACCTGGGACCCTCAACTCTGGAGGTGGGTTCAGATGCAATGTACTAATTGATAAATGTTGAATCGTTGGCGGCTTAGCGCAGCCCCGTCTCCGCCCGCGCGATCACCAGGCGCTGGATTTCGCTGGTGCCTTCGTAGATCTCGGTGATCTTGGCGTCGCGGAAGTAGCGCTCCAGCGGCATTTCCTTGGAATAGCCCATGCCGCCATGGATCTGCACGGCCTGGTGGCTGATCCACATCGCCGCTTCCGATGCGGTGAGCTTGGCCACCGCCGCCTCGGTGCCGAAGCGGCCACCGTGTTTTTCGGTCTCGCCCTTCATCCACGCGGCGCGCAAGGTCAACAAGGTCGCCGCGTCGAGCTTGCACTTCATGTCGGCGATCTTGGACTGGGTCATCTGGAACGTGCCGATCGGCGCACCGAAAGCCTTGCGGTCGCGCGACCACTGCAAGGTCGCCTCGTACGCGGCGCGGGCGATGCCCACGGCCTGCGAAGCGATGCCGATGCGACCGGCGTCGAGCACGCCCATCGCGATCGAGAAGCCCTTGCCCTCCTCGCCCAACAGGTTTTCCTTCGGCAGCACGTAATCGGTGAACTCGATCTCGCAGGTGGCCGACGCGCGAATGCCCAGCTTCGGTTCGCTCTTGCCGGCATGGAAGCCCGGCAGCTGGGTATCGACGATGAAGGCCGACACGCCCTTCGCACCGATGCCCGGCGTGCTGATGGCAAACAGCACGATGTAGCGCGCCACCGGGCCGGACGTGATCCAGCTCTTCTTGCCATTGATCACCCAGTCGCCGTTGGCGTTTTTCGCGGCACGGGTGTGCATGGCCGATGCATCGGAGCCGGACTGCGGCTCGGTCAGCGCATACGCGCCGATGGCCTCGCCAGTGGCGATCGCGCGTACGTACTTCTGCTTCTGCTCCTCGTTGCCGTGCTTGAGGATGCCGTTGCAGAACAGGGAATTGTTCACCGACATGATGGTCGAGGTGGCGGCGTCGGCCGCAGCGATCTCGATCATCGCCAGCACATAGGCCACCGGGTCCATGCCGGCGCCGCCGTAGGCTTCCGGCACCTCGATGCCCATCAGGCCGAGCTGGCCCATCTCGCGAATGTTCTCCAGCGGGAACTCGCCTTTGGCGTCCAGCTCCGCCGCCACCGGCACAATGCGCTTCTGCGCAAAGTCGCGGGCGATCGACTGGATCGACAACTGGTCTTCGGTGAATCGGAAATCCATGCGCTACTCCCGGTGCCGCTTGCGCGCGGCTGATCAAGATGGAACTTTTCAAGGCAAGCCAACCATTGTAGTGGGTCGTCCCGGTGGGAGCGACTTCAGCCCTGGCGTTCCTGCATGCTGCCGGGCAGAGCCGTCGCGCTCCCTCAGACTTGCCGCGCGGCGCTTGACGCCTTTGCACGCGAGGCCTAGCCTTGTCATCTTTCTATCGCGATACAAGGATGCCCGATGGATCTGGCGACTGCCTCCAGCGTGCTCCGGCTGCTGGCCGACCCCACGCGTGTGCGCCTGCTGGCGCTGCTTGAACATGAGGAACTCACCGTGGCCGAACTGGCCGCGGTGCTGCATCTGGCGCAACCGCGCGTGTCCACTCACCTGGCCAAATTGAAGGAAGCCGGCCTGGTGCGCGATCGCCGCGCCGGTGTATCTGCTTACTACCGCGCCAACAACGAGGGTGACGAAGCCCAGCACAGCCTGCTTGTTTCATTGCGCGAAAGCGTCGACGACGCCCTGCTGCGCGAAGACGCGGCGCGACTGCCCGGCGTACTGGCGAACCGCGCACGCGAGGAAGGCTGGGCCGACACCGTCGCTGGCGACATGGAGCGCCATTACTCACCCGGCCGCACCTGGGAGACGCTGGCACGCTCGCTGCTGCAGCTGCTGGAAACCGGCGACGTGTTGGATATCGCCTCCGGCGACGGCATCACCGCCGAGCTGCTGGCACCGCACGCGCACTCGATCGTCTGCGTCGACTCCAGCGAGCGGGTGGTGGAAGCCGCCGCGAAACGGCTCAAGCCGTTCGCCAACGTACAGGTGCGCCAGGGTGACATGCATGCGCTGGACATGGGCGAGCAACGGTTCGACCTGGTGCTGATGCTGCATGCGCTGACCTACGCCGAACACCCCGCCAAAGCCGTGGCCGAGGCCGCCCGGCTGCTGCGTCCCGGCGGCCGTCTGCTCGCCGTCACGCTGGGCCAGCACGACCACCGCGCCGCCGTCGAACCGTTTGACCATCGCAACCTCGGCTTCAGTGGCGAGCAGCTCGACAGCTACGCCCGCACCGCCGGCCTGAACGTGCTGAGCTGCAACCGGCTCAGCCGCGAGCGCAAGGCGCCGCATTTCGAAGTGATCAGCCTGCTGGCACGCAAGCCCGCCTGAGCCGATCTGCACTCTGCAAACCTGTTCGTGAAAGGAAGTGAAATGAGTACCCTGCCCTGGCTCCACCCCGACCGCGTCGCCCTGCTGGAACAGGCGCTACATCGACGCATCCTGATCCTCGACGGCGGCATGGGCACCATGTTGCAGGCGCATGAGCTGGACGAAGGCGGCTTTCGCGGCGAGCGTTTCGAGCATGGTCATGACGGCCATGCGCAGGTCCACGATAATCATGCCCACCCCGGCGGCTGCGACCTCAAGGGCAACAACGACCTGCTTACGCTGACCAAACC
>DHXA01000161.1 GCA_002413455.1 Rhodanobacter sp. UBA5168 | reverse complement strand
GTGTCGATGCCGAACTTCGCCACCTCGTCGGCATGGGTGGAAACCGCCACGAAGTGCTTCGCCACCGCCTGCTCGTCGCCGCCCAGCGCGGCGAGGCACCAGCGCCGTGCGGCGTGCGCGTTGCTCAGCGTCTCCAGCGTGGTGAAGGTCTTGGAGCACACGATGAACAGCGTTTCGGCGGCGTCGAGATCGTGCGTCGCTTCGACGAAATCGGTGCCGTCCACGTTGGAGACGAAGCGGAACGTCATCTCGCGTTGGCTGTAATCGCGCAGCGCCTCGTATGCCATCACCGGGCCGAGATCCGAGCCGCCGATACCGATGCTGACCACGTTGCGGATGCGCTTGCCGCTGTGGCCTCGCCACGCCCCGCCGCGTACCTGTTCAGAAAATGCGGCCATGCGATCGAGCACGGCGTGCACCTCCGGCAGCACGTCATGGCCGTCGACCAGGATCTTTTCAGTAGCGGGTGCGCGCAGCGCCACGTGCAGCACCGCGCGGTTCTCGGTGGTATTGATCCTGTCGCCGCGGAACATCGCCTCGATCCGCTGCGGCAACGCGCAGGCTTCGGCGAGCTCGCGCAGCAGCAGCAAGGTGTCGGCATCGACGCGCTGTTTGGAATAATCCAGATACAGCCCGACATCCTCGACGGTCAACCGTTCGCCGCGCTGCGGATTGGCGGCGAACAGCTCGCGCAGGTGTTTCGGACCGATCGTGGCGAAATGCTGCTTTAGCGCCTGCCACTGCGGCAGGCTGGTGAGTTTCGGGCGGCTCATTGCAGCGCGGGTCCTTTCGACTTGTCGGCCAGCGCCGCGGCCTTGTCCGCGATCCGCTGCAGCAGCTGGTTCCACGATTTGACGAAGGCCTCGGCGCCCTCCTGCTGCAGCTTGAGGGCTAGCGCATCGATGTGCACGCCGGCGTCGGCGATCTGCGCCAGCGTCATGCTGGTGTCGCCGTCGTCGGTCGCCATCACACCGTGCAGCCGGCCGTGGTCGGCGAACGCGTTCAGGGTTTTTTCCGGCATCGTGTTGATGGTGTCGGGCGCCGCGAATGCGCTGATGTACAGCGTGTCGGAGGCTGCCGGATCCTTGGTGCCGGTGCTGGCCCAGAGCAGGCGTTGCGGCTGCGCGCCGGCGGCGGCGAGTTTCTTCCAGCGCTCCGATTCGAGCAGCTCGCGGTACGCGCGATAGGTCTGCTGGCCCACGGCGATGCCGAGCCGGTTGTGCAGCGCGGCCGGCAACTGCTTGCTGGCGGCCACGTCCCAGCGGCTGATGAACAACGAGGCCACCGAGCCGACTTTCGGATCGAGGCCGGCCGCGATGCGTCGTTCGATGCCGCGCAGGTACGCGTCGGCGGCGGCCTGGTACTGATCGCGGGAAAACAGCAGGGTCACGTTGATCGGGATACCGAGAAAGATCGCCTCCTCGATCGCCGGCACGCCCTCGGGGGTGCCGGGAATCTTCACGAACAGGTTGTCGCGGCGGCCCTGCGCGTGGATCTTCTTCGCCGCGGCGATCGAGCCGGCGGTATCGGCGGCCAGCAGGGGCGAAACCTCCATCGATACCCAGCCATCCACCTGATGGGTAGTGTCGAACACCGGCTTGAACAGGTCGGCGGCGCGGCGCAGGTCTTCCAGCGCCAGCTCGGTGAACAGCGCCTCGCCGGACAGCCCGGCCAGGGTCTTGGCGTGGATGCCGGCGTCGTAGGCGTCGCCATCGCCGATCGCGGCGTCGAAGATGCTGGGGTTCGAGGTCAGCCCGGTGATCGAGTCCTCGGCGATGTAGCGCGCCAGCGTGCCGTCGTCGAGCAGGCTGCGGGTGATGTTGTCCAGCCACAGGCTCTGGCCGAGTTCATGCAATTGCCGGGTCGCTTTCATGCTTGCTCCATGACTCCAGTTCGATACGGATGGGGTTTTCAGGCTGCGGGCAGGCTGATGGTCGGCGCGCTCGGCAGGAAATCGCCAAGCTTACGCTCGCGCAGATCGCCGATGCACGCGATATGGAAGTCGGCCGCCGTGCGCACGTCCGCCGGTGCCTGCGCGGCGTAGTGACCCTGCTCCACGAACACCGTGGTGAGCCGCTGGCCGAGGCGCTGTTTCATCTCGGCCAGGATTTGCGGCTTGTCGTCGACCATCACGTAGTGCGCGGCCGGATAGCGCTGCTGCATCGCCACCAGCATGCGCTGCTTGTGCAGGTAGATCAGCACCTCGCCGCGCAGCGCGTCCCACAGGCCGGCGCGCTGGATCTTGCGTGGCTGGAACACCACGTCGCCGTCGGACAGGATGGCCGTAGGCCCCAGCGTGCGCAGATGCGCAATGGTGGCCAGCGTGTGCGGGTACAGCCGTTCGGCAAACGGGTATTCCAGCAGGTATTTCGACATCTGCAGCAGCGAGGGGTCGTTGTCCAGGCCTTCGCGGAAGCGCTGCAGCGCGCCCAGGTAATCGGCGTAGCCGAGCTGGTCGCGCAGTTGCGCGTAGATCGCCCAGTAACGATCGCGCGCATCGGCGCCGAACGCCTGCAGCAGCGTGTCGCCGAGGTCGGCGGCGAAGCGGTCGTTGTCGAGCAGGGTGTTGTCGACGTCGAGCAGGAATACCACCGA
>DHXA01000228.1:20933-25155 GCA_002413455.1 Rhodanobacter sp. UBA5168 | reverse complement strand
ATGACCCCGCGCATGCGCATCGCCTGGCTGGATACTGCCGCCTCGCGCGACGAGAACATCGAAGTGCTGCGGCAGACACCGTATTCGCGCTATCCGGTCTATCGTGGCGACGAGAGCGAGGTGGTCGGCGTCGTCGAGGTCAAGCGGCTGTTGCACGGTTTCGCCGACGGCAGGCTGGAGCTGTTCGATCACCTGTCCAAGCCGCTGTTCGTGCCGGCCACCGCGCGTGCGCTGGATCTGTTGGAGGAATTCCGCGATGCGGAAACCCCTCTGGCGCTGGTGGTCGACGAGTACGGCGACATCGAAGGCGTGGTCACCGTCAACGACCTGCTCGCGGCGGTGGTCGGCGCCAGCCAGATCGGCCATGGCGGCGGCAATGAGGACAGTCCGATCATGCAGCGCGCCGATGGCAGCTGGCTGATCGACGGCAGCCTGTCTACCGATGACCTGCGCGAACTGCTGCAGATCGGCGAACTGCCCGGCGAAGACGAACACGACTTCCGCACCGTCGCCGGCATGGTGATGACCGCGCTGGGCCATGTACCGCAAACCGGCGAAGTGTTCGCCTGGCGCGGCATCCGCTTCGAGGTGGTCGACCTCGACGGTGCCCGCATCGACAAGCTGCTGGTGACGCCTGCACCGTCGCTGGAACTGTCGGACGACGAGCAGTAACAGCACCCCAGGCGCGACGTTCTTCTACTTGCGAGAGTGATCGCGCACCGGGTGTGCGTCCGACATGCGATCCGGCTGCGCAGGCTACTTGTCCCTGGCCAAGCCTGCCATCCGCTGCGCATCGGCGAGGATACCGTGCAGCACGCGCAGCTCGCGTTCGTCCGGTTGCGCGCGCTGGAACAGCTTGCGCAGGCGCAGCATGATCGTGGTCGGCTCGCGGCCCTTGTGGAACTCGATGTCGTCCAGCGTCTGCGCCAGATGCACGTAGAACTGCTCCATCCGCGCGGCATCGGCCGGAGGCTCGGCGTGCACGGTCGGCGGTGCCGGCGCTTCGCCCAACATCGCCACGCGCAATTCGTAAGCCATCACCTGCACCGCCTGCGACAGGTTGAGCGAGCTGAAATCGTCCACGCTGGGAATCCGCACCATCGCATGGCAGCGCGCCAACTCCTCATTCTCCAACCCGGTGCGCTCGTTGCCGAACACCAGCGCCACCTGCTCGCCGCGCGCCGTGGCGGCCAGCGCCTGCTGCGCCGCTTCGCGCGGCGAAATCTCCGGCAGATTCACGCCACGCCGGCGCGCCGACAGGCCCAGCGCCAGACTGCTGCCGGCGAGGCTGTCGATCAGATCGTCGTGTACGCCGGCATTCGCCAGCACGTCATCCGCGCCTGCGGCCAGCGCACTCGCCTCGCGATCGGGGAAACGTGCCGGAGTCACCAATTCCAGCCGCTCGAAACCCATCGTGCGGATCGCCCGCGCCGCGCTGCCGATATTGCCCGGATGCGAGGTGCGCACCAGCACGTAGCGGATGCGGGCGGCGAGGTGGTGGAGATCGGTCATACGAAGAGCGGCTTGGCTGTTGAAGTAGGCAAGGATAGTGGACGCGGGGCGATCCAGCCTCGCCTCTGCTAGAATCGCCGGCCGCAACCCCGCTCTCTTCCAAAGTCGAAACCATGGCCAGACCACACGTCACGATCGCGGCGCGCGCCGCGCGTTCTGCAGGCAATGTGATCCTGCGCTACATGAACCGCATCGACGGCCTCAACATCGTCGAGAAGCAGCAAATGGATTTCGTCTCCGAAGTCGACAAGCTGGCCGAGGCGGAAATCATCAAGGAATTGCGCCGTGCTTACCCGGATCACGCGATCCTCGCCGAAGAAAGCGGCGCGACCGGCAAGGGCCCGCTGACCTGGGTGATCGATCCACTCGACGGCACCCACAACTACCTGCGCGGCATCCCGCACTTCAGCGTGTCGATCGCGCTGCTGGAAAAAGGCGTGCCGATCCACGCGGTGGTGTTCGACCCGCTGCGCGACGAGCTGTACACCGCCAGCAAGGGTGACGGCGCCTTCATCAACGACCGCCGCATGCGCGTCAGCAAGCGCGAGAACCTGGGCGGCGCAATGATCGCCACCGGTTTCCCGTTCCGCCAGCGCGAACACCTCACCGCGCAACTGGACATGACCCGCGCGATCCTGGGCCAGGCCGAAGACATCCGCCGCTCCGGCTCCGCCGCACTCGACCTGGCCTACGTCGCCGCCGGCCGCTACGACGGCTACTTCGAGATCGGCCTGAAACCGTGGGACATGGCCGCCGGCGTACTGTTGGTGCACGAAGCCGGCGGCCGCTATTGCGACTTCGCCGGCCGCGACGGCATCCCCGAAAGCGGCAACATCATCGCCGGCAACCTCAACGTGGCCAAGGCGATGGTCGATGCGATCGGGCAGCAGGCGACGCCGGGGTTGCTCAAGGCCTGAGTGCCGTGACCCGTTGAAAAAGCAAAGGCGCCCAAGGGCGCCTTTTTTTGGGCTACACGCGACCATTCCGGCGGCAGGCAGGGAACCTGCGGGGAACAACTCCATCTACTGGGATGAAGGCTGGGAGCGAAGTGCCCACGCAACCGACTCCACGCTGCACCGAGCCACGCCGGTTGCCACCGACCTCGCAGGTCTGCGAACGTGTATCCCGAACCACTCCATCCCAACCTTTGCTCGTCGCGGCGAGACGCCGGTTTCCCTTTCAACTGGTGCGGCGCAAGCCGCCATGCCGGGAGCACCCGATGAACCACATCATGCAATGGCTGGGCGGCGCGCTGGCGCGCTACCTCAATCATCCGGCGCGCGGGCCGTATCCGCACTTGCCGGCCGACCTGGCTACCCTGCGGCGCATCCTGCGCCCGGCCGACGTGATTCTGGTGGAAGGCCGCGCACGCATCAGCAGCGCCATCAAGTACCTGACGCAATCCACCTGGTCTCACGTTGCGCTGTATGTGGGCGATTACGCCGGGCAAACCCTGGCGGGCCACACCGACCTGCTGGTCGAGGCGGACACCGAACTCGGTGTGCATCTGCTCGACCTGCAGCAACTCGGCGGCTATCACCTGCGGATCTGCCGACCCATGGGGCTGAGCGACACCGACGCACACCGTGTGGTGGACTACGTCATGGCGCGACTGGGCCAGCGCTACGATCTGAAAAACGTCTTCGACCTGGCGCGCTACCTGCTTCCAACACCGCCGGTGCCTGGCCCATGGCGGCGGCGCATGCTGGCGCTGGGCAGTGGCGACCCCACCCGCGCCATTTGCTCCACCCTGGTTGCGGAAGCATTCCAGTCAGTACCCTTCCCGATCCTGCCGGTCATCCGCACCGAGTCCGCGGCTACCCCGGAATGCCGCGATTGCATCCGCGAGATCTTCCACATTCGCGACCACAGGCTGTACACCCCGCGCGACTTCGACGTCTCACCGTATTTCGAGGTGATCAAGCCGACCCTGGCCAAGGGCTTCGACTACCACCAGCTGATCTGGGACACCGGCTTGCCCCCGCAATCTTGAGGCGCACCATGCTGCCCTGGCCTCGACTCAAGGCGCCGCATCCGCCTCGCGCAAAAATTCGCGCAGAAACGGCACCGTGATCCGTCGCTGCGCCGCCAGCGAGGCCTGATCGAGCTTGTCGAGCAGGTCGAGCAACGCACCGAGGTCGCGCGCGTAGCGGGCGAACAGCCAGTCCAGCACCACGTCATCCAGCTGGATGCCGCGCAGCGCGGCCTGGCTTTTCAACACCTCGCGGCGCTCGGCATCGTCCAGCGGCTTGAGCGCACATTGCGTGCAGGCACCGAGACGCGAACGCAGGTCAGGCAGATCCAGTGCGAGTTGCGTCGTGGTGGTATCGGCGGCGAACAGCAGTGCGGAGCCTTCGGCCTTTGCCCGGTTATAGAGATCGAACAGCGCATGCTCGGCATCGCGATTGCCGGCGATCGCCTGCAGATCGTCCAACGCCAGCAATTCGCTGCCGGCAACGCCACGGATCGCGGCGGCACGGTCACCAAGGCTGGCCAGCGGCAGGTATTGCACGGTACGGCCGGTGGTACTGGCGGCATGACAGGCGGCGATCAGCAGATGGCTCTTGCCGCTGCCGTTCGCCCCATGCAGGTAAACCCACGGCGCATCGGATTGCCGTGCCAGCGCCTGCACCGCTGCCAGCACGGCGGCGTTGGCGCCGGCGTGGAAATGTTCGAAGCGCTGGCGGCGCGGCCAGCGCAGCGCCAGCGG
>DHXA01000228.1:12315-20665 GCA_002413455.1 Rhodanobacter sp. UBA5168 | reverse complement strand
CCATCGCGATGCACGGTGACATCCACTTCCGCGATCACCGGATCGTCCGGCCCCTGCTCGTTGTACAACTCGCTCATGCGGTAGCGTTCGAGCAGGTAGCGCAGCAGCACCATGATCACCGAGGCAGCCGGAAGCGCCAACAGCACGCCGAGGAAGCCGAACAAGTAGCCGCCAGCCAGCACTGCGAAGATCACCGCGACCGGATGCAGGCCGATCTTGTCGCCGACCAGCTTGGGCACCAGCACGTAGCCTTCCAGCAGCTGGCCGATCACGAACACCCCGCAGACCAGCAGCACGTGGGTCCAGTCGCCGTACTGCACCAGCGCAGCGATGATCGCGGCGACGAAGCCGATGATGAAGCCCAGGTACGGCACGAAACTGAGCAGGCCCGCAACCAGACCGATCAGCAGCCCCACCGACAGGCCAACCAGCCCCAGGCCGGCGCCATAGAAGACGCCCAGTGCCAGCATCACCAGCAGCTGGCCGCGCACGAACGCGCCGAGGATCTTGTCCGACTCGTGCGCCAGGTGCGCGATGGTCGGCTGGACCGAGCGGGGCAGTGTGCGGTCGATCGTGGCCACCAGCCGGTCCCAGTCGCGCAGCAGGTAGAACGCCACCACCGGGATCAGCACCAGGTTGGTCAGCCACATCGCGATGCCCAGGCCCGAACGCGACACCTTGCCCAGCACCGCGGTGGCGACGCCGCCGATCGAACCGATGTGCGCCTTGATCGCGGCCAGCAGGCGGTCGCTGTCGAACGTATGCGGATCCAGGTGCAGGCGTGCCTGCAGCCACGGCCACGCCACGTTCTGCGCCCATTCGCCGTAACGCGGCAGGTTCTCGATCAGGTTTTCGACCTGACGCGCAATCAGCGGAATAAGCAGCAGCAGCACGCCGCAGACCACCACCAGCAAGACCACGAAGACGATCGTGGCCGCCCACGTCCGGTTCAGCCCGAGCCGTTCCAGCCGGTCGGCCAGCGGATCGCCCAGGTAGGCCAGCATGGCGGCTACCGCAAACGGCATCAGCACCGGCGCCAGCAGCCAGATCAGGTAAACGATGACGGCCGTGATGGTGAACAGTTGCCAGCGGCGAGAACTATCGGAGGTCATGGGCGCGCTCGTGGGGTGGAGTGGGCCAGCTCGGCGGGTTTCGACCGGTGGCATCGGCACGCGTGACGCGTGACTTGCCGCGCGCCGTCGCCCTCACCATCGCCACATGCCGGCTCAATGCAGCCAGCGCAGGTTGGCATCGGCGCCTGCATGCGGCTCGCCCTGCAGCAACAGGTGGCCGCTGGCGGCAAGATTCGCCGCCAGCCCGGTCATCGGCACCGAAGCCTTGATGTACAACAGCACGGCGTCGTTCTCGGCGCCCAGGGTCGTCACCTGCTTGACCGAGGGATCGGCCTGCAACGTCGCCAGCAGGTTCGCGTAATCCGTCGCCGAGCCCAGGCCACTGATCCACAGCTTGCCTTCGCTGGGGCCGGCGCCAATCACGTTGAGTTGCTTGCCGATGCGATCGACCATGCCGTTGCCCGCGTCGCCGAGCAGTGCATCCTCGGTCGCCCCGTGGCTGCTCCAGCGCTGCGGCCGGCCGCCGGAAATCAGCGTCCAGTCGGCGCCGTCGCCGTGCAGCGTGCCGAGCAGCACCAGACCGGTGTGGTAATGCTGGTTGATGGTCGTCAGCGCAGCGGGATCCGCGGCGGCGACTTTCGCCGGATCGAGTGGACTGGCGGCATCGGGATAGATCACGTTGGTTCCGCGCGCGGCCGCAGCCGATGCGAGGCTCGCGAGAGCCGCCCGGTCGAACAGGTGACCATCGCTACCCTGAACCAGCAGCAATACGGGCGGCTTGATGCCTGCGCTGGCCACGCCCAGCTTTGACACCAGCCGACGCACCGACCCGGGCTCGAACTCCACGTCCAGGATCAGTCCGGTCGTGGCACGCTGATACTGGAACTTCTGCACGATCGAACCGGCCTTGCCCAGCGCGTCGCCGTAGCCAGGGTTGCTGCGCAGATCCTGACCGCCGGCCACCCGCGTCAGCACCTGCCCGAGTGCGGTGGCAAACGCCTGATCGCGCTGGGCATCACTGGTGTCGGCCACCGGCACGACGACCGAATACGGCGAGCCCGAAGCCTGCGCATGCAGCGGCGGCAGCATGGCAAAACCCAGCAGCAAGGTGACGCTCAGCAGACGGAACAGGCGCATGGACGTAGGTGTCTTCGAAGGAAAGCTCGCGGGAAGTCTGCCCAATCGCGCTTCCAGCGTCCATCCAGGGCGTCACCGTATCGGCCGTTACCGCGCACTACACCCGGCATCCGCCCCGCATACTGCTAAACTTGCGCGTTTCATCCAGCCGGTTTTTGCCATGTCCGACGCCCTCACCTACCGCGCCGCCGGCGTCGACATCGACGCGGGCAATGCGCTGGTCGAACGCATCAAGCCCCTGGTCAAACGCACCTCCCGCCCGGAAGTCATGGGCGGGCTGGGCGGCTTCGGCGGCCTGTTCGATCTCGGCGGCCGCTACAAGGAGCCGGTGCTGGTCTCCGGCACCGATGGCGTCGGCACCAAACTGAAGCTGGCTCAGATCCTGAACCGGCATGACACCATCGGCATCGATCTGGTCGGCATGTGCGTCAACGACGTGCTGGTGCAGGGCGCCGAGCCGCTGTTTTTCCTCGACTACTTTGCCACCGGCAAGCTGGATGTCGACACCGCGGTGGCCGTGGTCGGCGGCATCGCCAAAGGCTGCGAACTGGCCGGTTGCGCGTTGATCGGCGGCGAGACCGCCGAGATGCCGGACATGTACCCGCCGGGCGAATACGACCTGGCCGGTTTCACTGTCGGCGCGGTGGAGAAGTCACAGATGCTGACCGGCGCCGCGATCGTTGCCGGCGACGTGGTGCTCGGCGTGGCTTCGTCCGGCCCGCACTCGAACGGCTATTCGCTGGTGCGCAAGATTCTGGAACGAGCCGGCAACCCGCTGGATCTCGACCTCAACGGCGTCAGGCTGGCCGATGCGCTGATGGCACCGACCACGATCTACGTGAAATCGATGCTGGAGTTGCTGCAGAGTGGAAGCGTGCATGGCATGGCCCACATCACCGGCGGCGGCCTGAAAGAGAACATCATCCGCGTGGTGCCCGACGGCCTCGGCATCGCGCTGGATGCATCCACCATCGTGCTGCCGCCGGTGTTCGACTGGCTGATGCGCGAAGGCAACGTGGCGCGCGAAGAAATGTGGCGCACGTTCAACTGTGGCATCGGTTTCACCGTGATCCTGCCGCGCGACGCGGTGGCTGCCGCTTCCGCGCTGCTGGCCAGGCATGGTCTGGCCAGCTCGGTGATCGGCGACGTGGTGCCGGCGCAGGGCGACGAGCGCGTGCATATCGGCTGATAATTTCATTCGTTCGCCCTGAGCGTCGCGACGTCGAAGGGTTCCTTCGACTCCAGCCCTGCGGGCCGACGCTCAGGGCGAACGGTGCAGACCTACGATCCCATGCCTACTCCCCTCCGCATCGCCGTCCTCGCCTCGGGTCGCGGCAGCAATCTCGCCGCGCTGCTGGCTGCGCGCGAACGCGGCGAACTGCCGGTCGAGTTCGTGCTGGTCGCCAGCGACAAGGCCAGCGCCGGCGCATTGCGACTGGCCGAGGCGGCCAACATCCCCACTCTCGCGCTGGACCCGCGCGGTTATCCGGACCGGCGCGCGTTCGATCTGGATCTGTTCGCCCGGATTGCCGCCAGCGGCGCCGACCTGCTCGTGCTGGCCGGCTTCATGCGCATCCTCGACGGCGAGGCGCTGACTCCGTGGATCGGCCGGATGATCAATATCCATCCCTCGTTGCTGCCGAAATACCGCGGCCTGAATACCCATCGCCGCGCACTGGAAGCCGGTGACGATGAGCACGGCGCCAGCGTGCACTTCGTCACGGCCGAGCTGGACGGCGGCCCGGTGATCGCGCAGGCGTGCCTCCCGATCGAAGCCGGTGACGACGAGCAGCAGCTGGCGCAGCGGCTGTTGCCGCTGGAGCACCGGTTGTTGCCCGCCGTAGTGGGCCTGCTGACCAGCCAGCGCCTGCAATGGGATGGCCACGCGCCACGGCTCGACGGCCAGCCCCTGCTGGCGCCACTGATGCTTGGCGACCACGGTTTGCTGCCAGCAGAGTGATCCACGGTTCAGCCCGAGCCCGGCAGACTCGCCGCATGACTATCCGATCTCTGTTCGCTCCCCTTCTCGGCCTCGGCCTGTTGCTCGGCACACAGGCTGTCCTTGCCGCCACACCCGGCGCCTTTACCGCCACCTACAACGTGTCGCAAGGCGGCGAGCCGATGGGCGTTGCCACCGTCACGCTGCGCGCCGCCGGCAACGGCGAATGGATCTACCGCAAGGACATCAAGGGTACCGGCGGACTGGCGGCAATGCTCGGCGCCAGCGTCACGGAAGCATCGCGCTTCCGCTGGAAAGGCGATGCGCCCGAGGCGATCAGCTACGACTATCAACTGCAGACGGGCATCAAGAACAAGCAGCGGCACCTGACGGTCGATTGGACGAAGCAGCTGGTGACCGTCGACGAGGGCAAGGGCGCGCAGACCTACCCGGCCAGCCGCGGCATGGTCGAGCGCAATACCACGGCGCTCGCGCTTGGCCTGGCGCTGCGCGATGGCAAGCAGCAGATCACGTTGCCGGTCGCCGTGCGCCAGCAAGTGCAGACACAGAGTTTCAAGGTGACCGGCAAGGAAACCATCGAGGTCCCCGCCGGCAGCTTCAACGCCGAGCGGGTCGACCGCACCGACGCCGAACGCGGCTTCAGCGCGTGGTATGTGCCGGCTCGTTATCCGCTGCCGGTGAAACTGTCGCAGCACGACGGCGGCGACCTGACGATGGAACTGGTGAGCTATAAGGCCAATTGAGAATCCGAACGCAGAAGGCACAGATCATCTGAATTTATGCGGGGCGCGAATTTTCGCGCCTCGCATAAATAACCTATCGCGCGTTACGTCCACTGGGTAATTCGATGCCCATCTGAATCCGTGAAGCTCCCGCACAAAATGATGATGAAATCGATCAGCGCCCAGATGCCAAATCCGCCAAGAGTGAACAACTGCAGGATCCCGGTACCTACCTTGCCAACATAAAACCTATGGATGCCAAAACATCCAAGGAAAAAACACAGCAAGAAAGCGGGAAGGATTCTCTTGTTGCTGGCTGATTGATTCTGGTTACCTTGAGGAGCTCCGCACTGCGGGCAACTGACAGCCGAATCATGAATTTCCTTGCCGCAGCCGCGGCAGAACACCATTCCCATTGTTTTCCCCTGTTTGCTGGGTGAAATAAGGCGCTCACCCATCCCGCCTGACAACTCAGTTCGGCAGGCGACGGATCTTCGCGCCGAGGACGCCGAGTTTCTCCTCGATGTTCTCGTAGCCGCGGTCTATGTGGTAAACGCGATCGACGATGGTGTCGCCCTTGGCCACCAGTCCGGCCAGCACCAGGCAGGCCGAGGCGCGCAGGTCGGTGGCCATGATGGGCGCTCCGCTCATCTGGGCGACGCCCTGCACGATCGCGGTATTGCCTTCGAGGCGGATGTCCGCACCGAGCCGCTGCAGTTCATGCGCGTGCATGAAGCGGTTCTCGAACACCGTCTCGGTGACCACGCCGGTGCCTTCGGCCACGCAATTGAGCGCGGTGAACTGGGCCTGCATGTCGGTCGGAAACGCCGGATACGGCGCCGTGCTGATGTTGACTGCCTTCGGTCGACGCCCACCCATGTCCAGTTCGATCCAGTCGTCGCCGGTGGAGATGTGCGCACCGGCTTCTTCCAGCTTGGCCAGCACGGCGTCGAGCGTGTTGGCGCGCGCGTGCCGTGTGCGCACCTTGCCGCCGGTCATGGCCGCACCAACCAGGAAGGTGCCGGTCTCGATGCGATCGGGCAGCACTTCGTACTCGGCCCCGTGCAGACGCTCGACGCCATGGATCACCATGGTCGAGGTGCCGGCGCCCTCGATCTGGGCGCCCATCGCGATCAGGCAGTGGGCCAGGTCGACCACCTCGGGTTCCTGCGCGGCGTTCTCGATCACCGTGGTGCCCTGCGCCAGGGTGGCCGCCATCATGATGTTCTCGGTACCGGTGACGGTGACCATGTCCATCAGGATGTGCGCGCCCTTGAGCCGGTTCGCCTTCGCCTTGATGTAGCCGTTTTCGACGGTGATCTCGGCACCCAGCGCCTGCAAGCCGCGGATGTGCTGATCGACCGGACGCGAACCGATCGCGCAGCCGCCCGGCAGCGATACCTCGGCCTGGCCGAAGCGCGCCACCAACGGGCCGAGCACCAGGATCGAGGCACGCATCGTGCGCACCAGGTCGTACGGCGCCACGCAGGTGCTGGTGGTGCGCGGATCGACGTGCATCTTCATGCGGTCATCCAGCACCAGCTGCACGCCCATCTGGCCGAGCAGCTCGATGAAGGTGGTGACGTCGTGCAGGTGCGGCACGTTGCCGATGCTGACCGGTTCATCGGCCAGCAGGCAGGCGGCCAGAATCGGCAGGACGGCGTTCTTGGCGCCGGAAATGCCGACCTCGCCATGGAGCGGCGTGCCGCCGCTGATCAAGATCTTGGCCATCGTTGTCCTTCAGTAAACAGGAGGGGAAAGTGCGGCTGCAGCCATCAATGGCGCGCCGTGGCTTCCTCGGGAGTCAGGGTTTTCAACGCCAGCGCGTGGATCGCGCCGCCCATCAGCTCACCCAGCGTGGCATACACCAGCCGGTGCCGCGCCAGCGGCAGCTTGCCGGCGAACTGGCTGGCCACCACGGTGGCCTCGAAATGCACCCCATCGGCACCGCTGACCTCCGCCTGTGCACCGGGCAGGCCATTTTCGATCATTGCCTGGATGCTGGCTGAGTCCATCGGGGGTGTTCCATGCGGGAGCTTGAGTCGGCAAGAAGGTGGATTCCCTCGTCGCCGGGAATCCATTGCGCTGACTTATGACGTTAAAATGCGGATATGCCATGGTAATGGAAATCCGCTGGCGCAGAAACGACAGCGGCTCCAGATCAGCATTATCAGATCAGCACGACCGGTGCCTCGTCGCCGTGGCGCCGGCGCATCCGATTCTTCCTTTCCCCGAGCCTCCATGAACGCACGCATCGTTCCGCCCGCCCCGATCGACCTGAACCCGGATGCCATCACGCGCAGCGCGTGCGCGGTGATCGCCACCGAAGCGGCGGCGGTGCAGGCGCTGGAGCCGCGGATCGGACCGGCGTTCATCGAAGCGTGTCGGCTGATCCTGGCCTGCCGGGGCCGCGTGGTGGTCAGCGGCATGGGCAAGTCCGGCCATATCGGGCGCAAGATCGCCGCCACCCTGGCCTCCACTGGCACGCCGGCGTTCTTCGTGCATCCGGGCGAAGCCAGCCACGGCGACCTCGGCATGATCACGCCGCAGGATCTGGTGCTGGCGCTGTCCTATTCCGGCGAAACCGACGAGCTGCTGCTCATCCTGCCGGTGATCAAGCGTCAGGGCATTCCGTTGATCGCGATCACCGGCAGGCCGGGCTCCTCGCTGGCCACCGAGGCGGATGTGCATCTGGACGGCAGCATCTCCAGCGAAGCCTGCCCGCTGGGCCTGGCGCCCACCACCAGCACCACGGTCGCGCTGGTGCTCGGTGATGCGCTGGCAATCGCACTGCTGGAGGCCCGCGGCTTCACCTCCGACGATTTCGCCCGCTCCCACCCCGCCGGCAGCCTTGGCCGCCGGCTGCTGCTGCACATCGCCGACGTGATGCACAAGGGCGACGACGTGCCACGGGTGGCACCGGACGCCAGCCTTACCGCCGCCCTGGTCGAGATGACCCGCAAGCACCTGGGCATGACCGCCGTGGTCGACGCCGACCAACGCCTGCTCGGCGTATTCACCGACGGCGACCTGCGCCGCGCGCTGGACGACGACGGCGTCGATCTGCGCGGCGCCACCGTGGCTGAGCTGATGACCCGTGGCCCGAAGACGATCGCCGCCGACAAGCTGGCAGCTGAGGCGGCGCAGCTGATGGAGAAGTACCAGATCCATGCGTTGCTGGTGGTCGATGATGAACAGCGCGTGGTCGGTGCGTTGAACATTCATGATCTGCTCCGCGCCCGCGTGGTCTGATTGTGCATTCGCATCACTCTTTCCGGCACGAGTCCCTCCACCTCCATGTATCTGGCTGACCTTCCCGCTGACATCCTCGCCCGCGCCGCCAAGATCCGGCTGGTGGCGTTCGACGTGGATGGCACCCTGACCGACGGACGCCTGTGGTACGGCGAGGACGGCCGCGAAACCAAGGTGTTCCACGTACACGACGGGCTCGGCCTGAA
>DHXA01000228.1:1950-11997 GCA_002413455.1 Rhodanobacter sp. UBA5168 | reverse complement strand
CCGGTCGCCTTGCGTGCGGAGGAGCTGGACATCGCCCACGTGTATCAGGGTCAGGGCGACAAACGCAGCTGTCTGCTCGAGCTGATCGACGCGCTGCACCTCACACCCGAGCAAGTTGGCTTCGTCGGCGACGACCTGCCCGACCTGCCTGCGATGTGCATTGCCGGGTTGGCGGTGGCGGTGGCCAACGCGCATCCGTGGGTGGCCGAACAGGCACACTGGCAGACCCGCCATGGTGGCGGCATGGGCGCCGCGCGCGAGGTGTGCGACCTGATCCTGCACGCGCAGGGGAAAAGTGACGCCGAGCGGGAGCGCTGGCAGTGAATCTGCGCGCCTACCTGCGCGACCGGCGGCTGCCGGCCGCGACGCTCGCCATTGCGCTCGCCGCGGGCATGGCCCAATTGCTGCTGTGGTGGTTCGGCCCGGCACCGCCAACCCACGACTTCGTCGGCCCACCGCGCTCGGGCTACACGCTGACCAATGCCCGGGTGACCGAATACAACGCCGAGGGGCAGCCCAGCTTCCACCTGCAGACGCCGCACCTGGAGCGTCGCGAGGGCGACGACTCGCTCTACCTCAATTCGCCGACCTTCCAGTTGCCAGCCAAGCAGGCAGGCGTGCCGGACTGGCAAGGTGAGTCGCTCTATGGCTGGGTCAACAAGGGCGGCACCCAGCTCAAGCTGCAGGGCCCGGTCAACATGCATCGACCGGCGTTCGGCGAGACGCCGGCCGCCGAGATCCATACCGCCGACGTCAGCGCGTGGCCGAAGGAAAACCGCCTGGAAACCGCCGCACCGGCGCAGATGGTGCAAGGCGGCACTAGAATCAGCGGTATCGGCATGCGTGCCAACCTCAACGACAAACACCTGGAGCTGCTCGATGATGTCCATGCCACTTTCCCGCCGCACCAGCGCAAGCGCTAGGTTTGCGCTTGCCGCCGCGGTGCTGGGCCTGCTTGCAGTCCAGCCTGCGCTGGCCCGGAAAAGCGATCGCCAGCAGGAAATGCACGTCGCCGCGAAAAATTTCGACGGCTTCCAGAAGCCCAACAGCATCAGCACCCTGACCGGCAACGTGGTGATCACCCAGGGCACGCTGAAAGCCACCGGTGCCCAGGCCAAGGTGTATTTCGACGCCGAAAGCCAGATCAGCCGGGTCGTCATCACCGGCAGCCCGGCCCATCTCGAACAACTGGACGAGAACAACAACCTGGTGCTCGGCGACGCCGCCACGCTGGACTACGACAACCTCAAGGGCATCGCCGTACTCCATGGCAACGCCTCGATCACGCAGAAGGGCCGTGGCGAAGCCCATGGCGACAAGCTCACCTATAACACCGAGACCAGCGAAATGACCGGCGAAAGCGGCGGTGACGGCATGGTGCACATGACCTTCAAGCCCAAGCCCAAACCTGCCGAAGCCGCCACGCCAGCGGCCCCGGCACCGAGCAGTTCGGCCCCCGTGCAGGAACAACACTAAAAGATGCTTTCCGCCGAAGGTCTGCAAAAAAGCTTCAAGGCACGTCAGGTCGTACGTGATTTCGGCTTCTCGATCCGCCAGGGCGAGGTGGTCGGCCTGCTCGGTCCCAACGGTGCCGGCAAGACCACCTGTTTCTACATGGTGGTGGGCCTGATCGACGCCGATGCCGGCGTCATCAAGCTGGACAAGCAGGACATCACCGGCCTGCCGATGCATTCGCGCGCCAAGCTGGGCATCGGCTACCTGCCGCAGGAGGCGTCGGTATTCCGCCGGCTCAGCGTGGCGGACAACATCATGGCGGTGCTGGAATTGCGCGACGGCCTCACCTCGCAGCAGCGCAACACCGAACTGGAAAGCCTGCTGGACGAATTGAAGATCGCCCACATCGCCGGGCAGAAAGGCATCAGCCTGTCCGGCGGCGAACGGCGCCGGGTGGAAATTGCCCGCGCACTGGCGGCGAAACCGCGCTATATGCTGCTGGACGAGCCGTTCGCCGGGGTGGACCCGATCTCGGTCGGCGAGATCCAGCGCATCGTGCGTCACCTGAAGGAGCGTGGCATCGGCGTGCTGATCACCGATCACAACGTCCGCGAGACGCTGGGCATTTGCGATCGCGCCTATATCCTGAACGAGGGCGAGGTGCTCTCGCGCGGCACTCCGGCGCACATTCTCGCCGACGAAAAGGTGCGCGAGGTTTACCTCGGGCGCGAGTTCCGCCTCTGAAATACCTGTCGCGGGTTTCTCAGGGCGTGTCGCATGGCTATGGCTGCGCCTCCGGGCACGCGCTACGATGGTCGCGATTTCCTTCGGCATGGCTGGTATGAAACCCGCACTGCAGTTTCGCCTCCACCAGCAGTTGACCCTGACGCCACAATTGCAGCAGGCGATCCGCCTGTTGCAGCTGTCGCAGTTGGAGCTGGAAGCCGAGCTGCGGCAGATCGCCGAAAGCAATCCGCTGCTGGAATTCGCCGAGGAAGCCGAGGACGAAGAGGCTGTCGACGCTGCCCAGGCTGAAAGCGAATACCCCAGCGCCGAGAGCGTGGCGGCCACCAGCGGCAGCGAGCACGACAATGACGATGCCAGCGACTGGGCCGACGGCGGCGGTGTCGCCGAATCGCCGATCGACTTTTCCAGCAGCAGCGCAAGCAGCGGTTCCAACTCGCGCAACGACGAGGATTTCGAGCCGCAGAACGCCGCGCCGGAAACCCTGCAGCAGCATCTGCTGTGGCAACTCAACCTCGCCTCATTCAATCCGCGCCAGCATTTGATCGCCACGGTGCTGATCGACGCGCTGAACACCGCCGGCTATCTGGCCGAAGGCATGGAGGCGGTGCTCGCCGCGCTGCCTGTCGACCTCAATGCCACCCTCGAGGAAATCGATGCGGTGCGCCGACGGCTGCAGGGCTTCGACCCCGCTGGCGTGGGCAGCCTCGACCTGCGCGATTGCCTGCGTGTGCAGCTGGAACAGTTCGACCCCGGCACGGCGCAACGCGAGTTGGCGCTGCGCATGGTCGACACCGAACTGGAACTGCTCGCGCGCAACGACATTGCGCGACTGGCGCGCCGCCTGCGCGCCAGCGAAGACGACGTGGCGGCGGCAGCCGTGCTGATCCGCAGCCTCGATCCGCGTCCCGGTGCGGCGCTCGACGCCACCCCGGTGGAATACGTCGCGCCGGATGTCTACGCGCTGCGCGACGGCAGCCGCTGGCGGGTCAGCCTGAATCCCGATGCCCAGCCGCGTCTGGGCCTCAACCAGCACTATTGCGGCCTGATCGCCAAGGCGCGAGGCGAGGATGCCAGCTGGATGCGCGGCCAGCTGCAGGAGGCACGCTGGCTGATCAAGAGCCTGGAGTCGCGCGCCGAGACCCTGCTCAAAGTCGCCGACGCCATCGTGCGGCGACAAAGCGCTTTCCTCGACTACGGCCCGGAAGCGATGCATCCGCTGGTATTGCGCGAGGTGGCCGAGGAAGTAGGCATGCACGAATCCACCATCTCGCGCGTCACCACCCGCAAATACCTGCATACCCCGCGCGGCACGTTCGAGCTGAAATATTTCTTTTCCAGCGGCGTATCCACCGAGGACGGTGGCAGCGCCTCGGCCACCGCGATCCAGGCCATGTTGCGCAAGTTGATCGACGCCGAGGACGTGCGCAAGCCGCTGTCCGATCTGGCCATCGCCGAGGAGCTGCAACGCAAGGGCATCCAGGTAGCCCGCCGCACCGTCGCCAAATACCGGGAGGGGCTGCGCATTCCCACGTCCAGCGAACGCCAGCGCGCCAGCTGAGCGATCACGGAAACGGACACGGGAACTTGGTTATCGCAAAAGCGTTCCCATTCCTGTAACAGACTGATTGACGATGTGCCGCCGCCGCTCCGGCCACGGCACGTCCACCCGCCGCGAAAGCGGCACTGCACCACCAGAGGAGGCGCCCTATGCAATTCCAACTCAGCGGCCAGCAGATTGAAGTCACCCCGGCCCTGCGCGATCACGCCACCGCCAAGCTCGACCGCCTCACCCGCCTCGACGAAAAACTGATCAGCCTCGCGATCGTGCTGTCGGTCGACAAGCTCCGGCAACGCGCCGAAGGCACGTTGGGAGTGATCGGCGCCACCTTGCATGCCGAGGCCACCGAGGCCGACATGTATGCCTCGATCGATGTGCTGTTCGACAAGCTGGTCAACCAGTTGCGCAAGCATCGCGAAAAAGTCAGCGACAAGCATCAACAGGAGGCGCGCGAAGCGCGCCAGTACGGCTGATCGTCCTGCGGCCCGCCCTTGGCGGGCCGCTTCCGTTACGAAGACGCGTGGTTCCCCAAGCTGGCACAATGGTCGTACCGCCGCAGCTGCCCACCGGGCTTCCCATGCGGCGCAAAGGACTTCGCTTGGACCGGATCAGCGCACGACAACTCTACGATGGCGTCCACGAACGCATGGCCCTGCGCTGGGTGTCCGGCATGCGTGGGGAGTCCCGCGTGCTCGAGCCGGGCGCCGCGCAGGCGCGCCGGCCGTCGCTGATCGGCTACCTCAACGTCATCTACCCGAACAAGATCCAGATCATCGGTTCGGAAGAGCTGAATTTCCTCGACGGACTGGATTCGCGCCAGCGCTGGGAGGTGATGCACAAGGTCGCCGCCTATCAGCCGGTGGCACTGATCGTGACCAAGGACCAGACCGTGCCGGCCGACCTGCGCGAGGTCGCCGAAGAAACCAACACGCCCCTGTGGACCAGCCCCAAGCGCGGTCACGAGCTGCTGACCTATCTGCAATACCACCTGGCACGCATGCTGGCGGCGAAGACCACCCTGCACGGCGTCTTCCTGGAAGTGTTCTCGATCGGTGTGCTGATCACCGGCGAGGCCGGTTCCGGCAAGAGCGAGCTGGCATTGGAACTGATCAGCCGCGGTCATCGGCTGGTGGCCGACGATGCCACCGAGTTCACCCTGATCGCGCCGGACGTGATCGACGGCAACTGTCCCGAACTGCTGCAGGACCTGCTGGAGGTGCGCGGACTGGGTGTGCTCAACGTGCGCGAGATGTTTGGCCACATGTCGGTCAAGACGTCCAAGTACCTGCGCCTGGTGATCCACCTCAAGCCGATGCGCGACGGCGAGGAAACCGATGCGCTGACCCGCCTCACCGGCGACATCGGCCATCGCGAGATTTTCGACGTGCAGGTGCCGATGATCACCATTCCGGTGGCTTCGGGACGCAACCTGTCGGTGCTGGTCGAGGCGGCCGTACGCAGTCACGCACTCAAGAGCAAGGGCATCGATCCGGCACAGACCTTCATAGATCGCCAGGCGCACCAGTTGCGCCGGCTGCCTCCATGGTGAATGCATGAGCGACAACAACAAGTCCCAGATCAATCCGCTGGTCGATCCGCGCGAGATCCATCTGATCGTGCTCACCGGCATGTCCGGCGGCGGCAAGACGGTGGCGCTGCGTGCACTGGAGGACCTGGAGTTCTATTGCGTCGACAACCTGCCCTCGGCGCTGGTGCCGCAGCTGGTCAACGCGGTGATCGAGGGCCACAGCAAGCACCGGCGCATCGCGGTGGGCGTGGACGTGCGCAACCGCGGCACCGATTTCGCACACATGCCGACCGTGTTGTCGGAGCTGGCCGCAGCCGGCGTGCAGGTGCACCTGATCTTCCTGGACTGCCGCGACGAGGTGCTGATCAAGCGCTATTCGGAAACCCGCCGCCGTCACCCGCTGGCCACCCGCGGGCTGTCGCTGGCTGACGCGATCGTCGAGGAACGCCGGTTGCTGCGTCCGCTGATGGCGATCGCCGAGAAGGTGATCGACTCCAGCGAACTCAACGTGCACCAGCTGCGCCGTCTGGTCGCCACCGGCTACGCGCAGGCGACCGAAGGGCTGACGTTGATGTTCCAGTCGTTCGCGTTCCGCCGCGGACTGCCGCTGGACGCGGACTTCGTGTTCGACGCGCGCTGCCTGCCGAACCCGCACTGGCATGCCCACCTGCGGCCGCTGTCAGGCAAGGACGCCGCGGTGCGCAAATTCCTCGATGCCGAACCGCTGGTCGGCGAGTATTTCATCGACACCGCGCGCTGGCTGGACGCATGGCTGCCGCGTTTCGAACAGGACGATCGCAGCTACGTGACGATTTCGATCGGCTGCACCGGCGGCCGGCATCGTTCGGTTTATCTGGTCGAGAAGCTCGCCGCGCACTATCGCGATCGTCGCGAGGGCGTGCTCACCTTCCACCGCGAGCTCGAATGATGGGCATCTCGGCGCACACCCTCCTCGCAGGCCGCCGCACATGAGCGTCGGCGTGCTGTTGATGACCCACGAGGCGGTCGGCAAGGCGCTGATCTCCGCCGCACATCACGTGATGCCGAAACTGCCGCTGCGCGTGGCGGCGGTCGAGGTGCCGCCCGAGGCTGATCCGGACGTCATGCGCACGCTCACTGCGCACCACGCACGCGAGCTCGACCAAGGGGGCGGCGTGCTGATCCTGGCCGATCTTTACGGCGCCACGCCGTGCAATATCGGGCTGTCGCTCGGCGCCCTGGGCATCCATCTCCGCTGCGTCTCCGGCCTCAACCTGCCGATGCTGCTGCGCGTACTCAACTATGCGGAAAAACCACTGGACGAACTGGCCGAGATCGCGGCCAGTGGTGGCCGCGGGGGAATCTTCATCGACCATGCCTGACGTCAATCATGCTTGAGCAGGAAATTGTCATCACCAACCGGCTCGGCCTGCACGCCCGCGCCTCGGCCAAACTGGTGCAGCTGGTGCAGGGTTTCAAAGCCACCGTGTGGCTGGTCAGCAAGGGCCGCGAAGTCAACGCACAAAGCATCATGGGCGTCATGATGCTGGCCGCCGGCCTCGGCAGCACACTGACCATCCGCGCCGATGGCCCCGACGAACAGGCCGCGATGACCGCGGTGGCCGCACTGTTCGAGCGCAAATTCGACGAGGGAGCGTAATGATGCCGGGAATCGGAAACAGGGAGTCGGAAACAGGTGCAAGCCGGGTCCGCGCGGGCTGGCAGTTGGCCGCCGGCGTCTTGCTGCCGGCGGTGTCAATTCCGGATCCCCGCCTCCCCATTTCCGATCCAGCCAATCCCGGCTCGGCCAGGAGTCGCCCGTGAGGCATCTGCTCAACGGCACCATCGCTGCCCACGGCATGGCGCTCGGCCGTGCCCGGCTGGTGCAACCCAGCCGCTACAGCGTCGACACCCGGCCGCTGGCCGAGGACGAGATCGAGGAGCAGCTCGAACTGCTGCACCATGCGCTGGACACGGCGCGCCAGGAGCTGCGCGAACTGCGCGGCAAGCTGCATGGCGCGCTGGCACGCGAGGTCAACGAGTTCATCGACGCGCACAGCCTGCTGCTGGATGACGCGGAACTGCTGCGCGGCCTGGATGATCTGGTGCGGATCGGCCACTACCGTCCCGGCGCGGCACTGAAGAAGCAGCGCGATCGACTCTCGGCGGTTTTCGAAGCGATGGACGACCCCTACCTGCGCAGCCGCAAGGAAGACGTCGAGCAGGTGATCAACCGGGTGATCTCCGCGCTGCAGCGACAGACCAGCCCGGAAGAACGCAAGCTGGCCGCGCGCGTGGGCGAGATCCTGATCGCCGACACCATCGCGCCGGCCGACATGGCGCAGCAGGCCGGCAACGGCCTGCTCGGCGTGGTCGCCAGTTCCGGCAGCGCGTATTCGCACAGTGCGATCCTGGCGCGCAGCCTCGGCCTGCCCATGCTGGTCGGCACCCGCGATGCGTTGTCGAACATCCACGATGACGACCTGATCCTGCTCGACGCCGAGCGCGGTGAAGCGGTGGTGCACCCCACCGCGCAGGACCTCTCGCGCTACCGCGCCTGGCAACGCGAGGCGGTGATCGAAGGCCGTCGCCTGGCCAAGCTGGCCAATGCACCCACGCGCACCCGCGACGGCGTCGACATCGGCCTGCTCGCCAACGCTGAAACCCCGGCCGACGTGGCGATGGCACGCGCACGTGGCGCCGATGGCGTGGGTCTTTATCGCACCGAGTTCCTGTTCCTCAAGCACAAGGGGCTGCCGTCCGAAGACGAGCAGTTCATCGCCTACCGCGACCTGGTGATGGGCATGGGCGGCCTGCCGGTGACCATCCGCACACTGGACCTGGGTGCGGACAAGGCCGATGCCGCCGGCCTGGTGCTGCGTGGCGAGGACAATCCGGCCCTGGGCGTGCGCGGCGTGCGCCTGTCGCTGCGCTACCCGGCGGTGTTCACCACCCAGATCCGCGCGATCCTGCGCGCCGCCTGCTACGGGCCGATGCGCGTGCTGGTACCGATGGTGACCCAGCCGGACGAACTGATCGCGGTGCGCACGCTGTTCAAACTGGCGCGGCAGGATCTGAAGCGCGAGAACATCGACCTGCCCGAAAAACTGCCGTTGGGCGCGATGATCGAAGTGCCCGCCGCGGCGATCAACGTGCGTGCACTGCTCGAACACGCCGACTTCCTGGCGATCGGCACCAACGACCTCGCGCAGTACGTGCTCGCTGCCGACCGCGGCAATGACGCGCTGGAAAACATCTACAACCCGCTGCAACCGGCGCTGCTACGGCTGCTGTCGCACGTAATCAGCGCCGGCCGTCGCGCAAAGAAGCCGGTGAGCCTGTGCGGCGAGATCGCCGGCGACGTGAACTTCACCGCTCTGCTGCTGGTGCTGGGCCTCAACGAATTCAGCATGCATCCCGCCCAGATCCTGCAGGTTCGCGACCGACTCGCCGCCCTGGATTACACCCATCTGCGCCGTCACGCAGCGCAGTTGCTGCGCGCACATACGCATGAACAGGCCGAGGTGCTATTGAACGAGATCGTGGGCGCGCTCGCGCCGCACTGAGGCTCTCGTCTGCCCCCCATGCCCGGTCGTGTTCCGGTCATCTGCGATCCGTCACAAATTGTTTCGGCGCGCTTTACATCTGCCGGCGCACAGTCGCTGTTCAGGGGACAGCAGCTGCGTGCGCGTTCAGACCGCCCGGAACTTCAGCACGACAACTCCGTATATCTCATCGAACTATGGGGAGTGTCATCATGAAAAAACCACTTTTTACCGGACTGCTGGCGGGCTTGCTGGGGGTATGCCTGATACCCACGCTCGCCATGGCCCAGAGCGCCTTCGACGGTACCTGGAAGATCGACCTGAACAAGCTGAAGATGCCGGAGAAACCCGCGGTCCTGCTGCTGCACAATGGCGTGTTCCAGTGCAAGACCTGCGTCCCGGCGATCAGCGTCAAAGCCGACGGCACCGACCAGCCCGTCAGCGGCAACCCGTATTTCGACATGATGGCAGTGAAGATCGTCGACGACCACACGATCCAGGAAACCGAAAAGAAGGCCGGCAAGGTCGTTTCCAACTCGACCACCACGGTGGTCGGCGATGGCAAGACCGCCGCGTTCGAGTTCACCGACAGCAACAACAACAACTCCGAGCCGGTTACCGGAAAAGGAACCATGACGCGCGTGGCCGGGGGACCTGCCGGCTCGCACGCGATATCCGGCTCCTGGCGCACGTCGGGTTACGGCAACGTCTCGGACAATGCACTGACTCGCACCTACAAGGTCGAAGGCGACAGCTTGAACATGAGCGCGCCCACCGGCGAGTCGTTTACGGCCAGAATGGACGGCAGCGAATCGGCCTACAGCGGCGACCCTGGCACCACCAGCGTCTCGCTGAAAAAGCTCGGCACCCACGCCATCCAGGAAACCGACAAGCGCAATGGCAAGGTGGTCAGCATCGCAAAGATGACCGTCGCGCCGGATGGCCAGAGCATGACCATCGCGATCGACGACAAGCTGCACGGCACCACCATGTCGTTCGTGGCGATGAAGCAATAGCTGTACCGCGGCAGGCCATGGATCGGCCTGTCGCATGGCGCAGTCGACTCAACGACGGCTACGCGATGGGGCGCTGTCGAGATCGGTACCGTCCAGAAACGCGTCCAGCAACGCGCCGCGATATTTCTGCCGATGCAGCAGCAGCGAAAGCTTGCGGCGCAGGTCGAGGAACGGCGTCTTCAGCGCCTTCAGCCGTCCCGTCGCCAGTGCATCGGTGAC
>DHXA01000228.1:0-1735 GCA_002413455.1 Rhodanobacter sp. UBA5168 | reverse complement strand
GCCACCACGGGCAGGCAGGCGATGCCAAGCCCGGCCACTACCGCCTGCTTGATCGCCTCGATCTGATCCAGTTCCAGCACGGTTTCCCCGGGCGGCAGTTGCGCCAGCACACGCTCGCTGGTGGCGCGCGTGGCCGAGCCGGGCTCGCGCAGCACCCAGCGCGCGCCGGCGAAATCCGCGGGTTTCAGACCGCGCTTGCGCGCCAGCGGATGCTCCGGCGGCGCGCATACCACCAGCAGGTCGTCGCGCCACGGCCGCACTTCCAGCAGCGGGTGCGCCACCGGGCCTTCGACGCAACCGATGTCGAGGCTGTGATCGAGCATGCCAGCGGTGATCGTTTCGGTGTTCGCCACACGCAGGCGAATCGCCACCTGCGGATGCGCGCGCACAAAGGCACCGAGCAGCTCGCCGACCCGGTAATTTCCCACCGTATTGCTCGCACCGATGCGCAACTCGCCGCTCAGCGCCGCGCCCTCCTCGCGGCCACGGCGGCCGAATTCGGCGTGCCGCTCCAACAGCTCCTGCGCCAGCGGCAGCAGTTCGCGGCCGCGCGCGTTCAGCCGCAAGCGGCCGCGTTCGCGCGCGAACACCGGTGCATCGAGCTGCCGCTCCATCTCCGCCAGCGCCATGCTGGCCGCGGGCTGGGTCAGGTGCAGCCGCTCGGCGGCGGCGCGCACGCTGCCGTGCAGCGCAATCTGCACGAACACATCGAGCTGGCGCGGACTGATATTGATCATCAGCCGATCTTATCAGCTTGACTTATACATCCAATCATATATTCCAAGTTTTACTGATTGATATGCGAGCGGACAATGGCTGCATTGCCGGAGCCCATGCATGACCGCGTCGTCCATCGCCAGCCTTGTCCGCCCCACCTTGCGCATGCGCGCACCCGGCCTGCTGCTGGCGACAGGCATCGGTCTGCTGGCCCTGCTGCTGGGTCGCTGGGCGCCACTGATCGGCGGTCCGGTGATCGGCATCGTGCTGGGCATCGTCGTGCGCAACCTGCTCTCGCCGGGCGAGCGCTACACGCCGGGCATCGCGTTTGCCGGCAAGAAAGTGCTGCAGTGGTCGATCATCGCGCTGGGCTTCGGGCTCAGCCTGAGCCAGGTCGCGAAGACCGGCCTCGAATCGTTGTCGGTGACATTGGTGACGATGACCGTGGCCTTCCTCGCCGCGTGGCTGCTCGGCCGCTGGCTCGGCGTGCACGACAAGCTGAAGATCCTGATCGGCGTGGGCACCGCGATCTGCGGCGGCTCGGCCATTGCCGCGGTCGCCCCGATCATCCGCCCCGACGATCACGACACCGCGTTCGCGATCTCCACCATCTTCCTGTTCAACCTCGTCGCGGTACTGCTGTTTCCGCTGCTCGGCCACCTGATGCACCTGTCCGATCTCGGCTTCGGCCTGTGGGCAGGCACCGCGATCAACGACACCTCGTCGGTGGTCGCCGCCGGCTACAGTTACAGCAAGACCGCCGGCGACTACGCCACCATCGTCAAGCTGACCCGCGCCACCCTGATCATCCCGGTCTGCCTGGTGCTCGCCTTCGTCGTTGCCGCGCACGAAAAGCACAAGCACGCGCAGGCCGGCGGCGTCGGCCACTTCAGCCTCGCCAGCATCTTCCCGTGGTTCATCCTGTGGTTCCTGGTCGCCTCGGCGCTGCGCACCGCCGGCCTGATTCCGCTGGCGGTCCAGCCGGCCATCCACACGCTGGCCGAGTTCCTGATCATCG
>DHXA01000204.1:60209-60445 GCA_002413455.1 Rhodanobacter sp. UBA5168 | reverse complement strand
CATGCCTATCTGGAGACTTTCGGCTACGACAGTTTCGACGACCTGCTCGGGTTGCCGGTACTGGACATGATCGACGCGGCCAATGCCGACGAGTTCAAGTCCCTGCTGCGGGGCCACGCGCGCCAGGAAAAGGTGCCGTCGCAGCTTGCCTTGCATGCGCGGCGTGCCGACGGCAGCCACTTCGATGCCACGGTGGAGTTCGCCCCGGCCACGTTCGAGGGCGAGCCCTGTCTGCA
>DHXA01000204.1:43831-59899 GCA_002413455.1 Rhodanobacter sp. UBA5168 | reverse complement strand
GGCCAGTCGTTGCTGCTGGTCGAACCGGACAACTGGGCTTCGCTCGTGGGCGGGATCGGACTCGGCAAGGCCGATGAATTGCTGGCCGGCTTCGCCGACCGCATCCGCATGCTGCTGGCCGCCAACGACGTTGCCGGCATGCTCGCCGAACACACGCTGGGCGTGATACTCGATTCGCGCACGGACGAGGACATCAAGGAATGGATCGGCAAGCTGCAGCACAGCGTCAGCAACGAGATTTTCGATGCCGGCACCCGCTCGATCACGATCACCGCCAGCATCGGCGGCAGCCTGCTGGGCGAGAAGAACGCCAATACCGAGCTGTTGCTCAATCAGGCCAGCCAGGCTTTGCGCACCGCGCAGAGCCTGGGCGGCAGCCAGGTGGAGCTGCACGATCCGGCGGCGCGCGAAAAGGCGGACGAGGAACGCGATCGCTACTGGCTCGAACTGCTGCAGCAGGCGCTGGCATCGAATGGCTTGATGCTCTATCACCAACAGACCATCAGCCTGCAGGATGCCGAAGGCGACTATTCGGAAATCCTGCTGCGCATGAACGGCCCGCAAGGCGAGGTGCTGCCCGGGTTTTTCATGCCGATAGCCGAGAAGCACAACCTCACCTGCGCGATCGATCGCTGGGTGCTCGACCGCGCCATCAGCTCGCTGCAGGCACGCGAGGCGCAGGGCCAGCAGACCACATTCTTCATCAAGCTCACCGCTGCCTCGCTACAGGACGACACTTTGCTGCCCTGGCTGGGCGAACGCCTGGGGCAGGCCGCGCTGAAGCGCGGTCACCTTGTGCTGGAAATGACCGAAAGCAAGGTGATGACGCTGTTGCGGCCGGCGCAGGAGTTCGTCAAGGGTTGGAAGAAGCTGGGCGGCCGTTTCGCACTGGAGCAATTTGGCTCGGGCCTGAATTCGTTCCAGTTGCTCAACCATGTCGACGCGGACTACCTGAAGATCGATCGCAGCTACATGGCCGAACTGCCGCAACACCCGGACAGCCAGCGCAAGATCACCGAGATCTGCCAGCAGGCACGCGAACTGAAACGGCAGACCATCGCCGAATGGGTGGAGGATGCGACCAGCACCTCGTTGCTGTTCGCCTGCGGCGTGGACTTCGTGCAGGGCAATTTCCTGCAACAGCCTCAACGACTGGACGAGTGAACCTCCAGGTCAGGGGGCCGATCCGCGCCACCGCATTCATTGCGCGCAACAAAAAACCCGCGGATCGCTCCGCGGGTTTTTCATGCGGCCGTGGCGGAGCGGCTGCTTACTCCGCGGCTGAAGCCGCAGCGGCCGCAGCGGCCTTGGCGTTGACCTTGGCAGCAGCAGCGGCGGCGATGTCTTCCTTGATGCGGGCAGCCTTGCCTTCCAGGCCACGCAGGTAATAAAGCTTGGCGCCACGTACCTTGCCCTTGCGCTTCACGGTCAAGGAGTCGATGGCCGGGCTGTGCGCCTGGAACACGCGCTCCACACCGGTGCCATGCGAAATCTTGCGCACCGTGAAGGCGGAATGCAGGCCACGGCTGCGCTTGGCGATGACGATGCCCTCGAACGCCTGTACGCGCTCGCGGTTGCCTTCCTTCACCTTGACGTTGACCACCACGGTGTCGCCGGGGCTGAATTCCGGCAGCTGGCGGGTGATCTGCTCGGATTCGAACTGTTCAATGATCTTGTTCATGGCGCACCTGTCGGTTCACTTTAGCGATATCAATGCTGCGGTCGTCATTCGGCCGCATCGTCTTGCCGCAACCGCTCAGCTTGAGCATGTTCACGGCGGAATTCATCCAGCAAGGCCCGGGATTTCGCATCCAGCCCACGCTGTGACAACAAATCCGGGCGGCGCAACCAGGTTCGTCCCAGCGATTGCTTCAGGCGCCAGCGGGCAATCGCCGCATGGTCACCGGACAGCAATACCTCCGGTACATCACCCAGTGCATCGTGCACCGGTTTTCCATAATGCGGACAATCCAGCAGGCCATCCGAGAATGAATCCTGCTCGGCCGACTGCGCGTCGTTCAACGCACCATCCTGCAAGCGTCCCACCGCGTCGATGATCACCGCGGCGGCCAGCTCACCGCCGGACAGCACATAGTCGCCGATGGAAAGCTCTTCGTCGACCTCGTGCGCCAGCAGACGCTCATCCACACCTTCGTAACGTCCACAAAGCAGAGCGATGCGCGGCAGCTTTGCCAGCGCTTCCACCCTGCCCTGCGTCAGCCGCGTTCCCTGCGGACTGAGATAAATCAGATGCACCGGTTCCGGTGCCGCATCACGCATGGCCGTCAGGGTCGTGCGCAACGGTTCAATCATCATCACCATGCCGGGACCGCCGCCGTACGAGCTGCTGTCCACGCTACGGTGTCTGTCGGTGCTGTAGTCGCGCGGGTTCCAGGTTTCCACCTGCAGCAACTCGCGTTGCTGCGCGCGCCCCACCACACCTACGGCGGCGCACTGACGCACGAAGTCGGGAAACAGGCTGACGACATCGATGCGCATGATCCTCGATCCTCAAGCCCGCGACCCGGCGACGTCAGAATTCAGGATCCCAGTCCACCACCATGCGCCCCGCGGACAGATCCACCGAACGCACATACGAACCCTGGATGAAAGGAATCAGCCGCTCGCGCTCGCCGTCCCTCACTACCACGACGTCATTGGCACCGGTGGCGAACAGGTGACTGACCCGCCCCAGCTCCACGTCTTCCGTGGTAACGACCTCGATGCCTTCGAGATCGACCCAGTAATACTCATCCTTCGCGGGAGGCGGCAACTGGTCACGGGTGACATAGATGTCATGGCCGATCAGTGCCGTTGCCTGTTCCCGATCTTCCACCCCGGGCAATTGGGCCACCATGCCCTTGCCCTGCGTGCGACCTTTCGCTCCCGAGATCTGCGTCTCCACACCCGGCGCTGCGGAGAGCAGCCACGGCTGGTAGTCGAAGATCCGCATGCGAGGCTCAGCCCACGATTCGATCTTGAGCCAGCCCTGCACACCGTACAGCCCGACGATGCGTCCGATAAGGACGCGCCGACTGGCTGCCGCATCACTCATACGTACCGTACTCAGGCAGCCTGCTGCTTGCCGGCTTCCTTGACCAGCGCCGCGACCTTGTCGGTCAGCTGTGCGCCCTTGCCCACCCATTCCTTGACGCGCTCGACGTTCAGCTCAAGGCGCTTGTCCTTGCCCGACGCGACCGGGTTGTAATAGCCGATGTTCTCGATGTTGCGGCCGTCGCGCTTGCTGCGCTGATCGGTCACGACGACGTGGTAGAACGGACGGCCCTTGGCGCCACCGCGCGAAAGACGAATCTTGACCATGGTAAAACTCCAGAATTGCCGAATGAGCGGCAGGCACACGAGAGACGTGCGCGGTAAACGGGGCATTTTAGCTGTTTTTCGGGAAAAGGGAAGGGCTGACGGGACCTGGGCGCGCAAACCAGGAGCGCGAGAGAAGCGGATCTCCACCGACTCTCGAAAATCCGTTCGCGACTCGAATCACAATCCGCGCTGCCCGCTCCTGATCAGCGCATGGGCGGCAAACCACCCATGCCACCCATGCCTTTCATGGCGCCACGCATCTGCCGCATCAAGCCCTTGGTGCCACCTTTGGACAGCTTGGACATCATCTTTTCCATCTGCATGTACTGCTTGAGCAGGCGGTTGACGTCGGCCGGCTGGGTGCCCGAACCGCGCGCCACGCGAGCGCGGCGCGAGCCATTCAGGAGATCCGGATGGCGGCGCTCCTTCTTGGTCATCGAGCAGATGATCGCGATCATCTTGTTCATCTCGCCGTCGTTGACCTTGGACTTGACGCTGTCCGGAAGGCTGGACACCCCGGGCAATTTGTCCATCAGGCCGGCCAGGCCGCCCATGTTGCCCATCTGCTCCAGCTGGTCCTTCATGTCATTCATGTCGAAGCGCTTGCCCTTCATCACTTTCTGGGCCAGCTTCTGCGCCTTGTCCTGGTCGACCTTGCGCTCGACCTCCTCGACCAGCGACAACACATCGCCCATGCCGAGGATGCGCTGAGCCAAACGATCCGGGTGGAACGGCTCCAGCGCATCGCTCTTTTCACCGGCGCCGAGGAACTTGATCGGCTTGCCGGTGACATAGCGCACCGACAGCGCCGCGCCGCCGCGGGCGTCGCCATCGGTCTTGGTCAGGATCACGCCGGTCAGCGGCAGCGCCTCGTTGAACGCCTTGGCCGTGTTGGCTGCGTCCTGGCCGGTCATCGAATCGACCACGAACAGGGTTTCGATCGGCGTGATCGCGGCGTGCAGCGCCTTGATCTCGGCCATCATCGCCTCGTCCACATGCAGGCGGCCGGCGGTATCGACGATCAATACATCGACCACTTCACGCCGTGCCGCGGCCAGGGCGGCTTTGGCGATGGCGACCGGGTCCTGGCCTGCCTCGGACGGGAAGAATTTCACTCCGATCTGTTCGGCCAGCGTGCGCAACTGCTCGATAGCGGCCGGACGATAAACGTCGCAGCTGACCACCATCACCTTCTTCTTCTTGCGCTCGGTCAGCAGGCGCGCCAGCTTGGCCACCGTGGTGGTCTTGCCTGCGCCCTGCAGGCCGGCCATCAGCACCACAGCCGGTGGCTGCTGGGCCAGGTTCAGCTCACTGTTGGCGGTACCCATCACCACGGTGAGTTCGTCGCTGACCACCTTGACCAGCGCCTGCCCCGGCGACAGGCTCTTGATCACATCCTGACCGACCGCGCGCACCTTGATCCGCTGGATCAGCGCCTGCACCACCGGCAGCGCCACGTCCGCTTCAAGCAAGGCGATGCGCACCTCCCGCAGGGCCTCGCGGATGTTTTCCTCGGTCAGCCGGCCGCGGCCACGCAGGCGATTGACGGTGGTGGAAAGGCGTTGGCTGAGCGACTCGAACATGACGAAACCGGCATACAGGAAAGTGTCCGATTATAGCGGACGCAGCGGTCCGCTTCGCATGCATGCTGGCCAAGGCGTGTGCGACACTGCGCGGCTATGATCATTCACGTCCTTGCCCTGCTCACCATCGCGCTCTACCTGGTCGCTGCCGTAGGTCTGGCACGCCCGCTGCTGAGCGGCGGGCAGCCGTTAAACCGACTGGCGCTCGGCCTGGCCGGCGGAGCGGTGCTGATCCATGCAAGCATCCTGCTGGGCATGCATCGCGGTGCACTTGATCTGCATTTTTTTGCAGCATTGTCGCTGGTCGCCTTCGTGGTCTCGGTCTTGACCTTGTTGGTGAACGCTTCGCGTCCGGTGGCCGCACTGGGCGTGATTGTGTTTCCGCTGACCGCCATATTCCTCGCAGTGGACAGCTTCGGCGCCCCGCCGACACTGCCGCAACCGATGGACTGGCAGATCAAGTTGCACGTCACGGTGGCTTTGATCGCATTCAGCGTGCTGTCGATTGCCGCCGTGCTGGCCATCCTGCTGGCAGCGCAGGAACGCGCACTGCGCCACCGCAGGTTCGGCCCCTGGCTGCGCGCGCTGCCGCCGTTGACCTTGACCGAGACCTTGCTGTTCCGCCTGATCGGCGCGGGTTTCGCGCTGCTGACGCTGACCTTGCTGACTGGCGCGTTGTTCGTCGAGAACCTGTTCGGCCAACACCTGGTCCACAAGACCGTGCTGTCGATCGTGGCGTGGCTGGTGTTCGGCGTCCTGCTATACGGCCGCTGGCGGCACGGCTGGCGCGGCCGGCGCGCGGTCAATCTCACGCTGATCGGAATGGCCGTGTTGTTGCTTGCGTTCTTTGGCAGCAAGGCCGTGCTGGAGTTGGTCCTGCATCGCGGGGTGTAACCGACTCAACGGCAGGCTTCAATGGCCTCGGCCAGTCGCTCCACCCCGATCACCTCCATCTCGCCGACCTTGCCCTTCTTCGGCGCATTCGCCTTGGGCACGATCGCGCGGCGGAAGCCGTGATGGGCAGCCTCCTTCAGACGCTCTTCGCCATTCGGCACCGGACGGATCTCGCCGGATAGGCCGACCTCGCCGAACACGATGGCCTGCTCCGGCAAGGGTCGGTCACGCAAGCTGGACAATACGGCCAGCACCACCGGCAGGTCGGCGGCGGTTTCCTGCACGCGGATGCCGCCAACGACATTGACGAACACATCCTGATCGTAGGCCGCCACACCGCCGTGCCGATGCAGTACCGCCAGCAGCATGGCCAGGCGGTTCTGATCCAGTCCCAGCGCAAAGCGGCGCGGATTGCCCAGCGACGACTGATCGACCAGCGCCTGCACTTCGACCAGCAGCGGCCGGGTGCCCTCGCGCGTCACCATCACCGCACTGCCCGAGGTCGGACCGCTGTGCGCGGAAAGAAAGATCGCCGACGGGTTCGGCACTTCGCGCAGCCCTTTGTCGGACATCGCGAACACACCCAACTCGTTCACCGCGCCGAAGCGGTTCTTGAACGCACGAAGGATGCGGAAACGGCTGCCGGCTTCGCCCTCGAAATACAGCACTGCATCGACCATGTGCTCGAGCACGCGCGGGCCGGCGATACCGCCCTCCTTGGTGACGTGGCCCACCAGAAACACCGACGTACCGGTCTCCTTGGCGAAACGGGTGAGTTTGGCGGCGGACTCGCGCACCTGGCTGACCGAACCCGGTGCAGCGGCGAGCAATTCGGTCCAGATCGTCTGGATCGAATCGATCACCAGCACGCGCGGGCGGGTCGCCATCGCCTGCTCGAGAATCCGCTCGATACAGGTTTCGGCCAGCGCCTGCAGCGGTTCCAGCGGCAGGCCCAGACGCTGCGCACGCGAAGCGACCTGCGACAACGATTCCTCGCCGGTGACGTACACGCTGGGCAGGTGCGCACCCAGTGTGCCAAGCATCTGCAACAGCAGGGTCGATTTGCCGATGCCCGGATCACCACCGATCAAGACCACCGAGCCTTGCACCAATCCACCACCAAGCACCCGATCCAATTCGCCGATACCGGTCAGCGTGCGTGCCTCGGTGGTCAGCGCCACTTCGGTCAGTGGCGTGATCCGCGCCGAGCCCGCTGCGTTGCCGGCATAGCTGGAACGCTGCGCGCCGACCGACGACACAGCCGCCGATGCCGGCGTCAGCACGATGGCGCTGAGCGTGTTCCACACCCCGCATTCCACACACTGGCCCTGCCACTTGCTGTGTTCGGCGCCGCACTCGGTGCAGACATAGGCGGTCTTGGCTTTGGCCATGTGGGTTTCCGGCTGAATACTGATGATGACGGCAAGCTTAGCCTGCGACTATCGCAGACCGCGAGACGCGTCGGCGCAAGGCCCTGTCAGCTTTCGTCCTCCACAAACAGCACCCGGCGGGTCATGCCGCAGGTGAGGTCGTAGGAGATCGTGCCGGAGTGTGCGGCAATGTGTTCCACCGGCAGTTCCGGCCCCCACAACAGCACGCGATCGCCGATTTTCGCGGTCGGCGCGTCACGCAGGTCGAGCGTGATCAGATCCATCGAGACGCGACCGATCAGCGGCACGCGCTGCTCGCCGACCAGCACCGGCGTGCCGGCGACGGCGCTGCGCGGATAGCCGTCCCCGTAGCCAACGGCCGCCACGCCGATCGGCATATCCTCGGGACAAGTCCAGGTACTGTTGTAGCCAACGTGCTCGCCGCGTTTGACCGGATTGATCGCGATCAATCGTGTGCTTAGCGTCATCGCTGGGCGAAAGCCGAAATCGGCGCCGCTTTTGCCGTCGACCACCGACAAGCCGTACAGCAGGCCACCGGTACGCACCCAGTCGCCACGCGCGTCGGGCCAGCCGAGTACGGCAGCCGAGTTGGATAGTGAACGCGGGCCGCTGAACATCCGCGTTGCCGCCGCGAAACGGGCAATCTGCGCCGGCGTCTGTTCACCGTCGAATACTTCGGAGTCGGAGAAATGCGTGAGCAAGCCGATTTCGGGATCGATGCCCGGCATGGCAGCGAGTTGCGCATGCACCGCGGCCACGCGCCCCGGCGCGAAGCCGAGCCGATGCATGCCGCTGTCGATTTTCAGCCATGTGCGCAAACGTCCACGCGCCGGTTCGGCCCGCGCCAGCCACTGGAGTTGCGCCCCGTGATGAATGGCCGCATCCAGTTGCAACCGCTGCATCTCGGCTATGTCGCGGGCATTGTCCGGGCCGGACAGCACCACGATGCGCTGCCGATGTCCTGCCGCGCGCAGGCGCAAGCCATCGCCGAGCGCAGCCACCGCGAACGCTTCTGCCTCGCCATTCAGCGCGCGGGCAACGCGTTCCAGTCCGTGGCCATAGGCATCGGCCTTGACTACAGCCATCACCCTCGCCGGCGCGGCCAACGTCTTGAGCCGCGCCAGATTGTGGCGCAGTGCGCCGAGATGAATGGTGGCAACCGTGGTACGGCTCATGACCGCCGGGAATCGCGAGTTGGGAACGAGGAATGGTCAAAAGCTGGCGACACGCCGTGCATCGCGGCGAAGCGGGATGCCGGCGAAAGTTCACCCTGGGGCGAACAGTCGCGAACTTGCCGGCTCGGACGATTTCCCATTTCCCATTCCCCGCTCCCCGCCCTCATCAATCGAACGATCCGACGAACGAGTCCGGTGCGTAGTTCTCGAACTTGGTGTAATGGCCGAGGAAGGTCAGCTTGCAGGTATCGGTGGGGCCGTTGCGCTGCTTGCCGATGATGATCTCGGCCATGCCCTTGTCCGGCGATTCCTTGTTGTAGTACTCGTCGCGGTAGATGAACATGATCACGTCGGCGTCCTGCTCGATCGCGCCCGACTCGCGCAGGTCCGACATCATCGGGCGCTTGTCGGCGCGCTGTTCCAGCGAGCGGTTCAACTGCGACAGGGCGATCACCGGCACGTTCAGCTCCTTGGCGAGGCCCTTGAGTGAACGCGAAATTTCTGAAATTTCGGTGGCGCGATTCTCCTTGTTGCCGGGCACCTGCATCAGCTGCAGGTAATCGATCACGATCAGGCCCAGCCCGCCATGCTCGCGATGCAGCCGCCGCGAGCGCGAACGCAGCTCCACCGGCGACAGGCTGGGTGTGTCGTCGATGAAGATCTTGGCATCGGACAGGATCGAGATCGCGTTGGAGACGCGCGGCCAATCTTCCTCCTGCAGATCGCCATTGCGCAGGTGCTGCTGATGGATGCGGCCGACCGAGGAGATCAGGCGGAACGCCAGCTGGGAAGCGGACATTTCCATCGAGAACACCACCACCGCCTTCTTGCTGCGCAGCGCAGCAGTCTCGGCGATGTTCAGCGCAAACGCGGTCTTGCCCATCGACGGCCGCGCCGCCACGATGATCAGGTCGGACGGCTGCAGGCCCGAGGTGAGATTGTCCAGATCATTGAAGCCAGTGGTAATGCCGGTCAGCTGGCCACGATTCTCGTAGCGCTCGGTGAGCAGGCGGAAGGCGTCCTTCACCGCCTCGCGCATCGAAACGGAATCCTTCTTGCCGCGCGCACCGGATTCGGCAATGTGGAACACGCGCTGCTCGGCGCTCTCCAGCACCTCCTGCACGCTTTTGCCTTCGGGCCGGTAGCCATCCTCGGTGATCGAGGTGCCGGCATCGATCAACTGCCGCATCACCGACTTTTCGCGCACGATATCGCCGTAGGCCGCGATGTTCGCCGCGCTCGGCGTGCTGTTGGCGAGTTCAATCAGATAGCTGGCGCCGCCGACCATCTCGGCCAGACCGTTGCTGTCGAACCAGTCGCCCAGGGTCACCGCGTCGCAAGGCATGCCCTTGTTCGCCAGTTCGTTGATCGCGCGCCAGATCAACCGATGGTCCTTGCGGTAGAAATCCTGCTCGGCCAGCCGATCAGCCACCTTGTCCAGCGCATCCGGCGCCAGCATCAAACCGCCAAGCACGGCCTGTTCGGCATCGATGGAATGCGGGGGCACGCGCAACGCTTCGATGGCCGGAGAGGATGGTTTGCGTTCGGGCACGAAGGACATCGACTTACCTCAAAGAAATACTCACAGGCGGCTGGCTGCGCGCTGACAGTCCGTAGGTAGTCACACCGGCATCATCATGCGCGACGGCGTCTCACCCGTCGAGACAATAACTCTGTGGATAAGCTGTGGGTTGCCGGGTATAAAGCCGGGCCCGTCGCCGCCAACCGGAAGCCGAAAAGCAAACGGGCACCTTACGGCGCCCGTTCGTTTCCATCAGCGGAGACTGGGTGACCGAGTATCGGCTTACTTGTCGCCTACCACGATCACCTTGACCGTGGTCTGCACGTCGGCGTGCAAGCTGACCACCACGTCGTACTCGCCGGTGTTGCGAAGCGGGCCTTCGCCCAGAATCACTTCACCCTTGTTGACGGTGTGACCGGCAGCGGCCAGCGCCTCGGCGATGTCGCGCGGGCCGACCGAGCCGAACAGCTTGCCCTCGGCACTGGCGTGCGCGGAGATGGTCACCGAGGCGTCGACCAGCTTGGCCTTGCGTGCTTCGGCATCGGTCAGCATGGTGCTGGCCTTGGCTTCGTACTCGGCGCGACGCTGCTCGAAAGCCGCCAGATTGGCGGCGTTGACGCGTACAGCCTTGCCCTGCGGCAGGAGAAAATTGCGGCCATAGCCTGGCTTCACGGTGACCTTGTCGCCGAGCGTGCCGAGGTTGCGGACTTTCTGCAGAAGAATGAGTTCCATGATGCTTCCTGTTCGTTAGCACCGGTGTGGCCCGGCGCAGCCAGAGGACGGTTGTCCGAAGGGTGTCTGAAGCCGTGCCGACCGTTGGCCGGGCGCGACACTGGCCGCGGCACAAGGCCGCGGCCAGTCACGATCAGACGTCGTGGTTGTCGGTGTACGGCAGCAGCGACAGGAAGCGTGCACGCTTGATCGCGGTGGCCAGCTGGCGCTGGTAGCGCGCCTTGGTACCGGTGATGCGGCTCGGCACGATCTTGCCGTTCTCGGTAACGTACTGACGCAGCGTATTGAGATCCTTGTAGTCGATCTCTTTTACGTCTTCAGCGGTGAAGCGGCAGAATTTGCGGCGGCGGAAAAACTTGGACATGGTCTGGATTCCTATCAGTCGTCGCTGTCGCGATCGTTGTCATCGCGGTCACGCCCACGCGGGCGGCTGTCGCCTTCACCATCGCTGTCGTCGTCGCGGCGACGGGTGGACTTGGCATCATCCTTTTCCTTCGACTTCAGGATGAAGGACGGCTCGGTATCGGCCTCGTCACGACGCACGACCAGATGGCGCAGCACGGCGTCGTTGAAGCGGAAACCCGACTCCAGCTCGTTCAGCGCGTTCTGGCTCACTTCGATATTGAGCAGCACGTAATGTGCCTTGGCCAGGTTCACGATCGGATAGGCCAGCTGACGACGGCCCCAATCTTCCAAACGGTGGATCTTGCCGCCGTCGGTCTCGATCAGCGCCTTGTAGCGCTCGAGCATCGCCGGAACCTGCTCGCTCTGGTCAGGGTGGACCATAAACACAACTTCGTAATGACGCAGGGTCATTGTGGGTTGACTCCTTGTGGATGCGGCCTTGCGGCCTCGCAGCCTCCCGCTGTTGCGGTGAGGCAAGTGTCCTGCCGGCACCCAAACGGGCGCGGACAGAAGCGGAATTGTACGGTGTCGACGAATGATCGCGCAAGTCATTGAAAATCATGACCTGCAGGATGCACGTCCGGATTCAGCTGACGGTGAAACTCTCGCCGCAGCCGCATTCGCCGGTGGCATTCGGATTGTGGAACACGAAGCTCGCGTTGAGTCCCTGTCGCTGGAAGTCGATCACGGTGCCTTCGACCATGGCCAGACTCTTGTCGTTGACGATCAACGGCAACCCGTCCACCTCGACCACCCGGTCACCCTCGTCGATCGATTCGGCCAGATCCACCACATAGGCGAAACCCGAGCAGCCGGTGCGCTTGACCCCAAAACGCACACCGGCGGCCGCAGGCATGCCTGCCAGAAAATGGCGCATGCGTTCGTTCGCGGCGGGAGTGATGGTGATGCTCATGACGATGGATCCAACCTCGATAGTCTGCACGGCCCATGGCCCGAAAAGTCGCGGCGCGGGCAACAGCTACATTATCATGCCGGTTTGGCCTTGCGCGTCGCGGCGCGCGCGCCGTTCATCATCCAAGTGCCGACATGCGGTGCATCTGCAGGAGTTTCAATCCATGGCCGTGGTTAGTGTGAAGCAGGCTCTTTCCGGCAAGCTCGAGGCCGGCAGTACGGTGACCGTACGCGGCTGGGTGCGTACCCGCCGCGATTCCAAGGCTGGCCTGTCCTTCGTCAACGTTACTGACGGCTCCTGTTTCGATCCGATCCAGGCCGTGGTGCCGGCCACACTGGGCAATTACGAGAGTGAGGTAAAACATCTCACCGCCGGCGCCGGCGTGATCGTCACAGGCACCCTGGTTGCGTCGCAGGGCAAGGGCCAGAGTTTCGAATTGCAGGCGAATGAGGTGACCGTCACCGGCCTGGTCGACGAACCGGAAACCTACCCGATCCAGCCCAAGCAGCACTCCATGGAGTTCCTGCGCGAGGTCGCCCACCTGCGCCCGCGCACCAATCTGTTCGGGGCGATCACCCGCGTGCGCCACACGATGATGACGGCGATCCATCGCCACCTCACCGAGCAGGGTTTTTTCTGGATCAACACGCCGATCATCACCACCTCGGATGCCGAGGGTGCCGGCGACATGTTCCGGCTGTCCACGCTGGACCTGGCGAACCTGCCGCGCACTCCGGACGGCAAGATCGACTTCCGCAAGGACTTCTTCGGCCGCGAGGCGTTCCTCACCGTATCCGGCCAGCTCAATGTCGAGGCGTACTGTCTGGCGATGAGCAAGGTCTACACCTTCGGCCCGACCTTCCGCGCCGAAAATTCCAACACCCCGCGTCACCTGGCCGAGTTCTGGATGGTCGAGCCGGAGATCGCGTTCGCCGACCTTACCGCCAATGCCGATTGCGCCGAGGCGTTCCTCAAGGCGATCTTCAAGGCGGTGCTGGACGAGCGTCCGGACGACATGGCGTTCTTCGCCGAGCGCATGCAGCCGGATGCAATCAGCCGGATGGAGGCATTCATCGCGCAGCCGTTCGAACGCATCGACTACACCGACGCGATTGCCATCCTGCAGAAGTCCGGCCAGAAGTTCGAGTATCCGGTGGCCTGGGGCATCGACCTGCAGACCGAACACGAACGCTACCTGGCCGAGAAACATATCGGTCGTCCCGTGGTCGTAATGAACTACCCCGAGGCGATCAAGGCGTTCTACATGCGCTTGAACGATGATGAGAAGACGGTCGCGGCGATGGACGTGCTGGCGCCGGGCATCGGCGAGATCATTGGTGGCGCGCAGCGCGAGGAGCGGCTGGACTACCTGGACCGGCGCATGGTCCAGTTCGGCCTCGATCCTGCCACCTATGGCTGGTACCGTGACCTGCGCCGCTACGGCACGGTACCGCACGCCGGCTTCGGCCTCGGCTTCGAGCGGCTGCTGGTCTATATCTGCGGCTTGGCCAACATCCGCGACGCCATCCCCTATCCCCGCGCAGCGGGAACAGCCGAATTCTGAGTATCGTGTCCGCCATGTCGTATCGCTCCCCTGCCACCGTCGCCGCTCTGGCTCTTGCCCTCCTGCTGTCGGGCTGTCACAACGCCAAGGTGCTGATCCCGCCCAACCTGCGGCCGCCAGCGGAGGATTCCGCCAATGCGCTCAAGCAGGCTCAGCAGCAATTGCTGCAGGCCACGCCATGCTGCAGCAGCTTCGCCGATTTCTCCTATCGCAGCATGCTGCCGTGGCAGCCGCAGAAGTTCACGCTGGGCGCCGGCAGCATGGTCGCCAACCTCAACGGTGCGCACAGCTACTTTCTCGCCTTTCGTCTGCCCGTTGACGTGAAATTGCCCTACCAGGTGGCTGTGAAATCGGAATTGAATGGTCGCTGGCTGCATGCCAGTTATCTGTTCGCACCCACCATCGTGTTGCTGGATGAGGGCTTTCAGCCGATCCACTCCGACGACATCGGACTGTGCGAGCACATGGGCTGGAGCGACGAAACCACCGGAGCCTTCGGCAGCCTCGAGGTCAGCGATCCGAAGGCTCGCTATCTGCTGGTCTACAGCTCCGCCGAACAGCAATCCGGCAAGACCTACTGGGAGCAGTCACCCGCGTCGATCTCCAACACCACCGCGGCGACATTGAACATGAACTCTGCCGGCAGCTTCAGCATTCCGCACGGCCCGGATGGTTCGCTGTGGGTCGGCATGATGAACAAAACCTACAAAAAAACCATCGAAAGCGCGATCTGCAAGAAAGCGCCTGAAGGTGATGGTTTGCTCAATACGCTGCGTACCGCATTGCCGCTGCCCTGGATCAACAACAGCGGCGGCAACAGTGGCGACGGCAAGACCAGCCACCCCAACTCGCCATGATCATCCTGTATCTGGCCCTGCTGCTGGGCGGCGTCGGTCTGTTCGTGATGTCGTACATAGCCCAGTTCCGGCTGGCCGCGCTGCTGCGCAAGCGCTATCCGCAGCACTGGCAGGTGATTGCCGAACCGGAACACGGCAAGATTTCGGCATTCCGCACCTGGATCCGCATGCAGCATGTGCTGCGCTCACCCGTCTTGCCCGCGCTGGGCGATGCGACCATCAATGGCTGGCGTCATGCCTGGCGTTACGGCCCCTGGCTGGGCTGGCTGTGCTGGTTTGCAGCACTGGCGATGCGCCTGTTGCTGCACTGACCGAGGAACATCGCATGCAACTGGATCTGTGTGGACGCCATGCGCTGGTGTGCGGTGCCTCGCAAGGCATTGGCCGCGCCAGCGCGATCGAACTGGCCGGACTGGGCGCCAACGTCACCCTGCTGGCGCGTTCGGCCGATGCATTGAAGACCGCCGCTGAAAGCCTGCCTTGCACGCATGCCGGGCAGCGCCACGACTGGCGCTGCGTCGACATGCTGGACACCGAGAACCTGCACGCGACAGCCATCGCGATCGCCGCCAGCGAGCCGGTGCACATCCTGATCAACAACACGGGCGGGCCGCCAGGGGGGCCGGCGAGCACAGCGACCGCGGCCGCGTTCGAGAACGCGTTCCGGCAGCACCTGCTGGGCGCCCAGACACTGCTGCAAGCCTTGCTGCCCGGCATGCGCGCCAGCGGTTACGGCCGCATCGTCAATGTGATCTCCACTTCGGTGAAGGAACCGATCGCAGGGCTGGGCGTTTCCAACACCGTGCGCGCCGCCGTTGCCGGCTGGGCCAAGACCCTCTCCGGCGAGCTCGCCGCCGATGGCATCACGGTGAACAACGTGCTGCCCGGCTATACCCGCACCGGCCGCCTCGACGGCCTGCTGGCCGCAAAGGCGGCGACCAGCGGCCAGGGCGAGGACGAGATTGCGCAGGGCCTGATCGCCACCATCCCGGCTCGACGTTTCGGCGAAGCCAGCGAAATCGCCGCGGTGATCGCGTTCCTTTGCACGCCGGCGGCGGCCTACGTCAACGGTGTCAGCATCGCCGTCGATGGCGGGCGCACCCGTGCGTTGAGTTGAGCCAGACAGGACACCCGGACACTCGGCATACGCCGGCGTCCGGTGCATTTGCGGCACGCTGGTTTTAAGCTTGTGTAGATGCCCATCCTGCGCTTAGCCAATCTGATCGACGGTCGCCTGCAGGCGCCACGCCACGATGCATGGCTGGAGGTGCATGAACCGGCTACCGGGACGGTATTCGCGGATTGCCCCGATTCAAGCGCGCTCGATGTCGATGCCGCGGTCGAAGCTGCCGCCCGCGCAGCCCCCGCTTGGGCCAACACCCCGGTTGAACAACGTGCGCACCTGCTGCAGCGACTGGCTGACCTGATCGAAGCGCGGCTGGAGGAGTTCGCCGCGCTGGAGTCGCGTGACAACGGCAAGCCGTTGAGTCTCGCGCGTCGCCTGGACATACCCCGTGCCATCAGCAATCTGCGTTATTTCGCGGCGGCGATCACCGGCTGGAGCAGCGAGTCGCACGCGATGGAAACTGGCCTCGCCGGCACCGGCGCGATCAATTACACCTTGCGCCAGCCGCTCGGCGTGGTTGGCTGCATCAGCCCGTGGAACCTGCCGCTGTACCTGTTCACCTGGAAAATTGCGCCAGCGCTCGCC
>DHXA01000204.1:34949-43567 GCA_002413455.1 Rhodanobacter sp. UBA5168 | reverse complement strand
GCCCTGCTCGGCGAACTGAGCATCGAGGCCGGCTTTCCACCCGGCGTGCTGAACATCGTGCAGGGTCGCGGCCCCACGGTCGGCCAGGCCATCGCCGAACATCCACTGGTGAAGGCGATCTCCTTCACCGGCAGCACCGCCACCGGCGCACGCATCGCCAGTGTGGCGGCCGCGCAGTTCAAGAAGGTCTCGCTGGAAATGGGCGGCAAGAATCCGGCGATCGTGTTTGCCGATGCCGACCTTTCCGATATGAACCTGGACATCATCGTGCGCTCGGGCTTCGCCAATCAGGGTGAGATCTGCCTGTGCGGATCGCGTCTGCTGGTGCAGCGGTCGATCCTCGAAACCTTCCGCGAACGCTACCTGGCACGCGTACAGGCGCTGCGCGTAGGCGATCCGGCCGACACCGACAGCGACCTTGGCGCGATGGTTTCGCAGGCCCACTACGACAAGGTGCTCGGCTGCATCGAGCAGGCCCGCGCCGAAGGCGGTCGCGTGCTGTGCGGCGGCCAGGCGATCACATTGACCGGACGCTGCGCCGGCGGCTGGTTCATCGCACCGACCGTGATCGATGGCCTGCCCTCCGCCGCGCAGACCAACCAGCAGGAAATCTTTGGTCCGGTAGTCAGCCTCATCCCGTTCGAGGACGAGGCCGAAGCGCTGGCGATCGCCAACGACAGTCGCTATGGCTTGGCCGCTTCGCTGTGGACGCAGGACCTGTCTCGCGCCCACCGGCTCGCCGGCCAGCTCGAGTTCGGCATCGTGTGGATCAACTGCTGGCTGTTGCGCGACCTGCGCACGCCGTTCGGCGGCGCCAAGCAATCGGGGCTCGGCCGCGAAGGCGGCAGCGACGCCTTGCACTTCTTCACCGAGTCAAAAAACATCTGCATCCGCTACTGATGGAAACCAGGATATTGAACAGTCCACTGCAAGCATTGATCGACAGCAACCGACGCTGGTCCGCGGCCGTACGCGCGGAAGATCCACATTTCTTCGAACGTCTGGCCAAGCAGCAGGCGCCGAAATATCTGTGGATCGGCTGCTCCGACTCGCGCGTGCCGGCGACCCAGATCGTCGACCTGCCGCCGGGCGACATTTTCGTGCAGCGCAATGTCGCCAACGTGGTCTCGCACACCGACCTCAACTGCCTCAGCACGGTGCAGTTCGCGGTCGACATTCTCAAGGTCGAGCACATCATCATCGTGGGCCACTATGGCTGCGGCGGCGTCCAGGCTGTGCTGGACGAGCGCCGGCTGGGGCTGGTCGACAACTGGTTGCGGCATGTCGGCGAAGTGGCCGAGAAGCACTCGGCGATGCTCGCATCGCTGGACCTGATGCAATTGCGCAACAATCGCCTTTGCGAGTTGAACGCGATCGAACAGGTCTCCAATATCTGCCATACCACGATGGTGATGGACGCCTGGGAACGCGGCCAGCCGCTGTCGGTGCACGCGTGGTGCTACAGCCTGGACAACGGTCACGTGAATGACCTGGACATGCACGTCACCTCACGGGAAACCTTGCAGCCCGCCTATCACAACGCCATGCAGCAGCTGGTTCGGGTGCCGGAGCCGCACCGGTGAGCGAGGTCATCCGCACCGACGCAGCGCCAGCCCCCGTCGGCGCTTACCCGCATGCACGCCGCGTCGGCAACCTGCTCTTCCTTTCCGGCGTCGGTCCGCGCCAGCCCGGCGACAACGCAATTCCGGGCAACGTGCATGACGCCGGCGGCCGGCTGGTGAGTTACGACATCGAGGCACAATGCCGGCAGGTGTTCGCGAACGTGCGCACGATACTGGAAGCCAGCGGCGCCGCATGGACCGATCTGGTCGACATCACCGTATTCCTGACCGACATGCAACGCGACTTCGCCACCTACAACCGGTTGTACGCGGAACACTTCGCCGGGGTCGACGCCTGCCGCACCACGCTGGGCATCAACGCGCTGCCGACCCCGATCGCGATCGAGCTGAAATGCGTCGCGGCGCTCGCGCCGACTCCGGGCTGATCACCTTGCCGGGAGGCCGGCAGGCCGACTGAGCATGCCCATGAAAAACCCCGCCGATCTGCATCGGCGGGGCTTCGATTTCCGGCAATCAGCCGACCGTCAGCCAGCCGTGCTGGCGGATGCGGGGGCCGCAACAGCCTTGTGATGGTGCTTGTGATGATGAGCCTTGGGTTTGGCCTTCGCGGCAGGGGCAGCAGCCGCGGCCGGTGCTGCCTGAGTCGCTGGCATGGCCGCCTGCGGAGCCGCCGCCTGAGCAAGTACGGAACCGGAAAGCGCAACGCCGGCAACAAGCAGGGACGCAATCAAAAGTTTACGCATCATGATGTCGAGCCTCGAATGATCAAGGTATCGCGGGCCCGGCCGGAACCCGGCAACTCGGGTGGCGCGACGCATCGACAATGCGGTGAAAACCGAATACCGGGGCTGAACGCAATGCGGGCAGCCCCATACCGGCGCACGCAGGATCTTGACTTTCCTCCGGGGTGACCGGACACGCAAAAACCTGCGCCTAGCCCAGGCAAACCTGCAGCATCCGGCCGATCAGTTCCTGGACCGCCGGTGCCCGTTTCTCGTCGTATTCGAAGCTGGCCTCGTCCATGTAATTGAGTTGTGCCAGCTCCAGTTGCACGGCCTGCACGCCCGTATCAGGGTTGCCATAGTGGCGGGTGATATAGCCGCCCTTGAACCGACCATTGACGACAAAACTGAAGCGCGTCTGCGATTCCAGGCAGTTCTCCAGTTGCGATTGCAGCACCGGGCCGCAACTCGCGCCAGCGGCCGTGCCGAGGTTGAAGTCGGGCAAACGCCCTTCAAACAACATCGGCACCCGGCTGCGGATGGAATGCCCCTCCCACAGCACCGCCCGGCCATGTTCCGCACAGAGCCTCGCAAGTTCATGTGCCAGGGCCTGATGATAGGGTTGCCAGAATTCATTTATCCGCCGTTGAACTTCGCGGCTGTCCGGCGCCTCTCCATCCAGATACAACGATTCGCCATCGAATCCGACCGTCGATATCAAGCCTGTCTCGCGCTGTCCCGGATACAGCGCGTGCCCATCGGTGGGCCGATTGAGATCGATGACGTAACGTGATGCCCGCGGCTTCAGCACGCTCGCGCCCAGAGCGTGCGCAAGCGGCTCATACAACCGCCCCACATGCCAGTCGGTATCCGGCGAGCGGCGCGCTGCCGGGTGCATCCGCACGGCGATGTCGTCGGGAATGAAGCTGCCGTCGTGCGGCAGACTGATCAACAGCGGCGCACGACCGCGGTGCAAAGTGAAATTGTCCATATGCGTCATTGTACTCAGCCCATCAGCACGAGTTCTTCCGCCGAGGTCGGATGGATCGCCACGGTCGCGTCCATATCGCGTTTGCGCAAGCCGAGCTTCAACGCGACGGCGAAGCCCTGCAGCATTTCGTCGGCACCGGGGCCCAGCGCGTGGATGCCGACCACACGTTCATCGCTGCCCACGCAGACCAGCTTCATCCGGCTTTGGCCCTGCTGCCCACCGGCCAGCGCCCACTGCATCGGCGTGAAGCGGCTGCGGTGGACGGTGACGGCATCGCCATGCAGCGCGCGGGCTGCTTCCTCGGTCAGCCCGACCATGCCGAGCGGCGGGGTGGAAAACACCACGCTGGGAATATTCGCGTAGTCGAGCCGGGCATCCGGCTGGCCCCCAAACAGCCGATCCGACAACCGCCGGCCGGCCGCCACGGCTACCGGTGTCAACGCCTTGCGCGCGGTCACATCGCCAACCGCATGCACGCCTTCCACATTGGTATCCTGCTGCGCATCGGTCAGCACGTGACCGCGCTCGTCGGTTTCCACACCGATCGAACCGAGCCCCAGCGCCTCAGTGTTGGGCACCCGCCCGACCGCCCAGAGCAAGGCGTCGTACGGCCCGCGGGAGCCGGCAACCGCATCGTCGATCAGAATGCCGCCGTCGCCACGATGCACGGTCTGCACGGCGCTTTGCATGTCGATGCGAATGCCTTGCGCCTCCATCAGTTCCTGCAATGCGCCCACCATTTCCGGATCGAAGCTCTCCAGCAGGCGATCGTGAGCCAGCACCTCCACCTCACTGCCGAGCGCCTGCAGCAAGCCGGCAAATTCCACCGCCACGTAGCCGCCGCCCACGATCGCCATGCGGCGCGGCAATACCCGCAGCGCAAAAACATCGTCGGACACCATGCCCAACCGAAAACCCGGCAGGGGCAGCCTTCGCGGACGGCCGCCGGTCGCGATCACAACCCGTGCGGCACGCAACTGGCCGCCGTCGGTCAGCTCGATCGTGTCGGCGGTGACGAAGCGACCGGCCTGACGAATCAATTCAACGCCCTCTCCGTGCAGACGTTGCGCGTAGCGCTGGTCGATCGCGTCGATGTAGCGCGCGCGCACTTGGCGGAAGCGCTCCCAGTCCAGCGGACCCGGCTGCGAGGCGAAGCCCACGTCGACGGCAAACCGCTGCGCCTGCGCCCACTGCGCGGCGAGCCACAAAGCCTTCTTCGGCACGCAACCGCGATGCACGCAGGTGCCACCTAACGCGCCCGGATCGAGCAAGGCGACCCGGGCGCCGTGTTCCGCGGCGCGAAACGCGGTAGCCAGGCCGCCCGAGCCAGCACCGAGCACGATCAGGTCATGGCTTGCCGTCATCGAAGCACCCTCGTGAATTACCCCCAAATCTACCGCATGCCGGTTGGCATCGCTGCCAGACCGGCACGAACGCCTGCCGTTCAGGCCGTGCCAGGAATTGGCTCATTACGGCCCGAACCCTCGCCTTCACCATGTCGCGAACCGGGCCGGTCGGAACCAGGCGCCAGGTGCTTGCTTGGCGACTGGTTCGCGGGCACGCTTGGTTCGAGTCATCCACATGGGTTCGAACATGCCGATCCGAGTGCCATCCAGAATGGTTTCCATCGTGGTCTGTATTGGCGCTCTGCTGATACCGGCAGCCCTGGCGCAGAACTTCAGCCCTGAAGCCATTGCGATGTTCAGCGGGCTGAGCCAGCAACCCAACGATCTGGCCCGTTACGTCTATCTGGTCAAGACGATGCCTGAACTCCCCGTCTCCGACCGTGCACTCGCAATGCAGATGTTTGCCTCCACCGAGGACGAACTCGGCCTGTACAACGAGGCCCTCCGCGACTTCCCGCTGAAGAGTCATGTGGCGGCGGACACCATGCTTCCTACCGCGGCCGAATGGAAGTCCGCCGACGCCGTCGACGTCATCACGAAACTGGCCGGCGACCGTCGCCTCGTACTGATCAACGAGGCCCACCACGACGCCCACACCAGGCAACTTACGCTGGCCCTGCTGCCGCGCCTTCGCGCTCTGGGGTTCAACTATTTCGCCGCCGAGGCGCTGCTCAACAAAGATGATCGGTTAATGCGACGCGGCTATCCGGTCCAGAGCAGCGGCACCGAATATCTCCGCGAACCCTCGTATGGCGACATCGTGCGCATGGCGATCAAACTGGGCTTCAAGGTCGTGTCCTACGATGTCGACAGCGGCACCCAGGAACGCGAATTCGGTCAGGCAGAGAACCTGAACCGGAAAGTGTTTGCCAAAGATCCCAACGCACGTCTGTTCGTCCATGCCGGCTATGCGCATATCGACAAGGCCAAGGGTCGTCTGGGCAAAATCGTGCCGATGGCCATGCATCTGCAACAGCTTACCGGCATCGCGCCACTGTCGATCGACCAGACCCAGTTCCGCGAGCAGATCCCGAGTGAACCGGACGCCTACCAGAATCTCATTGCGGCGTTCAAACCTGAAGGCCCCACCGTATTGCTCAACCGGACCAGTAATCAGCCGTGGAGCGCTCATCCGGAGCTGTACGATCTCAACGTGATCCTTCCCCCCTCGGGCATGGGTGCTGTCGAGAGCGGCTATGTGCAACCTTCAACGATCGTGAACGACATGGTGCGCAGCCAGCCCATGCTGGCGCACTTCGTCAATACACAGCGCCCCGAGTGGCTCACCCTGCACGACCAGCGCTTCCCGTATGCCGTCAGCACAGCGCTATGCAAGGTCTCCACGCCATGCGTCGTCGATGCGCATTACATCGACGAATCCAATGATGCCATCGCTGCGGATCGTTACACCTTCATGCAGGGCGATACCGTAAGCAAGCTGTATCTGCGACCGGGGCGATACCGCTTGCGCGCCTGGGATATCCGTGGCAGAACCCTTTCCGAGCAAGTCATCAACGTCCAGCCGCGATAGCTTGCCCGATGCCTCCCATAAGCCGGCGGCGTCCCCGCCGGCTACTTGTGCAGACAGGTTGTTCGATTATTCGTGGTGAAACGAACCCGGTCGATCACTGATTCGCGACCTCGATGGCATGTTCGTCCAAGGTGCGGCCGTCGACGTCGACCGTACCTAGCCGGTACGAACCGGGACGCAGATAAAGCACATTTTTCTCATCCTGCAAGAATACGTAGCGATCGGCCGAAACCGCGGCATCCGACTCTGCTGCGTAGTGAGCCTCGACCAAGCACGGGAATTTCCGCGCACAGAATCCGGCGTCGATCGGCACCATGACACGTTGACCATCGAGCGAGAGCCAATCCGGGCGGTGCCCGCCGTTCGACGGTGGCAACACCGGCACGATCCGGTTGTCGATATGCAACTCGATCGCGCCCTGCATGTAGTCGGAACGTGCGGGATTGGCCGGTGGCAAGATCACGTTGAGGTCATAGACGGCGGGCCTGGCGCTCCAGGGAGTTCGGCCAGAAGTCGGCAGCAACACGATGGCGCGTGTGGGGTGAAATTCGGAGACGATCCGGGCGTAGGCATCCATGGTGGGCCGCTCCGGCACATCGCCCGGACCCGAGCCCGGTCGTGACTGCATAGGCTGCAGGCTGGTCTCAAATTTCTTCAGGGCGTGCTTGAAGGCGTAATACGCCTGCGCTTCGCTCCTGGGATTTTCTTCGCGAATGTCGGTTTGATCGACGGACAAAGGGTCGATTCCGCTGAGCCTGGCCAGTTGCATGGCCATGGGCTTGACCGGACCGAGCCTCCCACGCTGCTTGTCGATGTGCGCGTAGCCGGCGTGAACAAACAACTTCGCCTCGGGATCCTTGGCGAGAACTTGTTCGTATAAATTTTTGGCCTGGCCGTCCTCGCGCTCCTGCGGCGTCCCGTCCGCATCGTAGGGGACGACGACGTAGCCCAGCTTGAGGGCTTCGCGCACGATGTCGCCATACAGCGGCTCGTGGAGATATTCACTGCCGCTGCGATCGACCGGATAGCCCCGTTTCATCAGTGAGGCATCCCGCTTGTCGAGGGCTTCGGCAGCAAAATAAGTGAATCCCATGTCGCGCAGGCGTGGCAGCAGAGCCAGGGTCAACTTGCGCGTGTGCGCATCGTGATGAGCCTCACTCACCATCACGATGCGGCGATCGCGGGCCAAGATGGCAATGGCATCAACGGCGTCCACTGCTCGCCAGTCTGCCGCCTTGGGCAACACCAAATCGGGGGGCAGGCGACTGCTCAGCGGAAAATCACGGATGGCCTCGCTGTACAGACCCAGCTCGGCTTCGCTGGATGCCAACAGCTGCTGACCCATCGGCTGATCCGATTTCGGCAGCAGGGGTATCGTCGCGACAAGGTAGCTGTACCGGGAAAGTTCCTGGGTGAGCGGCTGTATGTCATCGAGCAGGTTTCGCAGCGTTTTTTGCGCCGCGTGGACCTCAACGCAGATGGACGCAACCCCAAGCATGATCCATGTCACGGTAAACAGGCGCTGGTGCATGACTTGTTTCCCCATGCGTTACCTGTCGTCAGATTAGGTTTGCCCGGGTTTGCGCGCAAGGCATTTGTCTGCTTCGGCGACGGCGTCGCCGGCGATGTCGCCGCGCCCGATGCGGAACCATGCCCGGACAAAGGCTTGGCCTTCACTGCACGGATGCAAATCGCCGCTTGCCCAAGAGAGGCGTTGCAGTCGTCGATGAAGGCGCTATATAGTCCAACTGAAACTACAGATGTAATCCAAAACTGGAGTGCCCATGCCGAACAAGCAAATTGCCATTAGCGATGCCGAAAGCCGGGTGATGGACGTGCTGTGGCAACGCGCACCGCAAACCTCGGAAGACATTGTTGCTGTCTTGCTGGAACCCACTGGCTGGCACGAGAAGACTATCCGCACCCTGCTCAATCGCCTGCTCGGCAAGGGCGCCGTAAGCGCGCAGAAGGACGGCCGGCGCTACCTCTATTCGCCCCTGCTGCGTCGTGAGGCGTGGCAACAGCAGGAGAGCCGCAGCCTGCTGAATCGCGTGTTTGGCGGCAAGATCGCGCCCTTGTTGACGCACTTCAGCCAGCACGAAAAACTCTCGACGAAAGAGGTCGCTGAACTGCGCAAGCTGATTGATGCCATCGAGAAGAAGGAACGCTGACGATGGCCGGCGTACTGACGTACGTGACCCTTGGACTGGCGTTGGCGCTGGCATGGCGCAAGCCGGCGCGATGGCTGTTCGGTGCCGGGCCGGCATTCACATTGTGGCTGTTGCCGCCGCTGCTGGCGGTGCTGCCATGGTTGCCGACGTTGCCCGCAACATGGGCAACTACGCCAACGCTGTGGGTACTGCCTGAGATGGCGCCATTCGGCGC
>DHXA01000204.1:15712-34742 GCA_002413455.1 Rhodanobacter sp. UBA5168 | reverse complement strand
CTGGCGATGCACTACGGACAGCTGCGGCGGCAGATTCGCCCGCTGCCCGCTGGCATGCTGTGTGCGCTGCGTGCAGACATGGGCGATCTGGATCCGTGCCACCTGCGGCTGCACGCGGCTGGCCCGGCCGTGTTGTGGGCACCGCAAAGCCTGGTATTGCTGCCGGCGGATTTCCTGGACCGCTTCGATGCCGGCGAACGGCGGCTGGTGCTGCAGCATGAAAGCATGCATCTGCGCCGCGGCGATGCGTTGTGGAGCCTGCTGGCCGAACTGGCAGCCGCCCTGCTTTGGTTCCATCCGCTGGCCTGGCTCGCACTACCGCGACTGCGGCTGGATCAGGAGCTGGCCTGCGACGAGCGCGTGCTGCACCAATCGCCGCAGGACGCAGCGCGGTACGCACGCACCCTGCTGCACAGCACCGGCTCGAGCACTGCGCCGGCGTTGATTCCGTGGCTCGCGGAGCCACAACTGAAGGAGCGACTGAGCATGATCCAGCATCGTCGTCCCGGCACTTTACGTCGCCGGATCGGATTCATCTGTCTGACCACAATAATGGCCGGCAGCGTGTTCGTGGCGCAGGCCACAACACCTCCCGCATCCGACCAGCAGGCCACAGCCGACGTGGACTACAACACGCGATTCCAACCTCGTTATCCAGCGGACGCGATCAAGAACAAGCAAGAGGGCACTGTAGTGCTGAGTGTGCTGGTAGGCACGGACGGCACACCAAGAAAGATCGAAGCGGAGCGCGGCACCAACGCAGCACCAAGTCTGGTCACGGCTGCCAGCGAGGCAGCAGCACAATGGCGCTTCAGCCCCGGCACGAGAGGAGGCAAGCCGGTCGAAAGTTACGCGCGTGTCCCCGTCAAATTCAGCCTGGATCCGCTACCGCCTGCGCCACCCCAAGCTTCGCCCAATTCCTGAGAACTTCCATCCAACTTATTGATTTGATAACCTCTGCCTGGCTCAAGTCGAGGTTATCGCATGCACCCTGATCCAGCATTCCGATTTACCTCCAGGCCATCGCCAGCGCGTGGCGCGAAGCTGCTGTTCTTGGGTGTCCTGATTCTGTTGCTGGCCGCCTGCGCCAGCAGTCCGCACCGGCGCCAACCCACCTTCAAGACCTCGCGCTCCGCTCTGGCGGATCTGCCGCCGCGCGCACCCTCGGCCGCCAGCGCCAGTGAAGCGAACGACATCCTGTTCCGCGCGATCGGGCTGGTCGGCACTCCATATCGCTGGGGCGGCAATACGCCGGCAGGCGGTTTCGATTGCAGCGGCCTGGTCGACTACATCTATCGCACTGCCGCCCGCATCAAGCTGCCGCGCACTTCGCATGACATGGCGACGATGGACGGTCGCAACGTGCGCCGTATGACCCAGTTGGCCAGCGGCGATCTGGTGTTCTTCGACATCAACGGCGCAATCAGCCACGTTGGCGTATATGTAGGCAAGGGCCGCTTCGTGCATGCGCCGAACAGCGGCGGAACGGTGCGGCTGGACGACATCGACGGACCGTACTGGGGCGATCATTTTGCGTATGGGAAGCGCGTGCTGGATTGAGGGCAGCCTGTGCGGCACGTCCGAAGGGAGAAGGGGCAAAACCACAACGGCGCCTTGGGCGCCGTTGTGGTTTTTACTTTATTCGAGCCGGCAGGCTTTCAATGTGCTTCGGCACCCGGTGCATGCGCGTGGCCGTGCTGGACCTCTTCCTCCGTGGCATCCCGCACTTCGCCGATGGCCACGTCGAAATGCAGTGTCTTGCCAGCCATCGGATGATTCACGTCCACATCGATCGTGCTCATGCCCACCTTGTGCACGGTCACCGCGCGTTGCCCGCCATCCTTCAATTGCAGCACGGTCGTCATGCCCGGCTTGAGGCGATTCGCCTGCGGAAAATACTTCTTCGACATGCGCTGGATCTGGCCTTCCTGGCGCTCGCCGTAACCATCGGCTGCTGCCACGTCCACTGACAACACATCGCCAGCCTCATGCCCATCCAGCGCGGACTCCAGACCGGCGATCAGCTGGCCGTGGCCGAGCAGGATCCACAGCTGCTCGTCGCGATCGTGCGAGCTCTCAACCTTTTCACCGTCCACCGTCAGGGTGTAGTGAATCGCGATGACCTTGTCCTTGCCAGCCTTCATTGCCTGTCTCGTCGATGGGATCAAACAGCGGATTCTAGCAGCACGCGGGCCAGCAACCGCCGCTCAGGGGATCACTCTGCCTGACTGAAACCCACCCCCCGTGCCTCCGGCCCCAGCCACAACAGCAAGGCCAGCAGCGCCGCTACCAGCACCATCCACAGCGACATTGCGAATGCGAAATCGCCGCCATGTCGCTGCGCGAGCCACGTTTGTGCCGTGGCGGTGACCGCCGCCAGCAGGTTGCCCATTTGATACGCAAACCCAGGCAAGGTGCCGCGCACCGCCGCGGGCGACAGTTCGTTCAGATGGGTTGGCACCACGCCCCAGGCACCCTGCACCATCACCTGGATCAGGAATGCCCCCAGGCCCAGCAGGATCAGCGAGCCGCCATACATCCACAGAGGAATCACCGGGATCGCCAGCAATGCGGCGATCATCATCGCCTTGCGCCGACCGATCCGCTCCGACAACGCACCGAAGTACAGGCCACCGACCAGCGCACCGAGGTTCAGCAGCGCCACCAGCACGAAGGCGGTCGCCGAACCCGTGGGCAGGTGCAGGTTGATCTCCTCAAAGGTGTGATACATGTCCTGCGAACCATGGCTGAACATGTTGAACGCCATCATCAGCAGCATCAGGTAAACCGCCAGCTTCCACTGGCCACGCATGGCCTCGCCCAGGCCGGGCCGCTTCGCCGCTTTTCGTCCTTCCTGCCATACCGCCGATTCAGGCACCTTGCGGCGGATGTACAGCACCAGCAGCGCCGGGATCGCGCCAACCACGAATAGCCCGCGCCAGCCGATATGGTCGACCAGCAGCCAGTTCGCCAGCGCCGCAAGAAAGAAGCCGCAGGGGTAGCCGCTCTGCAGCAGACCCGATACCGCGCCGCGGGCCTTGGCCGGTATCGACTCCATGGCCAACGACGCGCCGATGCCCCACTCACCGCCCATCGCCACGCCAAACAGGAAGCGCAGCACCAGCAGCATGGTGAGCGATGTCGAGAACGCGGTGGCGAACTCGAACACCGAGAACAGGATCACGTCGAGCATCAGGATCGGCCGCCGTCCGAAACGATCAGCCAGTCGCCCGAACAACAACGCGCCCAGCGGCCGCGCGGCCAAGGTCAGGAACAGCGCGTAGGTAATCTGCGCCGTACCCACCTCGAACTCCTTCGCCACGGTGACTATGACGAAGGTCAGCAGAAAGTAGTCGAACGCGTCCAGCGTCCAGCCGAGAAAACTGGCCAGCACCGTGTGTCGCTGGGTGGAATCGAGTTCACGCAAGGGTGCAAACAGCGACATCAGATCTCTCCCCGGAACGCATGGCGTAAGGCCGTATCGTAAACGCCGCAACGAGCAATCGCACAACAGCAGCCGTGCTCCACGTCGCGATGGCGCGCCCGCCTGCAATGACCTAGGCTTCGCGCAGCCATCGACACGCAGGATCCGGATGGATAGCACCAACCGCGAAATGATCGCCAGGCGCTACGATGGCCGGCTGCAGCGATGCCACGTGCGCTGGAAGCTGCGCGTCGACCCCGCATACGCCGCCACCGCGACGGCCATCGCCGGCATTCCGCTGCCGTTGCTCGACATCGGTTGCGGCCTCGGTCTGCTCGGCCAGTATCTGAATGCCGTGGGACACGCGCAGCCTTACCTCGGGTTCGACCACGATCGCCGCAAGATCGGCGCCGCGCAGCGTGCAGCTCATCGCGGCGGACTCGACGCCTTGGTGAACCTGCAACATGCCGAGGCAGATGAACTCCCCGCCGTGCACGGACACGTTGCCCTGCTCGACGTGCTGCACTATCTGGACGCCGAGCGGCAGCGCAGTTTGCTGCAGGCTGCCATAAGACATCTGGCGCCCGACGGCCGTCTGGTCATCCGCAGTGTGCTGCGCGAACCGAACTGGCGCTTCCATGCCACCCGTGTGGAGGAATTCTTCCTGCGCGTCTCGGGCTGGATTCCCGGCGGCGCGCAGCACTATCCCACTGCCACCGAATTGTGTGGACCGCTGGAAGATGCCGGACTCGATGTGCGCATCGAATCGCTGCGCGGACGCACCCCGTACAACAGCTATCTGATCGTGGCGCGCGCACGCCGCTGAGGTGGCTTCACGCTCTGGGCAACGGCCACGTTCAGGTTGATCGCAACCGATGCAGACGCCGGCCCATTGACCCGCTATACTTGCCGGCGCAGTCGCTCTGACTGCTGCGGTGCACTGCCGCCCTTTCCCCTTAGTCTGCAACACGGTATGAACACTCCGGGTTGCTCAGGAGTGTCACATGTCTTTTGATTCGCTGGGCCTTGCGCCCGCGTTGTTGCGTGCGCTTGCCGATTACGGCTATACCCAGCCCACGCCGATCCAGTCCGCCGCGATCCCGCCGGCACTGGCAGGTCACGACCTGCTCGCCGCCGCCCAGACCGGCACCGGCAAGACCGCTGCGTTCGCGCTGCCGCTGCTGCAGAAACTGTCCACCGCAGGCCAGACCATGACCCGCCGCCCGCGCGCGCTGGTCCTCACCCCGACCCGCGAACTGGCCGCCCAGGTGCATGAAAACCTGCGCGACTACGGCAAGCACATGCAGGTCAGCGCCACCACCATCTTCGGCGGCGTCAGCATGGGCCCGCAGATCAACGCGCTGCGCCGCGGCGTGGATGTCGTCATCGCCACCCCCGGCCGCTTGATGGACCACATGCAGCAGCGCACGCTGGACCTGTCCGCCGTGGAAACGCTGGTGCTGGACGAGGCCGACCGCATGCTCGACATGGGTTTCCTGCCCGCCCTCAAGCGCATCCTTGTCGCCCTGCCGAAGAAGCGTCAGACCCTGCTGTTCTCAGCCACCTTCGCACCGGTGATCAAGACGCTGGCGATGGAATTCATGCACAACCCGCGCGAGATCTCGGTGGACACCCCGAACGCCGTGGCGACCCTGGTCAGCCATCAGGTGCACCCGGTCGACACCTCGCGCAAGCGCGACCTGCTGCTGCACCTGCTGTCGGCCGACAGTCGCCGCCAGTCGCTGGTGTTCAGCCGCACCAAGCATGGCGCCGACAAGCTGGTGACGTTCTTGAATGCCTCGGGTCTGCGCACCGCCGCGATCCACGGCAACAAGAGCCAGAATGCCCGCACCCGCGCACTCAGCGATTTCAAGAGCGGCCGCGTCACCGTGCTGGTGGCCACCGACATCGCCGCCCGCGGCATCGACATCGAGCAGTTGCCGATCGTGATCAACTTCGATCTGCCGTCGGTCGCCGAGGACTACGTGCACCGCATCGGCCGCACCGGTCGTGCCGGCATGGAAGGCCTCGCCGTGTCGCTGGTCAGTCACGACGAATCCGGCCTTCTGTTCGACATCCGCAAACTGCTCAAGCAGGACATTGCGATTACACCGATCACCGGCTACGAGCCGTCCGCACCGCTCCGTCTGGATGCCGGCGCGCCGCGCCCGAAACAGGGTGGCGGCGGTGGTGGTGGCGGGCAACGTCAATCGCGCGCGCCGCGCCAAGGCAAACCCGCCGGTTCGGCTCGGCCAAACGGCTACGCGCCGCAAGGCCGTGGCGATCACGCCGCCGGCAATCAACGCCGTCGTTCGAACTCGCGCCCGGCCGCCAAGGCCTGAGCGAACGATCGAGCGACAACGAACGTGGCGGCCGGATGGCCGCCACGTTCGTTTGGGCCAGCCGAAAATTCAGCGCGGGCCCAATGCCTCCGCGTGGTGGCGCAAGTGATCGTCGATGAAGCTGGTGATGAACCAGTAGCTGTGGTCGTAACCGGCGTGCCGGCGCAACAGCAGCGGCTGCCCCGCCTCGGCGCAGGCCTGATCGAACAACTCGGGTTTCAACTGGACTTCGAGGAACTGATCCGTCTCGCCCTGGTCGATCAGGATCGTGCCGGGGAAGGTCTGCCGCCGCACCAGTTCGCAGGCATCGTAGCCGGCCCATGCGACCGGATCCGTTCCGAGATAACGCGATAGCGCCTTGTGCCCCCACGGCACCTGACTGGGCGCCACGATCGGTGCGAAGGCCGACACCGAGCGGTAGCGCGCCGGATGCTTCAGGGCGATGGTCAACGCACCATGACCGCCCATGGAGTGGCCGCAGATGCCGCTGCGCGACTCATCTACAGGGAACTGCGCGGCGATCAAGGCGGGCAATTCGTCCGCCACGTAGCTGTGCATGCGAAAGCGAGACGACCACGGCGCTTCGGTGGCATCGACGTAGAAACCCGCACCTTCGCCGAACTCCCAGTCGCCGGTGGCACCCTCCATACCGGTAGCACGGGGACTTGTGTCGGGCATTACCAGCACCAGGCCCAGCTGGGCAGCCAGCCGTTGCGCGCCGGCCTTGATCGTGGCGGTTTCCTCGCTGCAGGTCAGCCCGGCCAGGAAATACAGCACCGGGCACGGCTGTCGTGCGGTCTGGGGCGGCTGGTACACGGCGAAGCGCATCGGCCCGGCGCATGTTTCGCTGTGGTGCCGATAGAAGCCCTGCACGCCCCCATGCAGGCGCTGTTCGGAGATCGTTTCGAGCATGCGCATTCCCGTCTTCGGCAGACGCAGAGCATAACCGCGCACTGCGCGGCATGGCGTTCAGCAAGAGCCGGGACGGACGGCCTGGAGACTGATAGAATGCACGGCTTGCGCGCCGCATTCCCGGCCCAGCCTTCTGTGTTTGAGGTACCCCCATGTCATCCCCCGTTTCCGACAACGCCCCGGTTCCGTCCGGTTTTGGCGCCCTCGCGCTGCATCCCGATGTTCTGCGTGTACTCGCCGACGTCGGCTATGAATCGCCCTCGCCAATCCAGGCCGCCACCATTCCGCCCTTGATGGAAGGCCGCGACGTGCTCGGCCAGGCGCAGACCGGCACCGGCAAGACCGCCGCGTTCGCGCTGCCGATCCTGTCGCGCATCACTCCGCGCGCCGGCAAGCCGCAGGCGCTGGTGCTGGCGCCCACGCGCGAACTGGCCATCCAGGTGGCTGAAGCGTTCCAGCGCTATGCCGCGCACATCCCCGGTTTCCAGGTGTTGCCGATCTACGGCGGCCAGAGCTACGGTCCGCAGTTGCATTCGCTGAAGCGCGGCGTGCACGTCGTGGTCGGCACGCCCGGCCGCGTGATCGACCACATGGACAAGGGCACGCTGGATCTGTCCGAGCTGCGTTTCCTGGTGCTCGACGAAGCCGACGAAATGCTGCGCATGGGCTTCATCGACGACGTCGAGAAAGTGCTGCAGGCAACCCCGCCGGAACGCCAGGTCGCGCTGTTCTCGGCGACCATGCCCAGCGTGATCCGCAAGATCGCGCAGAAGCACCTGAAGGATCCGGTCGAAGTCACCATCAAGACCTCCACCAGCACCGCGCCGAACATCCGCCAGCGCTACTGGTTCGTCAGCGGCATGCACAAGCTCGACGCGATGACCCGCATCCTCGAGGCCGAACCGTTCGACGCGATGATCATCTTCGCGCGCACCAAGCAGGCCACCGAGGAACTCGCCGGCAAGCTGCAGGCACGTGGCCTGGCCGCTGCCGCGATCAACGGTGACATTGCCCAGCCGCAGCGCGAGCGGGTGATCCAGCAACTGAAGGATGGCAAGCTGGACATCCTGGTTGCCACCGACGTCGCCGCGCGCGGCCTCGACGTGGACCGGATCAGTCACGTGCTGAACTACGACATCCCGTACGACACCGAAAGCTACGTGCATCGCATCGGCCGCACCGGCCGTGCCGGCCGCGCCGGCGACGCGATCCTGTTCGTCAGCCCGCGCGAGCGCGGCATGCTGAACGCGATCGAACGCGCCACCCGCCAGCCGATCGAGCAGATGCAGCTGCCCTCGGTCGAAGTAGTCAACGACGTGCGCATCGGCAAGTTCAAGCAGCGCATCAGCGACATGCTGGCCCAGGGCGATCTCGGCCAGTTCCAGCAACTGATCGAGCAGTACGAACAGGAGCACAACGTGCCGGCGGTCGAGATTGCCGCCGCATTGGCGCGCATCGCCCAGGGCGACCAGCCGCTGTTGCTGGCGCCGCCGCCGAAGCGCGAAAAATACGAGCCCGCCTCGCGTGAACGCGTCGACCGCGCGGCGCCACGCGAGCGCACGAGCAGCGAGCGCCGCCCGCCGGGGGGGCGTGAAACCGCGGCAGCCAGCCATCCGCCGCGCGAGTCCAGGCCGCATGAACAGCGGCCGCGCGAGCATGCTGCGCACGAGAATGCGCCACCGCGCGACTTCGGCCATCGTCCGGTGCGCGCGCATGCCACCGAGGAAGGCAAGCGCACGTATCGCGTCGAGGTCGGTCACGAACATGGCGTGAAGCCGGGCAACATCGTCGGCGCGATTGCCAATGAAGCGGGTCTGGAAAGCCAGTTCATCGGTCGCCTCAGCATCCGCGACCACTACAGCCTGATCGACCTGCCCGACGGCATGCCGGCAGAAGTGTTCGAGCATCTCAAGAAAGTGTGGGTGGTGCAGCAGCAGTTGCGTATCCACGAATGGGACGGCACCGACACCGGCACCAGCGCACCGCCATCGCACAAGCCGGGCGGCTTCAAGAAACCTGGCAGCTTCAAGCCGCGGCCCGGCGGCGGCAAGCCGCCACGTCGGAAATAGACCTTCAGATCGCGTCGGCGGGCTCTGCGCCGGCCAACGCATCGCCGGTAATTCGCGTGGCGACGACGTAACATCGGGCGGATCGTCATCGCCGCGTAGCCGACCGCATGTCCAGCCACACCGCCGAACACCATCCACCCAGCGGCGCGCAACCGCGTCTCGCTGGCCTCGCACCCGCCGCCGTGCAGCAACTTCAGGTGGCGGCGCATGCCATTCGCGACGGGGCGGAGAGCGCGGCACGACAGATTTTGGACGGCGTACTCGCGATGACGCCCGAGCACCCCGAAGCTTTGCGCCTGTACGGCATCCTGCACGCTCGCGCGCACCGCCATGCCGAGGCGCAGGCGGTGCTGCGCCGGGCCATCGCCCAATGGCCGGACTACGCACTGGCCCATTCCGACCTGGGCAACGTGCAACAGGCGAGCGGCAACGTGGAGGCCGCGTTCGTCAGCTGGCGGCAAGCCTGCGCACTGGCACCGGACGCGGCGATGCCATGGTTCAATCTCGGGCGCAACCTGCAGTTGCAAGGCGACACCGACGCGGCGATCGAGGCGTTGGCGCGCACGCATGGGCTGGCTCCCGATTTCCTGCCCGCACTGATCCTGCTCGGCGATGCGCTGGTGCATGCGGGTCGTTTCGACGACGCCGATGCGCGTTACCGTGCCGCGCTGGCGCTGCACCCGGCGTGCGGCGATGCCTGGCGCGGGTTGGCGAACATCAAGACGCGGCCGCTGTCCGCGGCCGATCGCGAGCAATTGGCGATGGCATTGCGCCGGACCGATCTCAGCCCAACCGACCGGATCGCGATGGGTTTTGCGCTGGGCAAGGTCTGCGAGGATCAGGGCCTGCACGAACAGGCCTTCACCGCATTGAACGTAGCCAACGCCCAGCTGCGCGAGCTGGCGACGTGGGACGCCGGGGCATTCCACGCGCATGTCGATGCGATGCTAGCTGCCTGCGCCAGGCTGCCTGCACCGATGGATGCCACGCTCGGCCACGAGGTGATCTTCATCGTCGGCCTGCCGCGTTCCGGCTCCACGTTGTTCGAGCAGATCCTTGCCGCTCATCCCGATGTCGAGGGCGCCAGCGAACTGCCGGATCTGGAACAGGTGCTCAATGAGGAATCCGCGCGGCGGCGCCAGCCGCTGCTCAAGTGGATCGGTGCCAGCACGGCTGCCGACTGGCAGCGAATGGGCCAGCGCTATCTCGAACTGACCGCGCGCTGGCGACGCAACAAGCCGCGACATACCGACAAGCTGCCGTCCAACTGGCTGCTCAGCGGTGTGCTCGCCGCGATGCTGCCGGGCGCACGCATCGTGGACGCCCGCCGCGATGCGCTGGAGGCGGGCTGGTCCTGCTACAAGCAGCAGTTCTACCGGCTGCCGCATTTCGCCTGCACGCTGACCGACATCGCGGCCTATATCCGCGACTACGAACGCGTGATGGCGTTGTGGCAAGCCGCCGATCCGCAGCGCATCCGCACCCAGCGCTACGAAGCGCTGCTGGCCGAGCCGGAGCGTGAGATTCGCGCACTACTGGTGTTCTGCGAGCTGCCGTTCGATCCCGCCTGCCTCGACTACCACCAGGCAAAGCGCAGCGTGCGCACGGCCAGCGCGGCGCAGGTACGCCAGCCGCTGCAGCGCGATACCGCGCGCGCAGACCATTACGGCGCGCTGCTCGATCCGCTGCGCTTCGGGCTGGGCATCGCCAGGATCAAGTGATGCAGCACGATCGTGCGCTGCCGACGACACATCGTTTCTGCCAACGGGCTCTGCAAATCTCAGATGTGCCCCACCATGACGGTATGGATTCCCGCGGAGCCAACCCCGAATGACCACCCTGCCCAGCCTGTACATCTCGCACGGTTCGCCGATGACCGCACTGCAACCCGGCCTGACCGGCGAGCGGCTGGCCGAACTGGCCGCCGTGTTGCCGCGGCCGAAGGCGATCGTGATGGCCAGCGCGCACTGGCTGTCGCGGCGGCCGCAGGTCGGCAGTGCAGCCGCACCGGAAACCATCCACGACTTCGGCGGCTTTCCCGCGCCGCTGTATCAACTGCGCTACCCCGCGCCTGGCTCGCCGGCATTGGCCGAACGCGTCATGCAATTGCTGGATCAGGCGAAGCTGGCGCCGAGCGCCGATCCCGTGCGCGGACTGGACCACGGCGCGTGGGTGCCGCTGCGCCTGCTGTGTCCGGACGCCGACATTCCGGTGGTGCCCGTCTCGATCCAGCCCGAGCTCGATCCGGCGCATCACTACGCGCTGGGCCAGGCGCTGGCACCGTTGCGCGACGAAGGCGTGCTGGTGATCGGCTCCGGCAGCATCACCCACAACCTGCATGACCTTGGCGCCGGTTACAGCGACGAGCGGCAGGCGCCGTACGTGAAGCCGTTCATCGACTGGATCGAGCAGAAGCTCGCCGCCGGCGATATCGACGCGCTGCTCGACTATCGCCGCCAGGCACCGTTTGCCGAGCGCGCCCATCCCACCGACGAGCACCTGCTGCCGTTGTTCGTGGCGCTGGGAGCGGCGGGCGCGAACGCACAGGCGCAACGGATCGACGCTGGCATCGACATGGGCCTGCTGGCGATGGACATCTACCGCTTCGACGGCCCGATCGCCCCGCTTACCGTACGATGATCGTGCCGACCATCATCGGGTGGATCGAGCAGTAGTAGGCGTAGGTGCCCGGCTTGGAAAACGTCACGGCGTAGGAGTCCCCGGTATCCAGCCCCTTCGAGGACGCGAACAGCGAACCGGCACTGGTCACCACGTGCGGCTCCTCGTCCTGGTTGGTCCACACCACGCGGGTACCCGCCGGCACCGACAATGTCGCGGGCGCGAAGGCGAAGTTGCGTATCCCGATCTGCTGCGTCTGCATCGCCTTCAAAGCCGATGCGCTCGCTGCCATGGCGGGGTGCGATGCAACGCCGACGCAGCAGAGCGCGCCCATCACCAGCAGCACGCCGGGACGCCAAAACGGCGCGCGCGGTCGCGTAAATCCTTGGGCCATCGCTTTCACGGCAGCACCTCCTCGGTCACGGCGAGTGCCTGCCTGCCCCGCACATGACGAACATCGCGGATGCCGAGATAGCGATGCAGCGCACCAGGCGCTATCTCCTTCATGGGCCCCGGCCCCGGCCCGACACCCGGTGCCGGCTGTGGGTAGGCGGTCGAGCGCGCCGTGTAGAACGTGATGTTGCCTTCCACCTTCTGCTGGATCTGGTGGATGTGGCCATTGAGCACGCTGACCGAGCCGAACCACCGCAGGTAGGACATGGCCTCGGCGCTATCGTCCGTGCCCCAGCCCCACGGCGGATACAGCGGCCACAGCGGCATGTGGGCGAATACCACTAGCGGCGTTTCGGCGGACAGCCCCGCAAGATCCTTTTTCAGCCAGGCCAGCTGTTCCGCACCCAGCGAACCCAGCCCACCGGCCTTGAGATTGAGCACGTTGATCAAACCGACGAAGTGCACGCCGCGATGGTCGAAGCTGTACCAGCCACCGGCGTGCTGGCGTTCGCCGAAGCGGCGAAAGAATTCGGCACCGTTGTCGCCGATCACGTCGTGCTCGCCCGGCACGTAGAACACCTTGCGGACGTGCGATTCCTGCATCACCCCGGCCAGCGTGTCGAACTCCTCCGGCTTCGACAGATGCGTGAGATCGCCGGTGTGCAACAGAAAATCCGGACGCGCGGCCTGCGCATTGACCCGCGCCACCGAGGCACGCAAGGTGCCCACCACGTCCATGTTCGGTTCCTTGTGGAAACCGATGTGGGAATCGCTGATCTGCGCAAAGCTGAAGCTGGCGTCCGCCAGGGATGCCGTCAACGCACCATCACCGAACGGCTGGGCGCGCAGCACCCCACCCTTCATCAGCCAGAGCGTGCCGGCCCCGGCCCAGGCCATGCATTTGAGAAACTGCCGTCGGTTGCCGGCTTCGTTGTCGTGGTTGTCTTGCATGATGAACGCTCCGCAGGGGCGAGCGGTCGAATGACCGCTCCGGGAATCGGGAGGCCGCGTCTGCCCAGGCCTCCCGTCTCCATGCAATACCGATCGCATGGATCGCCTATTCCCGCTTTTGCGCGTCGGGAATAAAGTCGAGTCATCCGAGGTAATCCCTTTCATGCCCGTCGATTTGCACACCATTCCGTCAAGCCCGGACAGCGTCCGCAGCGCGCGCTTCGAGACGCTCGTGCTGCCGTGCCTCGACGCGGCCTACAACCTCGCGCACTGGCTCGCGCGCGATCATGCGGATGCGCAGGATGTGGTGCAGGAAGCGATGTTGCGGGCGCTGCGCTATTTCGACAGCTTCCACGGCAACGACGCGCGCGTCTGGCTGCTGGCCATCGTGCGAAACACCTACTACACGCTGCGCACGAAAGCTCCACAAGACAGCCTGCACGAGTCACTGGACGAAGAGGCCCATCCACTCGTCGATGACGGTCCTTCCCCGGAAACCCTGACCCTGCTGGCGGTGGATGTCGGCACGCTGCAACTCGCACTGGAATGCCTGCCGTCTCCGCTGCGCGAAGTGCTCGTGCTGCGCGAGCTGGAAGAGTGTTCCTACAAGGAGATCGCCGCGATCACCGGACAGAAGATCGGTACCGTCATGTCCCGGCTCGCCCGTGCGCGCGAACGCCTGAAAGTAGAACTGACCCACCGTCCCAAGGAGGTACGCCGCCATGACGTGTGACGACGCCCAGCTGCTGGTGCACGCCTATCTCGACGACGAACTGGACGCCGCGCAAAGTGCGGCCATGGCCAGGCACCTGCAGGATTGCGCCGCGTGCGCGGCCAGCTATGGCATCCACAGCCGGCTGCGCAAGGCGCTGGCTCAACCCGGGCTGTATCATCGCGCGCCGGACGCATTGCGTGAACGCTGGAGTCCCACGCAAACCGTGGCGGGCAGCGCCCTGCCCACACCCTTCCGGCCCCGGCGCGCGCCGCTCGCCTACGCGATGGCCGCTGGTTTTGCCGGCGCACTGCTGCTCACCAGCCCAGCCTGGATCACCGCGTTGCGGCAGCGCGGCGCGGAAAGCAATTCGGTCGTGGCCGAGGCCGTCTCCAGTCACGTCCGCTCGCTGCAGGCACGACATCTGATGGACGTGGTGTCGACTGACCAGCACACGGTAAAACCATGGTTCGAGGGCAAGCTCGATTTCTCGCCGCGGGTGAAAGATCTGGCCAGTGAAGGATTTCCGTTGATCGGTGGCCGTCTCGATGCGATCGACGGTCGCAGCGTCGCCGCCTTGATCTACAAGCGGCACCTGCACGTGATCAACCTCTACCAGTGGCCGACAGATTCGTTGGCGACGGCGCAACCCGAAGTACAGCGTCACGGTTACACCGTCATCCGCTGGACAGCCGAAGGCATGCGCTACATTGCCATCTCCGACGTCAGCGCCGCCGATCTGAAGCAGTTCGTGCTGGCTTTCCGGAACGATGCCGGCACACCACCCTAGGCGCACTCATTGCCATGGCAGTCAGGCAATCTGCGGCAGCGGTCCGGCAGGATCGAACGGCTCGAGCCAGTCGGCAGGTGTCAGCAGCGGCAGGCCATGTGCGAGCCGCGCCTTGTCGCATTGTGGGCTGCTTGCACCGAACTCCCACGACGGTGGGACCTCGCGGCATACCGAAGGGCGTCGCGGGTAGATACCGCAGTGCGCGGCCTCGCCCACCGTGCCCTGCAATGCCACGCAGCGTGGCTGCGCGGCATTGGTGCCGCGCATCGCCAGCCGATGGGGGTCGAGCTTTTCGGTCAGTTCCGGCGGTACGCATCCGCCCAGCGAGGCCTCGGCCTCCGACCAGTGAAAGGACACGCGAAAAAACTTGCAGCAGACACCGCAGCGAAGACAGGGATGTTGCATCGAATCGACTCAGGCGCACCCCAAGGCGCGCAGCCCGAGGATTCTAGAACGTGAAAGCCCTGCCGTGCGGCGGGCCTTTCACGACAAACGGAGAAAACCTCGTTCAGGGTTCGCCGGCAAACGTATTGCACTGGTCCATGTCGCCGCCGCTGAAGCCGGTCTTGAACCATTTCACCCGCTGCGCCGAGGTGCCATGCGTGAACGTGTCGGGGCGTACCCGACCTTGCGCCTGCTGCTGCAAGGTGTCGTCGCCGATGTGGCTGGCGGCGTTGAGTGCCGACTCGATGTCGCCGGGCTGCAGCCAGTTGAGCTCCTGCTGGCTGTGGTTGGCCCACACGCCGGCATAGCAGTCGGCCTGCAGTTCCTGCCGCACCGACAGGCCATCGGCGCCATCCATCGGCGCACCGCGGCGGCGTGCCGCGTCGACCTTGTCGAACACGCCGGTGAGCTTCTGCACGTGATGACCGACCTCGTGCGCAATCACATAGGCGCGCGCGAAATCGCCCGAGGACTGCAGCTCGTCCTGCAGCTGCTGGAAGAACGCCACGTCCAGGTAGACCTTCTGGTCGCCCGGGCAATAGAACGGCCCCACCGCCGTGGTGGCGCCCCCGCAGGCCGTGTTCACGCCGCCGCTGAACAGGTGCAGCTTGGGCTCGATGTAGGTCGCGCCTTTGGCCTGAAAGATCGCGCCCCAGGTCTGCTCGGTCGAATGCAGGATCGCGCTGACGAACGCTTTCTGCTGCGGATCCACCTGCGTCGGCGTGCTGTTTTCCGTGGGCGCCGACGACTGTCCACCCTGATCGAGCAAGGCCATCGGGTTCTTGAAGAACACCCAGCCGAGGATGGCCAGCACGATCAGGCCGCCGATCCCCATGCGTCCGCCGCCACCGCCAAAGCCCCGACCGCCACCACCGCTGCCGACCTCGATGTTGTTGCTGCTGCCGCCTTTCTGCCAATCCATAAGTTCCTCACTGATTGATGCTCGCGTCCGGACGCCGCCGGACGACGATAGCGCGCCGATCGCGCCAGCGCCAAGGCGGCGCTGCGGCTAAAGTAGGCCACCCTTCGTGAGGAACGCCGCATGACCCATCTGCCCGCCCTGGTTACCCTGCTCACCGTGCTGTTGCTGTTCGGCACCATGTGGGCCGTCGGCCATGCCCGCGGCAAGTACGGCGTGAAGGCACCGGCGACCACGGGCGATCCGGCGTTCGAACGCGCTTATCGGGTGCAGATGAACACGCTGGAGCAGACCGTGATGTTCCTGCCACTGATGTGGCTGGCCGCGAACTACGGCTTCACCGGATGGGCCGGCCTAGCCGGGCTGGTATGGATCGTCGGACGGGTCTGGTACGCGGTGGCCTATCTTGCCGAAGCCGGCAAGCGTGGCCCAGGCTTCACGCTCGGCATGATCGCCTGGGCAGCGGTATTGGTGATGGCGGTGGTCGGTGTAGGTCGCGCCATCCTGATCGGCTGAAACGCGGCGTGCCCCGCACGCTCAGCCCGGCAGAACAGGCGCGACCGCACTCAAGGCCCACACGCGATGCGGCACCGCCATAGGCTCTTCGGCGTGATGGGCCGCCAGCATCGTGGCCAGCTCGGCATCGAAGCGCTGCACTTTTGCAGCATCCAGCGTGGCGCCGACGCCGGCACTGGCACGGATACGGCCACGCCAGTCGGCGTGGCTGTACGGCACATCCAGATCGAACGACCAGGTACGCAGGTCGACGAAACCGGCTTCGGCCACATCTTTCAGCCATGCCGGGTACAGCCCGCTGCCGCTGTGCAGGGTCCAGCCGGGGTTGTAGTTGAGAATCAGACGCTCGGTGTCTTGCACCATGTTGCCGGCCAGCGGCAGCCAGTCGAAATGCGCGATCAGCAGGCGTCCGCCCGGCCGCAACCAGCGACGCACCAGGGCTGCCGTGCGCGGGCGGTCGAACCAGTGCCAGCACTGGCCGGCGGTGATCACATCGAATGACGCCGGCGCAAAGTCCGCATTCTCGACCCGTGCGCGCACCTGCTTTACCTGCACACCGGCCGCGCGATCCATTTCGGCGGCCTGCGCCAGCAACGGCGCGGAATGGTCCAGGCCGGTGACTTCGCAGCCGCGTAGCGCCAGACCACGCGCGACCGTACCGGTGCCGGTACCCAGGTCAAGCGCGACATCGCCTTTCTGCACACTGCCATCGGCGAACACATGCTCAAAAAAGGCGTCGGGAAACCCTGCCCGGTGACGCGCATAATCGCTGGCTGTACGGCCAAAATCCGTCGACATCGAACTTCCCCGTGATCGTCTGCGTGGGCGATGTTACCGGCATGGTCCGCCGCTGCAAGCAGCGACCGCCGGCATAACCACCTTGAACTCATCGCGGCGTTCGTTGCCGCCGTCCGCAGGCAGCTTGTCAGGCATAGTTCCCCCATGGAAGCCTTTCCTACCCAAGCCACCACCCCGCCGCTTCCGGTACCACCTCCTTTCTCGCCGCCTGCACCGGGACGCGCTCCCGGCCTGTGGAGTGCGGCGGGATTGATCGCCACCTATTTTGTGCTGCAGATGGCAGCCAGTACCCTGGCGGCACTGGTGATCAGCCTGACGGCGAATTTCCGGCATCGCTGGCAAGGCCTTGGCCATGCCATGCCCGCCGCGATGGACCAGCCTGCCATGCAGGCGTTGCTGGTCACGCTGTCGCTCGGTATCGCGGCACCACTGACGCTGCTGCTGGTACACCGGAAATGGCCGCAATGGTGGTCGCAGGCAAAGCCCCCAGGCTTCGGCGTCGCGCGGCCGCGGCGCCGGCTGTTCTTCGGGCTGGCCGTTGCCGTGGGATTGGTGGCGCCGTGGCTGGGCGCGTGGTTGACCGGGTTGCTGGCACACGGTCATGCGGTGACACAGGACATCCAGCTACTGGGTAGCAGCACGCCACTGGCGCTGCGCATTCCGCTGGTGCTCGTCGTGGTGAGCGTGGGCCCGCTGGTGGAGGAATTGCTGTTCCGCGGCGTGCTGTTGTCGGCACTGCTGCAACGCTGGCATGTCGGCTGGAGCGTGGCGATCAGCTCGCTGGCGTTTGCGCTGATCCATCTGCCCGGCCTGGATTTCCAGTGGTACGCGCTGCCGGACCTGGTCTTGTTGGCGCTGTTGCTGGCCTGGTTGCGGCTGCGTTCGGGTTCGATCTGGCCTGCCGTGCTCGCCCACGGCCTCAACAACCTGCTGGGCGTGGCGGGCTGGTTTGTGGCGCTCAATCTGCCGGGTTGAATGTCTTCATCCCGGCGTGATGCCGAAATCGCGCAACAGGTGCGCCGTCTCGAACACCGGCAAGCCCATCACCCCGGAATAGCTGCCCTGAAGGTGCTCGACCAGCATCGCGCCGCGGCCCTGGATCGCATACGCACCCGCCTTGCCGAAAGGCTCACCGGTGGCGACATAGGCGGCGATGGTGGGCTCGTCCAGCACGGCAAAGCGCACCTGCGACACGCTCACCTCACACCGTTCCCGCGCGGCGCCGACCAGCCAGACCACCGAGACCACCGCATGCGTGCGCCCCGACAGCCGACGCAGCATGGCCGCCGCCGCATCGGCATCCTGCGGCTTGCCGAACACTTCATCGTCCAGCACCACCTCCGTGTCGGCGCCCAGTACCGCGACATCCTCTGCGTGGCCCAATCTGGCCAATCCGGCGCGCGCCTTGTCGCGCGCCACACGGCTCACGTAGTCCTGTGGCGGTTCATCCGCGATGCGCTGCTCGGCCACCTCGACATCGAGCACGGCGAACGCCACGCCGATCTGCTCCAGCAACTGGCGGCGACGCGGCGACTGCGAAGCGAGGTGAAGCATGGGGTGTCCGGTTGACGAGGGGCCGCCAGAGTAGCGGCTCACAGGGTGAGGCTGTACTCGCAGAACTGCCAGTCGCGCTGCCAGCCCAGCGATTCGTACAACGCCTGCGCCGGTGCATTGTCCAGCGCCGTCGACAGCGACAGGCTGGCTGCACCCAGAGCTCGCGCATGCTCCGTGGCCGCGCCCAGCAGCGCCGCCGCCACGCCCTGCCGACGTGCCGAGACGGCGACAAACAAGTCGTTGAGCAGCCAGGTGCGCACGGTGCGCACCGAGGAAAACAGGGGATACAGCTGGGTGAAACCCACTCCCTCGCCATCCTCGTCACGCGCCAGCAGGATCAGCGACTCATGCTGGCGGATGCGATCGGCCAGAAAATCGTGCGCCCGGGCCACATCGGCTGACTGACCATAGAACTGACGATAACCGTCGAACAACGGCGCCAGGGTGTCGAGGTCGAGAACGGTGGCTTGCCGGATCTGAAAGGACATGGCGTTTTTTTTGGGAGCCCGGAATGAGCACCAGCATATCGCCTTCGCCAACGTGCCTGCTTGCGTCCTGCTCTATCCCCGATGGTAGGGGTGCCCGGC
>DHXA01000204.1:4107-15471 GCA_002413455.1 Rhodanobacter sp. UBA5168 | reverse complement strand
ATGATCGTGGTGGCACGATACAGCTGCTCGGCCAGCACCAGCCGCACCAGCATGTGTGGCAGGGTCAACGGACCGAGCGACCAGCGCTGCTCCGCGCGCGCCAGCACCTCGGGCGCATGGCCATCGGGGCCGCCGATCAGGAAAGCCAGATCGCGCCCGGCCATGCGCCACTTCGCCAGTTGTTCGGCCAATTCCTCGCTGGACCAGGATTTGCCACGGCCATCGAGCGCGATCACGTGGCTATCGTGCGGCAACGCGGCGAGTATCGCGACGCCCTCGTCCTGCATCGCCTTCGCATCGTCGCGGCCCTTGCCGCGCATGCCGGGTTTCAGTTCGATCAACTCCAGCGGCAGCTCATGCGAGAGGCGCTTGCGGTATTCGGCAAAGCCTTCGGCCACCCAGCCGGGCATGCGTTCGCCGACGGCGATCAGGCGTGCGCGCATGTGCCGCTCTTATCATCAAGTAATACGTACGTGGTGATGCGCTCCGCTTTCTCTCCCCCGCGGGCGACGCTCGGGGAGCCTCCCTGCAGCTGAGCGGATTGAGGTGAGGAGTCAGTCTTGCGCATGGCTACCAACCGAGGCGTGCTCCGAATGCAAATCAACGCGAGCACCCGCCCCTCATCAGCCCTGAAGACACCTTCTCCCGATGAGATGAGAAGGGAGTGGCGTGATCAGCCTGCTTGCGCGGCGTCGACTTCGTGTCCGTGGTCGCCTACCGTCCACAACCTTTCCAGGCCGTAGAACTCGCGGATGCGCGGCAGCATCACGTGAACGATCACGTCGCCCAGGTCGACCAGCACCCATTCGCCTTCCTGCTCGCCTTCCACGCCCAGCGGCATCACGCCAGCCTTCTTGGCGAACTTGCTGACTTCGTCGGCGATGGATTTGACGTGGCGGGCGGAGGTGCCGGAGGCGATCACCAGCAGATCAGCAATGGAGGTTTTGCCACGAACGTCGATCTCACGAACGTCCTTGGCTTTCAGTTCTTCCAGCGCGGCGATGACGGACTTGCGCAGGGTGGCCGTGGTGACGGACTTGTTCGTACGGGCAGTACTCAAGAGAGTGGGCCTCAATGCGGGAGAGCAGCGCGAAATGGCGCTGACGCAGTATAACCGGCTTGCCGTGAAGGGTGCCCTGAACCCCGGCAGCCCGTCAGGACACCAGCGTCCGCCTGGCCAGCCGGTACTCGTACATCAGGCGCGCCACCAGCTCGGCGGCCGGCTGTGGCCGCACCAGGCCGGCGGCCTGCCCGCACCATTCCGACAACAGATCGCCACGGCCGGCCGCCGCCGCAGCCCGGCGCAGCGGAGCGGTGAGCGCGTTCAGCACCGGATACGGCAGCCCCTGCGCCGCCTCCGGCATCGCCTCGACAAAGCGGTTGCGCACGCCGCGGGCGGCACGCCCGGAGAAGCCGCGGATGGTGGTGACCTGGTGATCCTCGACATGAGGCAGGTCCCGCTTCCACGCCTCGGCCGCCGAACACTCCGGGCAGGTGAGGAAGGCAGTGCCGAGCTGGCTGGCCGCCGCACCCAGCACTTCGGCGGCCAGCACGCCGCTGCCGTCCATGATGCCGCCGGCGGCGATCACCGGGATCTGCAACGCACGCACCGCCAGCGGCAGCAACGCGAACAGGCCGATCATCGCTTCTTCCTCTTTGTGCAGAAACGTGCCGCGATGACCGCCGGCTTCGGCACCCTGCACGCACACCGCGTCGGCGCCGGCGTCGGCCCAGGCGCGTGCCTCGGCCACCGTGGTGGCGGTGCCGATGACGTAGATGTCGCGTCGCTGAAGTTCGCGCCGCTGCATCGGGCTGATCACCCCAAACGCGAAAATCGCCACCGCCGGCCGAGCCTCGCACAGCGCGGCAAACTGATCGGAGAAGCGCGGTGCCCAGCGCGCCGGCAAGCTGGTGCGCACGTCGAGGCCTTCGCGCGCCATCAGCGCGTCGAGCTGCTCGCGCGCCTTCGCCACCGCCGCCATGTCGGCATCGAATTCATCCGGCAGCACGAACAGGCCGATGGCGTACGGCCGCTCGCCCAGTGCGCGGATCTGCGCCGCCTGTTCGATGATCGCCGACGGCTCCAGGTAACCGGCTCCGAGCGAGCCCAGCCCGCCAGCGTTCGACACGGCAGCCACCAGTGCCGGGGGTGTCGAGCCGGACATCGGGGCCTGGATCAGCGGATGCTCGATACCGAGCCGGCTGGCAAACGACGAGTTCATGCGTAACGGCCTGCGGGTGGGGTTGAGCCGATTATCCGCCGCTGCCGCGCGCAGCAGAAGCCGCCGGCAGATTCGCCTGCCGGCGGCGATCGATCAACCGCCGGCTTTCATGGCGTCGCCCTTCATCACATCCTTCTTCATCATCGCGTCGTGCTTCATGACGCCCTGCTTCATGCCATCGTGCTTCATGGCTGTTTTCTGCATGGCATCGCGCGACATGGCCGTACGGGAACCCACCGACCGGTGGTTGCACGGCGCGACTCAGCCGCCCTGGCCAGCCACGATGTTCACCGTGATGGCGATGATGAATACATTGAAGAAGAACGCGATCACGCTGTGCAGCAACACTACGCGGCGGAGGTAGTTGCTGGTGATCTGTACATCGGAGACCTGGAAGGTCATGCCGATCACGATGGAGAAATAGGCAAAATCCCAGTAGTCGGGGTCGGGCGTGTCGGGAAATTCCAGACCCTTGTGCTTGTCGCCGAATTCGCCGTAATAGCCGTGTGCGTAGTGGATCGCGAACATCACGTTGAGGAACAGCCAGCTCAGGATGACGCTCACCACGGCTACCACCAGTTCCAGCAGACCGCCGCCTTTGGCCGCATGCAGCTCGCCGCCCAACGCCATCAACACCACCGCCGACATAACCACGCCACCCCACAGCACGGCCCATCGCCCGGTATCCAGCGCCTGCGCCTGGCCGCGCATGTGGGCGGGCTCGGCCTTGTTGAACAGGTGTGCGAGGCTCCCAAGAAAGATTACCGCAGCGAGGTCGAAGCCAAGCAGCACCGCATTGGTCAGGCGTACCCCCAAACCCGACAGCGTCACGGCTGCGACGATGAAAATGGCCAGCGACACGATCACGCGCGGCCGACCCTTCATGAAGCGCCACGGGTGCCAGCCGCGGTCCCTCGTCACGGCCACCCCGGCCTTGGCCTGTTTGCTCATGCGTGTCTCCGCGGCATGGCGGCGAGCAGCGCGAATGGATCAATCCCACGGTACAAGGCAACCTCCCCAGGGGCGGCTCAGTGCGCCGGCCATGCGACCCATGATAGCGAGGGTTTCAGCCCAGCAAATCCCGATATTCCGGATGCCGCTGGATCCACGCCGCTGCGTACGAGCAAGCCGGCACAACCGTCCAGCCTTCATCGCGGGCGGTCTTCATCGCCGCTTCCATGAGGGCGGCGGCGATACCTCGCCCACCCACGTCGGCCGGCACTCCCGTGTGGGTGATCGTCATCGCGGTTCGCTTCGAGCCTGGCGTCAGCGTGTAGTCGAGTTCGCAGCGGTAGCCGTCCACGTCGGTCTCGAAGCGATGCACGGCGCGATCGTGCTGGATGGCAAACGACATGCAAGCTCCCGGGAATAATGCGGCAAACGACAAGCATACGGGCTGAGCGAAGCAACCGCGCGTGAAGCCCGACGGGCAATACGTTCGCGCGGCCTGCATGAACCGCGCGCCATAGTGTGCGCTTACCTGCTTCACCCCTATCTGTCACGACAGGAGAAACCCATGAAGAAATCCGCATCCGCCCATTGGTCCGGCGGCATCAAGGACGGCCAGGGCACGATCTCGACCGACACCGGCGTATTGCGCGAGGCGCCCTATGGCTTCAAGTCCCGTTTCGAAGACGGCCCCGGCACCAACCCGGAGGAGCTGATCGCCGCGGCGCATGCGGGCTGTTACTCGATGGCGCTTTCGCTCGGGCTGGGCAATGCCGGACTCACCGCCGACAGCATCGACACCCAGGCGACCGTGACGCTGGAGAAAGATGGCGACGGGTTCTCGATCACGGCCGTGCATCTGGACTGCAAGGCAAAAGTTCCCGGTGCCGATGCGGCCACGTTCGAGAAGATCGCGCAGGAAACCAAGCTCGGCTGCCCGGTCTCGAAGGTGCTCAAGGCCACCATCACGCTGGACGCCGCACTGGAAGCCTGATCCTCGACCGGCGCGGGCATGGCCGTGCCCGTTAGACTGGCGCCATGCCATCGCCATCGAGTTTTCTTGCCCGGGTTGCCGGCGCGCCGATCCGCCCGGTTCGCGCTGCAATCCGGCATTGGGTGCTGAGTGCCTTTCCGCGCGCCCAGAGCGGCAGCATCGACTACGACCATCCGCACGGTGATCCGGGCTGGTTCGGGCCGGACAGCGCCACCTGGCGCGTGCACTCGGATTTCCCCGGCATGCTGGCCGGAGGGCTGGCCGCGCTGACTCTGCAGTCGCTGCATCCGCTGGCGCTCGCCGGCGTCTGGGATCATTCCAATTTCCGCGGCGATCTGCTTGGCCGGCTTCGCCGTACCACCGCCTTCGTCGGCGGCACCACCTATGCACCACGCGCGCAGACCGAGGCGCTGATCGAACACGTGCGGCAGATCCACACGCACATCGTCGGCCATGCTGAAGATGGACGTCCGTACGCCGCGAACGATCCCGCGCTGCTGACCTGGGTGCATGTCACCGAGGCGTACAGCTTTCTGCAGGGTTATCGCCGCTACAGCCACGTGACCCTTCCGGTGGACGCGGCCGATCGTTACTACGGCGAGGTGCGGCGGATCGCCGAAGCGCTCGGTGCTCGCGCGGTGCCCGCCTCGGCGCAGGCTGTCCACGACTACTTCCAGCGTATCCGGCCCGAACTGGTCTTCACCGAACGCTCGCGCGTCGTGCTCGAACTGCTGTCGCAGGTGCGCCTGCCGGTGCCGGCGGCGGGACTGTCACGCGATCTGTTTCTGCACGCCGGCGCCGCCTTGCTGCCCGACTGGGCGACGGAGCTGCTGGGCCGCACACCACGGCAACAGCGCCAGGCAAGACTGGCGGCCCATGCACTGTGGACGGTCGCGCCGGTCTTTCGCGCCGCACTGAAGGACGGCATCGCCAGCCGCGCCTGCCGGCGCATGGACGTGCCAGCGGAGCAGTTGCAGCACTGGGCGTAGATCCGTTTCAAGCCGTGCCTTCGGCACGTCGGGGAACCGCCGCACTCCACTTGGCATTGACAGCCCCGTCCTATCGGCTAACGTCGAGCGGACACGTCAGCCAGGGGCGCCTGTGGCAACACTCATTCCGACCCGCAACAGCTGCCTGCCGCGCATGACCGGCGGCGAGAAACGCGTTTCCGAGCGGCTGGAGCAGAAGCTCGAGGACGATTACCTGCTGTGGTACGACGTGCCCGTCGGGCTGAAGCAGCGCCATCCGGATTTCGTGGTGTTCCACCCGCGCCGCGGCCTGCTGGTGCTGGAAGTGAAGGACTGGAAGGCCGACACCATCCGCCATGCCGACAGCACCCAGTTCACCCTGGTCACCGAGCGCGGCCTGGTCAAGGAGAACAATCCGCTGCTGCAGGCCCGCGCCTATGCGCTGGAGATCGGCGTGGTGCTGGAGCGCGATTTGGCGCTGCGCCATCCAGAAGGTTCGCGTTATGCCGGCAAATTGATCATGCCGTGGGCGTGGGGCGTGGTGCTGGCCAACATCACCCGCAAACAGTTCGACGAAGGTGCGCTGGGCGAGGTGCTGCCCGAGCATCTGGTGATCTGCCGCGACGAACTGTACGAGACGGTCGACGCTGAAGCGTTCCAGGAGCGCTTATGGGCGATGTTCCCGCAGGTCTTCCCGGTAACGCTGACGCTGCCGCAGATCGACCGCGTGCGCTGGCACCTGTTCCCCGAGTTGCGGGTCGAGCCCGGCAGCGGCCAGTTCGGCCTGTTCGGTCCCACCGACGCGGCGGTGCGTCCGCTGGAGATTCCCGACCTGGTCAAGGTGATGGACTCGCAGCAGGAACAGCTGGCGCGTTCGATCGGCGCCGAGCACCGGGTCATCCACGGCGTCGCCGGCTCCGGCAAGACGATGATCCTCGGCTTCCGCGCGATGCAGCTGGCGCGCGAACTGGGCAAGCCCATCCTGGTGCTCTGCTACAACAAGACGCTCGCCGCACGGCTCGAACAGCTGATCGGCGAGCGCGGCCTCGGCGAGAAAGTGCAGGTCTACAACTTCCACAAATGGTGCCGCAAGATGCTGGTGGCCTATAACGAACCGTTGCCGCCGGGCAACGGCAAGGCGTTCTTCGAGGCGTTGCCGCCGGCGGTGATCGCCGGCGTCGATCGCGGCCAGATCCCGCGCTTCCAGTATGGCGCGGTGCTCATCGACGAAGGCCACGACTTCGAGCCGGACTGGTACAAGCTGATCGTGCAGATGATCGACCCGGCCACCAACTCGCTGCTGGTGCTGTACGACGACGCGCAGAACATCTACGGCAACGCCGACCGCCGCAAGATCAGCTGGAAGAGCCTCGGCGTGCAGGCGCAGGGCCGCACCACCATCCTCAAGCTCAACTACCGCAACACGCTGGAAATCCTCTCGGTGGCGCGCGTGTTCGCCAACGAATTGCTCGACTCGCGCGGCGACGATGACGACGGTGTGCCGTTGATCGCGCCGGAAAGTGCCGGCCGCCGCGGTGCCCTGCCCGAACTCATCCGCACCGACACCGCCGGCGCCCAGCTCGATGTGCTGATCGCACGGCTGCGCGACGAGCATGCAAACGGTCGTCCGTATTCCGACATGGCGGTACTGTTCCGCAACCAGTGGGAAGGCGAGAAGCTGCGCGAGGCGCTGCAGCGCCTCGGCATCCCCAGCCGGCTTGCCGACAGCACCGGCAAGCACACCCTGTTCGTGGTCGAGGACAGCGTCAAGCTGGTCACCATGCATTCCAGCAAGGGCCTGGAGTTTCCGTTCGTGATCATCCCCGGCCTCGGCTCGCTGCCCAAGCCCGGCCAGACCGAAGCCGACGAGGCACGCCTGCTCTACGTCGCGATGACCCGCGCCACCGAACATCTGCTGCTGATCCACCACGACGACTCGGTCTTCAGCAAGCGCATCCGCGATTCGATCAACGAGGTGCAGGGACAGTTGGACGATGCCTCCGGGCGCGGGTTGGGGTAACCGGAACCAACCCAATATCGAAAGCACGGCGACAACGTCGCTATTGGCAGCACAGGAGTTCACCATGACCATCTTCGATCTGAGCCCACCCAGCGACGAACAGCGTCGTGCCATCACCGCCGGCCTCGACCGCGACGAGAAACGCGTGCTGCTGGAGCACGGCACCGAGGCGGCGTTCTGCGGCGTGTTCCTGGACAACCACAAGGACGGCGTCTACACCTGCCGCTTCTGCGGGCTGCCGCTGTTCCGCTCCGGCGCGAAGTTCGACTCCGGCACCGGCTGGCCCAGCTTCTTCCAGCCGTACGACGAAGCGCACATCCGGGCCATTCGCGATACCAGCTACGGCATGATCCGCGTCGAGGAAGTCTGCGCACGCTGCGGCAGCCATCTCGGCCACATCTTTCCCGACGGCCCGCCGCCGACAGGCAACCGTCACTGCCTCAATTCGGTGTCGCTGGGCTTCACCGAAAATGGTGATGCGCTGCCCGATGTGCTGGGGCGAGGCTCGCCGGAAGGCGTGGTAGATTCCGCGCGCTGAACGCGCGATGGTCAACGACGATACGGAGCCAGCAGTTCCGTATCGTCGAACAATCCTGAAGGCAACAGATAGCGCGGGTCGCGCCCCGCAGCGAGCAGCTCGCGGATGCGGGTAGCCGAAATTTCCAGCGGGGTAACTGCCAGCTCGATCACCTTGCCGGCAGGCACGCCACGCAACGCGACCTTATCGTCCACCCGACGATCACTCACCTTCGCCAACAGCTCGGCCGGCAGTGCAGAATCCACGCCGGGCCGGCTCAGCACGCCGATATGCGCCACGTCGAACAGCTCACGCCAGCGATGCCAGCTGGGCAAGCCGGCGAACGCATCGGCGCCGATCAGCAGCACGAGTGGACGTTCACCCTGCTCCGCGCGCAATTCGATCAGCGTATCGATGGTGTACGACGGACCGCCGCGCGCCAGCTCCCGCGTATCCATGGTCAAGCGCGACTGGCCCTGCAATGCGGCTCGCAATATCGCCACGCGCTGTGGGGCCGAGGCGAGCGGCGGCACGCGATGCGGCGGCACGCCGGCGGGCATCAGGCGCACTTCGGCGTCTAGCAGTTCGGACGCTTCCCACGCCACGCTGAGATGGCCCAGATGCACCGGATCGAAAGTGCCGCCGAAGATGGCGAGCGGTTTCACGCCAGCGCCTTGGCCACGCGCGGTTCGGCGATCGCCGCGATCAGCCGCTCGGCCTCCTGCCAGGGGTTGCCGGTCTCGCGGCCTTTCACCATGCGATCGATACGCGAGGCGCGGGCGAGGCACTGCAGCCAGTGCTCGCGGGGCGCGCGACGCAATGCCTGGCGGAACAGCTGTTCGCGTGCCTGCCACAGGTGCTCGCTGCGGATCTGGGCGGACAGGTCGTGGGCATTGGCCAGCCGCAATGCCAGCTGCAGTTGATTGACCAGCCAGCCCATCAGCGCCAGCAGCTCGTCACCCTCGGAACGCAGCCCGGCGAGAATACGCAGCGCACGCGCGCCATCGCCGACGAACGCGGCATCGGTGAGCTTGAACACGTCGTAGCGGGCGCTGTCGGCGACCAGGTTTTCCATCTCGGTGGCGTCGATGCGACCCGCCCCGTGCAGCACCACGAGCTTGTCGATTTCCTGCGCGGCGGCGAGCAGGTTGCCTTCGACCCGGTCGGCCAGCAAGGCCACGGCATCCGGTGTGGCGGACAGGCCGCGCGAAGCCAGCCGTGCGGTGATCCATGCGCCCCACTGGTCCGGTCGCGGCGCATTGAACACCACCATCGAGCCGCTGGCGTCGAGCTTCTTGCTCCACGCGCCATCGTGCTTGTTGCTCCACTCCATCGCGGTGATCAGCAAGGTGACGTCTGGCGGCGGATCTGCGCAGAACGCGTTGATCGCCTTGGCGCCCTCGATGCCAGGCCGGCCGGTGGGCAGGCGCAGGTCGATCAGCCGGCGGGTGGCGAAAAGCGACATGCCGGCAGCGGACCGGGCCAGGTCGTTCCAGTCGAAATGCTGGCCGACATCGAGCACCTCACGTTCGCTGTAACCCAGCTTGCGCGCCTGTGCGCGCAGTGCGTCGGCGGCCTCCAGTACCAGCAGTTGCTCGCCCGCAAGCAGATACGCGGGCTGCAGGCTGTCAGCCGCCAGTGCCTTCTGCCATTGGCCGGAACTGAGCGGCATCAGTGCGTGCTGGAAGCCGCCGCCGGTGCGGCCAGCTCATGTTTGCTGGCAGCCTGCAGGCGGAACAGGATCGCCTGCACCATGTCGTCGTTGAGGCTGCGCTGGATCTCCTCCACCTGCGACGCATTGCCGACCGTATTGCTGGCGTCGTAGCTGTATTCGCGCGACATGTCGATGCGCTGATGCGGCACCAGCGTGTTGCCGGCCTCATCGGCCACGTCGAACTGCACGTGGTAACGCACCGCGTACTCGGTGATGCGCACATAACCGCCGGCGCTCAGCGTATCGGTGCCGAAGGCTGCCACGGGTATGTGCAGCTCGGCGATGCCGGTGCCGCTTTCATCCTCGACGGTGACGCCGGAAGTTTCCAGCGCGCGCGTCAGCCGTCGCTCCAGATCGCCACCACCGTTGACGGTGAGGTGCACCCGTTGCATCTGCGGCGGCAGCACGGCGTTCGTGCGCAAGTGGAAACCGCAGGCGCCCAGCGCGAGCGCCGTGACCAGCAGCAGTGAGACTTGAAACAGGCGGCCCGCTTTCATGAAGCTCATGGATTTCATCCTGCGACGATGTTGACGATCTTGCCGGGAACCACGATGACCTTGCGCACGGCCAGGCCCTCCAGGAAATGCACCACCTGCGGCTGCGCGCGAGCCATGGCCTCGGCCTCTTCCTTCGAGGCGTTGGCGGCCAGCTCGATGGTAGCGCGCAACTTGCCATTGATCTGCACCGCCAGCTTCAGCGTGTCGCGCACCAGCGCAGCGGGATCGGCCTGCGGCCACGGCTGATCTTCCAGCACGCTCTGCGGGTGGCCAAGCACCTGCCACAACGCGTGGCTGATGTGCGGCACCACCGGGTTGAGCAGCAGCACCATCGCCTCCAGTGCCTCGTGACGCACGGCGCGGCCCTGTTCGCCCTGGTCGGAAAACTTGCCCAGCGCGTTGAGAAACTCCATCAGCGCGGCAATGGCGGTATTGAAGGCATGGCGCCGGCCGAAATCATCGCTGACCTTCTGGATCGTTTCGTGCAGCTGGCGGCGCAAGGCTTTCTGGCCGGCGTCGAGCACCGCCGGATCGACCACCGGATGATCCGGATTCGCCGCATGCGTGGTCACTTCGCGCCACAGGCGCTTCAGGAAACGCGCCATGCCCTCGACACCGGCCTCGTTCCACTCCAGAGACTGTTCCGGCGGCGCGGCGAACATCGAGAACAACCGCACGGTGTCGGCACCGTACTTGTCCACCATGGTCTGCGGATCGATGCCGTTGTTCTTCGACTTGGACATCTTCTCGGTGCCGCCGATCTGCACCGGCTTGCCGTCCGCTTTCAGCAACGCGCCGATCACCCGCGCCTTCTCGTCGCGCTGGATCTCGACCTCGGACGGATTGATCCAGTCCTTCGAACCATCGGCGTTGTCGCGGTAGAACGTTTCGGCGATCACCATGCCCTGACACAGCAGGTTTTGCGCCGGTTCGTCCGAATGCACCATGCCCGCGTCACGCAACAGCTTGTGATAGAAGCGGAAGTACAGCAGATGCATGATGGCGTGTTCGATGCCGCCGATGTACTGGTCGACTGGCAGCCAGTAGTTTGCACGCGCGTCGATCTGCGCGTTCGCACCGGGGCTGGTGTAACGCGCGTAGTACCAGCTCGACTCCATGAAAGTATCGAAGGTGTCGGTCTCGCGCTCGGCCGGGCCGCCGCACTGCGGGCAGGTGGTCTTGCGCCATTCGGGATCGGCCTTGATCGGCGACTGCACGCCGCTGAAGGCCACGTCCTCGGGCAGGATCACCGGCAGCTGGTCCTCCGGCACCGGCACCGCTTCGCACTTCGGGCAGTAGATCACCGGGATCGGGCAACCCCAATAGCGCTGGCGGCTGACACCCCAGTCGCGCAGGCGCCAGTTGACCCTGCGCGAACCGCTGCCGTCGCGCTCGAAGCGCGAAGCCAGCGCATCCAGCGCCTGGCTGAAATCCATGCCGTCGTACTCACCGGAATTGACCAGTATGCCGCGCGGCGTCCAGGC
>DHXA01000204.1:3155-3823 GCA_002413455.1 Rhodanobacter sp. UBA5168 | reverse complement strand
ACGCCTTGCGACAGGTCATGATCGATGTCGTTCAAGGCTTCGATCACCGACGGATCGACGATCACCATCCGGATCGGCAGGCTGTACTTCTGCGCGAATTCCCAGTCGCGTTGATCGTGCGCCGGCACCGCCATCACCGCGCCGGTGCCGTAGCCCATCAGCACGAAGTTGGCGACCCAGATCGGCACCGGCTCGCCGCTCACCGGATGAACCGCGCGCAGGCCGGTGTCCATGCCGCGCTTTTCCTGGGTTTCGAGTTCCGCTTCGGAAACGCCGCCGTGCTTCATCTCGGCGATGAAGTCGGCCAGTCGCGGGTTGTCCTGCGCCGCCTTCAGCGCCAGCGGATGCTCCGCGGCGATCGACAGGAAGGTCACGCCCATCAGCGTGTCCGGACGGGTGGTGAACACGCTGAGCGGTTCGCCCTTGCCTTCGAGCCCGAAGTGAATTTCCAGCCCTTCGCTGCGACCCAGCCAGTTGCGCTGCATGGTCTTGACCGCGTCGGGCCAGCCCGGCAGCGTGTCCAGCCCATCCAGCAATTCCTGCGCATAACCGGTGATCTTCAGGAACCACTGCGGGATCTCGCGCTTCTCCACGACGGCACCGGAGCGCCAGCCGCGGCCGTCGACCACCTGCTCGTTGGCCAGCACGGTCTGGTCGACCGGATCCCA
>DHXA01000204.1:0-2886 GCA_002413455.1 Rhodanobacter sp. UBA5168 | reverse complement strand
TTCACCACCGCGTTCTTGCGGTACGCCATGCCCTTCTTCAACAGGCGGGTGAACATCAGCTGTTCCCAGCGGTAATAGTCCGGCCGGCAGGTGGCGAACTCGCGGGTCCAGTCGATCGCGTAACCCAGCGACTTCAGCTGGCTGCGCATGTGATCGATGTTGGCGTAGGTCCACTTGGCCGGCGCCGTGTGATTCTTGATCGCGGCGTTCTCGGCCGGCAGACCGAACGCGTCCCAGCCCATCGGCTGCAACACGTTTTTGCCGTTCATGCGCTGGTAGCGGCTGATCACGTCGCCGATGGTGTAGTTGCGCACGTGGCCCATGTGCAGCGCACCGGACGGATAGGGCAGCATCGACAGGCAGTAGAACTTCGGGCGGGAGTCGTCCTCGCTCACCTCGTACGCGCGCTGCGCATTCCAGTACCGCTGCGCGGCAGCTTCCACGGCCTGCGGGCGATAGGCCGCTTCATCGTGATCGGGAAGGGTCGGGGCTTGAATGTCCTGCATGATTCCGGTGCCGTTATGCGGTAGGGGCGCGCCGGGGTGGGGCCGGCGACAGTGAACTGATCAGACTAGCCCAGCACGTGCCGGGCGCCAAGCCTGATGCGCTCAGCCGGCCGGGCAGACGGGGGTCTGACCGCTGCCAAGCAAACGCCCTGCCGCGGCGATCCGGGCCGCCAATTGGGCAATCGCGCGTTGATGCCCCTGCACCAGCGCGGGATAACCCGGACCTACCGGAACGCTGATGCGACTGGTGCAGGCCAGTGCGCCGGCATGTGCGCCGTGCAGCAGGCGCACATTCCACACACCCTCGATCAGCGCATAGCTACCCGGCTGCGAGTCGAACCGGCGCAGGTCCAGCTTGATCCGCAGCAGCGGCTTGTCGCTGGCGGGCATGCCGCTGACGTCCTGGCTGTGCAGTTCGCGCGCCAGGTCAGCGGACAGCGCGCCGCGCACTTCGTCGCCGAGCGGCGCGATCCAGCGCTCGCTATCGAGCAGGGCCACGCCCTGCCCGCCTTCGCGCACCACCAGCTGCGGCTGATCGACCTGCATCGGCACGCTCACCGGCAACAGCTCGAATGGCAGCGACGGCGCGCCCGCATTCGCCACCGAGCCGCCGGCTGACTCATCGATGGACGCCACCAAGCCGCTGGCTGATGAGTCAGCCGGCGCTACCAAGGTGTAGTAATGCAATGGTGCCGAGGCACAGGCGGCCAGGGCCAGCGCGGCCCCCGCGCCCAGCAGACGCATGGCGGTGCGGATCATGGCTGGCTCCCTTGCTGCGTGGTGGTGGCTGGCGCGGTCGTGCCGGCGGGTGACGCGGCTGACGGCTTCGGATCCGGGCGACGACCGCGCAGCAATGCCTCCGGGTGACCGCCCAGGTAATCGGTAAGCACGCGCAGCGAACGCGCCATGCGCTGCACCTGCTCCAGCGTGGCGCCCAGGTTCTGCTGCAACGGCGAGTCGCCGGACAGTGCATCGTTCGCCGTGCCCATGGTCTTTTGCACGCCCTGCAAGGTGTCCTTGAACGCCGGCAGGGTTTCGCCACTGACCTGCTTGAGCGTGGCATTGAGACCGGCCAGCGTCTGATCGAGATTTCTGCCGATGCTGTCGAACGGGATCTTGTCGAGCTTGTCGACGATCCCGGCCAGCTGTTCCTGCAGCTTGTCGAAGCTGCCTGCCACGGTGGGGATCGTCAGTGGCTTGGCGCTCGGATCGAACGCCACCTTCGTCGCGTGCGGCACAAAGTCCAGCGCCACGTACAACTGGCCGGTCAGCAGGTTGCCGGTACGCGCCTGCGCGCGCAGGCCGTGACCGACCAGGCGACCGACCAGTTGCGACAGGTCGGGATTCTCGCCGCGCGCCTTGGCGATCGCTTCCAGCTTGTCATACGCATTGCCCAGCCGCTGCGGATAGATCACCGCACCGACCAGCACCGGAAAGCGCTGCTTCTGCTCGTCGTAGTCGAGACGGATCGATACCACCTTGCCGACGTTGATGCCGAGGAACTCCACCGGCGCGTCGACGGCAAGCCCGCGCACCGATTGCTCGAAACGCATGCGGATGTAATGCGGCTCGCCATCCGGCGGCGCCATCGCGGTGGCCTGGTCGTCGAACAATTTGTAGCCGGCATCTGTCGCCGCCGGCGTGTCGTCGTGTGGGCCGGGCGGATCCTGGAACGCTATACCGCCGGCCAGTACCGAAGCCAGCGACTGGGTATTGAGCTTCAGCCCGTTCGCGCCGATGGACACATCCACGCCGCTGGCATTCCAGAACCTGCTGGACCGGCTGACGAACCGGTCACTGGGGCCGTCCACGAAAATATGCAGCGAGACGCCCTTGGCGTCCTTGTCCAGTTCGTACGACGCTACCCGCCCCACCTGAATGCGCCGGTAGTAGACCGGCGAGCCGATGTCGAGCGAACCCAGGTCGTCGCTGTGCAGGATGAAGCTGCGCCCCGGCGCACCATGATTGACGGCCGGCGGCACCTCCAGCCCGTCGAAGTCCTCCCGTGTCTCTTTCGAATCGCCGACATCGGCACCGATGAAGGCGCCCGACAACAGAGTATCGATACCCGACACGCCGCCCAGTCCGATCCGCGGCCGCACGACCCAGAAGCGCGTGTCCCGCGTGGCGAAGCCCTCGGCGCTTTTCTCCAGCGCCACGTCGACCAGTACGTGATTGCGGTCGGCACTGAGATGGATTTTCTTGACCCGGCCGATCACCACGTTCTTGTACTTCACCGGCGTCTTGCCCGCATCCAGGCCTTCGGCGCTCTGGAAACTGATGGTGATTTGCGGGCCGGCCTGCAGCCAGTTGCCGACCACCAGCGAAAGGCCGACGAGCGCGGCCAGCGCCGGGACCAGCCAGATCATCGAGGCATTGA
>DHXA01000260.1:4146-13567 GCA_002413455.1 Rhodanobacter sp. UBA5168 | reverse complement strand
AGATTGCGCACGAAGTAATCCCAGCGCCGGCGGGCCACATACGCCGATGCCTTGCCGTAGCCATGGTGGGCATTGGGGATCAGCAACAGGTCGAAATCCTTGTTGGCCTTGATCAGCGCATCGACCACCAGCAAGGTGTTCGAGGTCGGCACGTTGTCGTCCATGGTGCCGTGGGTCAGCATCAGGCGGCCCTTGAGATTCTTCGCCATGCTCTGGTTGGCCTGGTCGTCGTAGTTGCTGCTGCCGTCCTTGTTGGTCACCAGCAGACCTTGCCACTTCTCGGCCCAGTCATCCTCGTAGTTGCGGTTGTCGTGGTTGCCGCTTTCGGCCCAGCCGACCTTGAAGAAATCCGGGTAGCGGAACATCGCGTCGGCAGTGGTGTTGCCGCCGCCGGAATGGCCCCAGATACCGACACGGCCGATGTCGATCCAGGAATAACGCTTCGCGAGTTCCTTCAGCCCGGCAATCTGGTCGGGCAGCGTGTTGTCACCGATGTTGCCGAAATAGGCGTCGTGGAATGCCTTCGAGCGCCACGGCGTGCCCATGCCGTCGATCGCCACGACGATGAAGCCGAGCTCCGCCAGCGCCTGGTGATCGCCACGCGAAGGCATGAAGCTGCGGCTGCCGACCGAGCCGGTCTGCGGGCCTGGGTAGACGTAGTCGACGATCGGATACTTCTTCGACGCATCGAAGTTCGTCGGCTTGAACATCAGGCCGTACAACTCGGTCTTGCCGTCGCGTGCCTTCACCGTGAACGGCGTCGGCGCGATCCAGCCGCTGGCGACGAGGCGGCTGATGTCGGCCTTGGCCACCTGCGCCACGGTTTGCCCATCCTGCGCATTGCGCAGCACGGTCACTGACGGTTCCGTCGGGGTGGAATACGCATCGACGAACAGACGTCCATCCGGCGACAGCGCCACCGTGTGGTCAGCCGGTTCCGGTGTCAGCAGGGTCGGCTTGCCGCCGTCGAGACTGACCTTGTAGAACTGCTGGTAGTAGGGATTCACGCCTTGCTCGCGACCGACGCCGCGAAACCACAGCGTGCGCGTCTTCGGATCGAGCTTCAGCACCTGGGTGACATTGCCCTCGCCGGTGGTGATCGCGCGCTTGAGCTTGCCGGTGTTGAGGTCGTACAGGTACAGCTGGCCCCAGTTGGTGCGCTCGGAGAACCAGACCGCCTCGTGGGTGCCGGGCAGATAGAACCAGTTGACCTGGTCGTTGCCGCTCTCGTAGTAGGTCTTGGCGCTTTCCTCGAATACCGTGCGCACCGCGCCGGTGTTCGCATCGGCGATGCGGAACCATTCGTGCTTGTGGTCGCGCGAGGTGGAAACGAAGGCCAGCGTCTTGCCGTCCGGCGCCCACTTCACATCGTCCCAACCACCCTCGGGGCCGCAGCTGACGTCGTCGCACAGGGTGGAACGGTGCTGGTCCGGCGGCATCTTCAGACGCACCACATGACGACCCGGCACGTCGATGATGACGCGCTCGATCATGGTCACGTCCTTGTCGCCGACCAGCGGATATTTCCACGCCTCCAGCTTCGGATGGCCGACGTTGGTGCTGATCATGTACATGTCGCCGGTCTTGCGCTGGTCCTGCTGGAACGTGGCGATCTGCTTCGAATCGGGCGACCACACCACGATCGCATTGTCGGTGTGCTTCCAGCCGGCGTTGTCGGTGGCGTAGCCGAAGTTCTCCACGCCATCGGTGGTCAGCTGCGTTTCCTTGCCGCTGGCGACGTCGCGCAGCCACAGGTTCCAGTTGCGGATGAACGCTTCGCTCTTCTTGTCCGGCGACAGCGCGCCTGGCTCGTTGCCTGCCTTGTCGTCGGCGTCCTTCTTCGCGCCATTGCCGGCGGTGCAGACACCGGCCGCTCTCAGATCGCACAGGTAATGGGCGTTGCGCAGCGCAATGTCGACACGGCCGTCCGCCATCACGCTGTAACCGGTGACCGGCAGCTTCTTCGCATCGACCGGCTTGCCGATTGCCTTGCCCAGGGCGGCGGCAAGCTTGACCTGATCGAACAACGGTGCGGCCTTGCCGCTGACCGCGTCCATCAGCATGAAATGATCGCCATTGCTGTCATGGTCGCGGTACCAGAAATGGCCGTCGTCCAGCCAATCCGCCTTCTGCACCGCATGATCGACCAGCGGCGTGGTGTTGTAGGCCATGAAGCGTTCCGCCTGCGCGTAATCGTTCGCGCTCAGCGTCCTGCCTTGCGCGGCGACACCGCCAGAGAGCAATCCCAGTATTACCGCGCCGAACAGACGCGACTTGCCGATCATCGAATGCATGCTTTGCTCCACGTGAAATCGGGGGCACGGCGACGGCCCTATAGCCAGACCCGCGCCGAACCGGCCGATGCTAGCGCGATACCGCACCACCTCCCTGTGCCAAAGGTCTAGTACGTCGCGGCCAGACGCTGGCGTGGATGGACCAGACCGCCTCATCGTCGCCTCGCGCCATGCGCGGCGCACCCGGGTCACCGCTCGCTCGGAGGAAGTGAATTTTCGGGTGCCGGTACGCACTGGTCAGCTCGTCGAACTGATCGCCAGCGTGGTCAAGATCGGTCGCAGCTCGATGACCGTCGAAGCGGGTTGACCGCCGAAGATCTGCTCACCGGCGAATGCGGGATCTGCACTCGCGGCCGCTTCGTGACGATCGCACTGGATTCCAATGGCTCGCCGACCACAGTCCAGGCGATGCCTGGCCCGGTCGATTGAAGCAATGTGTTGTCTGAGGCAGGCAGGCGTTACAAGAACATACGAACTGACGCAACCGATGTCCGATGCCGCTGCCCGGATATTTGGGCAGCGGCATCGGAAGGTATTACTAGCGCACGTAGCCTGATTCCTGCGGATTGACGTTGATCTTGATCAGCTTCTCCGAGCCCATGTCGTTCATGCCGCCGGCCGAGAAGGTCAGCGTGCCCTCACCCTTGTAGTGATATTCCGTCCGGAAGTTGTCACTGCCAAAGTGGAAAGGAATCCAGGCCTTGCCGGTCTGATACGACTTTTGATCGGTGGGAGGGCCAATCAGATCCATCACTTCCTTGGAATACATGCCCACCTGGAGTTTTGAAAACTTGCTGCCTGGCGCCGGGGTGCTCGCAGCGGCCTTGTCAGCGGCGGCAGTGGATCCGGGACTGGCTCCTGCTTGCGCATAGCCGGCAAACAAGGCAAGAAACGATACGAGAACGAGCGATTTAATCTTCACTGATAATTTCTCCTATTTAAGACAGTAATTCGGCATTTCCCCGCACATTTATCCTTCGGAAAAGAGTCGTTTGCAGGTTGGATGTTCCCCGCGTTGCCGGGCTCGATTCTGTCCATGAAATCCAGACGGACAGAACCTCTGAAAGGTTAAGGCGTGCCAGAGTCAAAAGCAAAGCGGCCCATTCAAGTTGCCAACTCGCACATACACCGGCCAGCAGCGGTAACGTACAACCGACATACGCTTGAACGACATCTCATCGCCACCCAGGCACCGTCTTCCTCACGGAACCACGTCATGTCGCAACGTCTCAAAGTCATCGGCAATTACATTTCCCCTTACGTGCGCAAGGTGCTCGTATGCCTGGAGCTGAAAGGGCTCGACTACGAAATCGACCCGATCGCACCGTTCGTCGGCAACGACGAATTCGCCCGGATCAGCCCGCTGCGACGTATCCCGGTGCTGATCGACAATGATCTGGCGCTGACCGACTCCTCAGTGATCTGTCAGTACCTGGAAGACCGGCATCCCGCGCCGGCCATCTATCCACACGACATCGCCGACCGCGCGAAGGCGCGCTGGCTCGAGGAATACGCCGATACGCGGCTGGCCGACGGCCTGATCTGGCGGCTGTTCCATCAGCTGGCGATCAAGCGCCACGTGTTTGGAGAGTCGCCCAACGAAGCCGTGGTGGCTCATGCGCGCGACGTGGAAATTCCCGCCGCACTGGATTACATCGAGCATCAGTTGCCAGACGACGGCTTCGCGTTCGGCGCGTTGTCGATCGCCGACATCAGCATCGCCAGCTTCTTCCGCACCGCCTCCTTCGTGCGCTACGCGATCGATTCCGGGCGCTGGCCGCGCAGCGCGGCGCTGGTCGCGCAGGTGCAGGCGCTGCCGGTGTTCCAGGATCTGGCCCGTTTCGAGGACTGCATGCTGCGCCTGCCGCTGGCCGAACAGCGCGGCGCCCTGATCACGGCCGGCGCACCGCTGACCAGCGATACACTGGGCACCAGCCCGCCGCGACCGGGTCCACCGCGCGCATCGTGATACCCACGATTCAGCGCTGCCCGGAAGTCAGCTCCACCAGCCAGTCGACAAACACGCGCAGCCGCGCCGGCACCTGCCGCTGCTGCGGGTACAGCACGGTCATCGGCAGTGACGGCGGCGGATGGTCCGGCAGCAGTTCGCGCAGCTTGCCACTCTTGAGGGAGTCGGCGATGCGGTAACGGGTGAGTTGCGCGATGCCGAGTCCCGCTTCGCAGCAGCCGAGATACGCGTCACCGCCGCTGACGCCGACCACGCCGGGCAGGCTTATCTGGCGCCGCTTGCGCCCGACCATGAACTCCAGCGGCTCGGGCCGGCGTGTGGTTGGCGAGACCCAGTTCACCGCCTGATGACCCTGCTGCAATGCCGCCAGCGTTTCGGGCACGCCATGCCGGCGCAGGTAGCCGGCGCTGGCCACAGTCACCTGCTCAAGCATCGCCACGCGCCGCCCGGTCATGCCGGAGTCGCCGAGTTCGCCGATGCGCAGCACGCAGTCCACGCCCTCGCGCACCAGGTCGACGAAGCGGTCGCCTGCGCCGATGTCCAGCTGGACCTGCGGAAAGCGCGCGAAGAAATCCGGCAGTGCCGGAATCAGCAGCAGTCGCGCCAGCGAGGCCGGCAGGTCGACGCGCAGGCGGCCCTTCGGCTGCACCACCGCCTCGCGGAAATCGGTCTCCACCTCGTCCATGTCGGCCAGCAGCCGCACGCAATGGCCGTAGTAGGTTTGGCCGTCGCGCGTTGTGCGCACGCGGCGCGTGGTCCGCTGCAGCAGCTGCGCGCCGAGCCGCGCCTCCAGCTGCTTGATCGCGTGGGTGACGGTGGCGCGCGGCAGGTTGAGGTCGTCGGCCGCGGCGGTGAAGCTGCCCAGCTCGACGATGCGCGCGTACAGCCGCATGGCGTGGAGTCGATCCATGGGATTGTTGATTAATATTGAATGGTGATGGCCATTATTGAGCATTTATCCAGCTCCCGCGCAGGTGCACCATGCCCTGACACCCAACCACGGAACAACTCCATGCAGACCCGCACACTTGGCAAGAATGGTCCCGCCGTATCCGCACTCGGCCTTGGCTGCATGGGCATGAGCTGGGCCTATGGCGCCACTGCGGCGGACGCCGACGAGGCGATCGCCACAATCCACCACGCGCTCGATCGTGGCCTCAACGTCCTCGACACCGCCGATGTCTACGGTCCGCACACCAACGAGGAACTGGTCGGCAAGGCGATCAGGGGGCGCCGCGAACAGGCCTTCATCGCCACCAAGTTCGGCATCGTGCCGCATCCGACCGATCCCGCGCAGCGCGTGGCCAACGGACGGCCCGACTACGTACGCAGCTCCTGCGACGCCAGCCTGAAGCGGCTGGGCATCGACACCATCGATCTCTACTACCAGCACCGCGTCGACATCAACGTGCCGATCGAGGACACCGTCGGCGCGATGGCCGAACTGGTCGCCGCCGGCAAGGTGCGCCACCTCGGTCTGAGCGAGGCTTCCGGCGCCACCCTGGAACGCGCCTGCAAGGTGCACCCGATCGCCGCGCTGCAAAGCGAGTTCTCGCTGTGGACGCGTGACCCGCAGGGCAACGGCATGCTCGATGCCTGCCGCAGGCTGGGCGTCAGCCTGGTCGCCTACTCGCCGCTGGGTCGCGGCTTCCTCACCGGCGCGATCCGCTCGCCGGACGACTTCGATGCGGGCGACTACCGCCGCGGCAGTCCGCGTTTCGTGGGCGACAACTTCAGCCGCAACCTGCAGTTGGTCGAACAGGTGAGGAGCCTGGCGGCGGACAAGGGCTGCTCGCCGGCACAACTGGCACTGGCTTGGGTGCTGGCGCAGGGCGAGGAGGTGATCGCGATCCCCGGCACCAAGCAGCGCTCGCGGCTGGACGAGAACCTGGGCGCGCTCGACGTGCGGCTCGGCGCGGCCGAGCTGAAGGCGCTCGACGCCATGTTTCCGCCCGATGCCGCCGCCGGTGAACGCTATGCCGGGGCGATGATGCACATGGTCAACGTATAAGGCCGCGCGCCGCTCTTCACGCGGGAGGCGGCGCAGGAACCGTTAAACTTGGCGGCATGAGTACTCCCGAACATTCCCCGCTCGGCAAGGACACCGCCTACGCCGACCGCTACGACCCGAAACTGCTGTTTGCGATACCGCGCGCCGACAAGCGCGCGGAAATCGGCGTGGCCGAGTCGTTGCCGTTCCATGGCGTGGACATCTGGAACGCCTACGAGCTGTCATGGTTGGATTTGCGCGGCAAGCCGGTGGTGGCGCTTGCCGAGTTCCATGTACCGGCGGCGTCGCCGAACATCATCGAGTCGAAGTCGTTCAAGCTGTACTTGAACGGCTTCGCCCAGGAGCGCGTTGCCGATGCTGCCGCCCTGACCACCACGCTGATGCATGACCTGTCCGCCGCGGCCGGTGCGGTGGTCAGCGTGCAGCTCAGCGACGTGAATGCCGCGGCGTTTGCCGTCGCCGATCTGGACGGTCGTCTGCTCGACCACCAGGACATCGCGATTGATCATTACGGCCCGCCCGACGCGGACTTTCTGCAGGCGGATACCGGCGCCACGCCGGTGGCGGAAGTCCTGGTCTCGCACCTGCTGCGCTCGAACTGTCCGGTCACCGGCCAGCCGGACTGGGGCAGCGTGCAGATCGCCTATCGCGGCGCGCCGATCGACCACGCCGGGCTGCTGCGCTACCTGGTTTCATTCCGCACCCACAACGAATTCCACGAGCAATGCGTGGAGCGCATCTTCGTCGACCTGACGCAGCGCTGCGCCCCGCAACGGCTCAGCGTGTACGCGCGTTACACCCGCCGTGGCGGGCTGGACATCAATCCGTTTCGCAGCAGCACGCCCGCCACGCCGGCCAATCCGCGCACGGTTCGCCAGTAGCGAGCGCTATCGGCACCCCCTCCCTACGCGTCATTGACGCGTGAAAGTTCGCCATCAGCGATTCCCTTCGGTAATCGGCGCTTCATATCGATGGCGTTAGCCTCTGTGCATTCACCACGCAACCGGACGGCGCTGCGGCAGTCCCCATGGATCGGGATCGGTACGGCCACGTCATCGACCCAGGAGTTCCCATGACACGTTTCATCCGCACCACGGCGCTGTGCAGCGCCAGTCTCGCCGGCCTGCTGCTGCTCAGCGCCTGCGGCAAGAACGAGCCGGCCACGCCGGCAAGCGCGCCGGCCGGTCCCGGCACGGCGGCTACCGCCATGAGTCCTCCGGCGGCCAGCACGGTGGCGACGCCAGCTGCCAGCAGCACGTCGGCCGGCATCGCCCCCGCTGCCACGGTGGCTGCGCCGGCAACCACCGTGACGACTACGCCGCTCACCGTAGCCAAGGTAACCCTCGGCAGCGACGTGAACGCCGAGCATCAGGTCACCCGCGCCAGCGACCGCTTCGCCCCCAACGACAAGGCCATCTACGCCAGCGTCGCCACCCAGGGCAGCAGTGAGGGCGCCACGCTCAACGCCAAATGGAGTTACCTGGAAGGCCAGGGCCAGATGGTCAGCAGCATCAGCCAGTCGATCGCCACCGACGGCCCCGCCGTCACGACCTTCAAGGTGCAGAACCCCGACCTGTGGCCGGAAGGCAAATACAAGGTCGAGATCTCGCTCGATGGCAAGTCGGTGGCCAAGCAGGATTTCGAGATCAAGAAGAGCTGATCGACCCGTCGCCGTGAAAGCGAAGGGCGTCCCGCGAGGCGCCCTTCTTTTTGCCGTCACTCAGCGCCGGTCCAGCGCCTTGCGCCCGATGGCAGGGTGGTCGGTGAAGAACGCATCGATGCCGGCATCGAGATAGGCGCGGATCTCGGCCATCGAACCGGCTTCGTTGAATGTACGCGGATCGCTGCCCTGCCACAGGTTCTTCGGCTGGAAGTGGTTCTCCGGACGGAACGTGTACGCGTGCACTTCCAGGCGTGCCGCATGCGCGTCGCGCACCAGCGGCGTGGGCGCGGCGAGCGTACCGTCGGGCCCGAGCGGAATGACCGCGCGGGCGTTCGGGCCGATCGCATCCGCATACGCGGCGATATCGCGCAGGCCGTCCGGCGTCATCATCTGCGCATAATCGAGCCCGCCGCCGGCAGCGACCACATCGCCCGGCTGCTGGTCGGCATCACCCAGCAACTGCAGCAGCCGGATGTTGCCGTGCTGGCCGGCGAGTTTGTCGCGCAGGTATTTCAGGTTGCCGACTTCAAACGACTGGATCTCCACCGGCGCCGTGCGTGTGTAGCGGTGCGCAGCGAGCGTGGCCAGCAACTTGTCCTCCATCGGCAGCCCCAGCGTGCGGAAATGGGTGCCGTGCTTGATCTCCGGAATAATCCCGATGACCCGCCCGCAGCTGGCCGATTCGAGCTCGACGAAGTCGATGATCTCCTCCAGCGTCACAATCGGGTACTGGCCGTCGTATAGCGTGCTGCGCAGTTGCGGCAGCCGTTCGCGCGCGCGCAGCGTCTTCAGCTCCGCCAGCGTGAAGTCCTCAGTGAACCAGCCGCTGACTGCGCGGCCATCAAGTATCTTGCTGGTCTTGCGCGCGGAAAACTGCGGATGGACGGCCACGTCGGTGGTGCTGCCGATCTCGTTCTCGTGCCGCGCCACCAGCACGCCATCCTTCGTCATCACCAGGTCCGGCTCGATGACGTCGGCGCCGTCGGCGATCGCCTTCGCGTACGAAGCCAGCGTGTGCTCGGGTCGCAGCGCGCTGGCACCGCGATGACCGATCACCAGCACCGTGGCGGCAAGCGGTTTCTCGGCGGCAGCGGTGGCCGGCAGCATGAGCACTCCACAGAGAACGGCGATGGCGAAGCATAGGCGATGCATGGGGATTTCCGGTCAACGTCGTCACCCAAGTCTGCCTTGCGCGGATGACGCCCGCACGTCATCCGCTCAAGGCGGCAGGCTGATGGAGTGCATGGACTTGCCCGAAGGAACTGGCGTACACGAGGCAACGCCATCGCGTACAACGCAACAGGACGTACCCGTGCCACAGGAAAATGGTGCGCCCGGCGGGATTCGAACCCACGACCCCTGCCTTCGGAGGGCAGTACTCTATCCAGCTGAGCTACGGGCGCATGTATGGCCGCGCGTGATGCTGGGCCACAGGGCCGGCACCGCGGGGAGCGCAGTATAGCCGAGATGGTGCTGGGCGGGCA
>DHXA01000260.1:0-3817 GCA_002413455.1 Rhodanobacter sp. UBA5168 | reverse complement strand
GCGTGGCTTCAGCGTGCCTTGAGCAGCGTGGTGAGCGTGTCCGGCCTGCTGGTGTCGCGGACCAGGTGCGGGTACTTCAGGCCGTCGTGGTAGTCGATGCGCACGGTCTTGTACTCGTTGAAGTTCTTCACCAGCAGTTCGACCGGCTGGCTCTTGTCCTTGGCCGAGGCGGTGACGGCATCCTTCAAGGCGTCGGCGTCGTAATCCTGGCTGTTCACCGCGACGATGGTCATGCCCGGCGAGATGCCGGCCTTGAACGCCGGACCGTCCCACAGCACGTCGCCGATGGCGCCGTCCTTGCCGATCGAGAGGCCGAGGGAATAGGTCAAGTCGGCGGTATGGCGGCGCGACTCGATCGCCTTCACGGCATCGGACGGCTTGTCGGTATACACCAGCTTCCAGCCATGCGACTGGATGCCGCCGGTCAGCGGACCATGGCCGTCCAGACGCGTGCGCAGGTACTTCGTCCAGTCGTAGGGCGCGATGCCGTTGAGCGTCTTGACCACGTCCTCGAAGGTGTAGGTGTTGACGTCCCACTTGCCGTTCTCCATGCCGAAGAACGCCTTGCCGAAATCGTCGATGCTCTTCTTGCCGCCGCTCAGCTCACGCAGCTTGCCGTCGACGTCGAGCCAGATCATCTGGCCGGCCGAATAGTAATCTTCGCTGGCCTGGTAGTTGCGATACGGCAGTGGCGCCCGCTGCGCGATAACCGGATCGTTGGTGGTGTCCTGCACGTTGCGGAAACTGGCCAGGCCGGGACGGCCCTTGTCGTAGGTGGCGGCGGTGAAGGCCCACATGTCGTGCGACTGATCGGTGTCCCACAGACCCGAACGCGCGGCCATCACCTGACCCCAGAACTGGGTCTGGCCTTCATACACCCACAGCAGGGTGTCGCTCATCGGCACGTTGAAGTTCGGCGTGGCCAGATCGGCGCCACGGCGGTACTTGCCATCCCACGAATGGTTGAACTCGTGCGAGAACAGGTCGCGGGACAGCGCGTTCTTCTTCCACTCGGTGAAGAAGTCGGCCGAAGTGCCGTCCTCGCTGGAGCGATGATGCTCCAGGCCATTGCCACTCATCTTGTCGCTGAGCGAGACCAGGAAATCGTAGTGGTCGTAATGGTGCGCGCCGTACATCTTGTACATCTGCTGCACCAGGTTCTGGAACGGCTTGATCTGCTCAGGCTTGATCTCCAGGTACTTCGCGTCATCGGCCACGATGCTCAGGTGCACCGGCGCCTTGGCGCCCGGGTCCAGATCCACGCGCTTGAAATACTTGCCCGCATAGATCGGCGAATCGACCAGATCGTCGTAGTTGATCGGTTTGAAGTTGATCGTGTCGCCGTCCTTCGAGGCCACTTCGAGCGCGGTGCCGGCCTGCCAGCCGGTGGGCAGCTTCACGCTGGCTTCGGTGTTGATCTGGCGCGCGAAGTAGCCGGCCGGATACAGGGTCACCGAGTTCCATTGCAGGTTGAGCATCTCCGGCGTCATCACCACCCGACCCTGGCGCTGGTCCTGTGCCGAGAGAAACTGGAACTCGACCTCCACGTTGCTGGCACCCTGCGGCACGTCAACGTGGAACGCGTAGACATTGAGCGGGTCGCGCGTCCACGGCAGCACCTGGCCGTTCGCTTTCACCACCAGTCCGGCCATCTTGTCGATCGTACCGTTCGGCGAGTGGTTGCCTGGAAGCCACTGCGGATACAGCAGCGTCAGCGGGCCGGCCGCAACCGGCAGGGTTTCGTGCACGCGGAAGATGCGATGTGCCACGTCGGTGGCGTCCACGCTGATCTTCAAGGTGCCCTGATACGGCACATCCTGCGGCGCCGGGACATCGGCGAGCGCGGCGAAACTGGCCAGCCCGAAGGCAGCGGCGGCGAGGGCGGAAGCGAGACGGGTGACTTTCAATGCATTCTCCGAAGGGAAAAGTGGGAGCAGCGGCCTAGCTGCACGAGCCGAGAAATCCCGGCACGAATCGAACGAGGCCCGGTGGGCTGCGGAAATCCACGCCGACGACGGCTTTACCGGGGCGCGAATCCAGCGGTCGATGCTAGACCGCCGACCCCGCGCTTAACCCATGCCGAAGGTCATGACCGTGAACCGCGGCCACCGCGCCGCGATCTCGACCGCCATGCATGGCACCCATCTTGCTCGGTGGAAGGAAGCCGCCCCCGACTGAAGCTGATCGAACGGATGCCGATCACCTGGAAGCTGGCTACCTTCCCGTCCTCTTCCCCGAGATCCGTATGCATCTGCTGTTTCCCGAACACCGACAGCACCCCGGCAACCCCGATCAACGCCGCGAGTACCGCCGTTACCTGGCGCGGCAGATGGGGCCGATGATCCATGCGCTGATGCTCATGGCAACGCTGGCGTATGGCGTGGCGGTGATTGCGAGCACGCTGATCCGCAGCTCGCTGCTGCCGCTGCCGCTGCGCCTGTCCCTGGTGCTGCCGCTGTTGCTGGTGGCCAGGGCCACCCGGCACGTGCGGCGGCCGCGGTTGCTCAGCGGGCTGGCGCTGCTGTGCGTGCTGCTGCTGGAAATCGGCATCAACCTCAACAGCATCGGCCGCCTGCCAGGGCAGCCGTGGGTGATACCCGGCCTGCTGCTGCCGGTGGCCTCGTCGATCATTTGGCTCGGCCGCTGGGATTTCGCCATCGCCATGGCGCTGTGCGGGCTCGGGCCGCTGCCGATGCTGCTGTTCGGCGCCGCCAGCAGCGTGCAGATTTTTCAGTATCTGGTCTACATGGCGATCGCCATTTCGCTGTCGACGGTGCTGCGCGCGTTCATGGCGCGCACACTGTTCGAACAGTTCCGGCTGGAGCGGCAACTGCGAGAGCAGGCCAATACCGACGGTCTCACCGGCCTGCTGCTGCGCAACCGTTTCCTCGAACTGGCGCGGCTTGCGCTGGGCGACATACGGCGCCAGCAGAAGCCGGCCTGCGTGCTGTACCTGGACGCCGATCACTTCAAGCAACTCAATGACGATCACGGCCACGCAGCCGGCGACGCAGCGCTGATCGCACTGGCCACGGTCCTGCGTGCGCAGACGCGCTCGGGCGATCTGATCGGCCGCATTGGTGGCGAGGAGTTTGCGCTGCTGCTGCCCGGCATCGACCAGTCGCAGGCCGACCAGCGCGGCGAGAAATTGCGGCTGGCCGTGCACGCGATCCTGCGCCCGGACGGCCCCCTGACCGTCAGCATCGGCATCGCCGAATGCCGTGATGCCGACGAGACCATCGAGACCCTGCTGGCGCGCGCGGATCAGGCCATGCGCCAGGCCAAACGCGACGGGCGCGACCGGATCGTCAGCGTATCGGTGGACTGATGCCCGGGAATGTCACGAGCCGCCCGCCAGCGCCAGCTTGCTGTGGCGGATGCCGTAGCCGAAATAGATCACGCAGCCCAGCGCCATCCAGAGGATGAAGCGCTCGTAGGTGATCCACGGCAGGCCATAGATCAGCACCGCGGAGAACACGATGCCGAGCGGTGCGGTGAACCACACCGCAGGAGTCTTGAAGTTGCGCGGTAGATCCGGACGACGCCGGCGCAGCAGCATGATCGAACCGCAGATGATGATGAAGGCGCTGAGCGTGCCGATGTTCACCAGCTCTGCCACCTCGCCGATCGGCAGCAGGCCGGCCACCAGCGCGGTGAACAGGCCGAGAATGATGGTCGGCCGCGCCGGCGTGCCGAAGCGCGGGCTGACCTTGGCGAACCACGCCGGCAGCAGGCCGTCGCGCGCCAGCGCGAACCAGATCCGCGCCGCGCCCAGCATGAAGGCGAACAGCACGCTGGTGACGCCGATCACCGCGGC
>DHXA01000205.1 GCA_002413455.1 Rhodanobacter sp. UBA5168 | reverse complement strand
GGCTTGAGCATGTTGCCGGCATCCATCGCGCCTTCGCCCTTGCCGGCGCCGACCATCGTGTGCAGCTCGTCGATGAACAGGATCACCCGGCCTTCCTGCTTGGACAGGTCGCTGAGCACAGCCTTCAGCCGCTCCTCGAATTCGCCGCGGAATTTCGCGCCGGCGATCAGTGCACCCATGTCCAGCGCCAGCACGCGTCGATCACGCAGACCCTCGGGCACCTCGCCCTTGATGATGCGTTGCGCCAACCCTTCGACGATCGCCGTCTTGCCCACGCCGGGCTCGCCGATCAACCCCGGATTGTTCTTGGTGCGTCGCTGCAGCACCTGGATCGTGCGGCGGATTTCCTCGTCGCGACCGATCACCGGGTCGAGCTTGCCGGATTCGGCGCGCTCGGTCAGGTCGATGCAGTATTTCTCCAGCGCCTGACGCTGCTCTTCGGCGTTCTCGCTCTGCACCTTCTCGCCGCCGCGCAGCTTGTCGATCGCCGCCTCGAGGTTCGGCTTGTTCGCACCGGCCGCCTTCAGCGCCGCACCCAGCTCGCCCTTGTCCTCCAGCGCGGCCAGCACAAACAGTTCGCTGGCGATGAACTGGTCGCCGCGCTGCTGCGCCAGCTTGTCGGTGAGGTTGAGCAGCCGGTTCAGATCGTTGCCCAGGTTGATGTTGCCTTCCTGCCCACTGACCTTGGGCAGGCGCTCCAGCATGTCGTTGATGCGTTGCTGCAATGCCGGCACGTTGACCTGCGCCTGGGTGAGCATTGGCGCGGTCGAGCCACCCTGCTGGTTGAGCAGCGCCGCCATCACATGCACTGGCTCGAGCATGTTGTTATCGCGTCCCACGGCCAGCGATTGCGCATCGGCCAGCGCCTGCTGGAAACGCGAGGTGAGTTTGTCCATCCGCATGTCGATGCTCCCCGGTGGTTTGCGCTCGATGATTTGACGGCAGTCCGTCACTGTCCCCAAAAGTGCGGGCGCTGCATGGCGAATCAAGCTCGTGCCACCCAATGTATCCGCATTTCCCACAAGGTGATTTTCACATTCGGTTTGTTAGGGTGATAGCGATGTCAACGGCCACTCCTGCTATCGCCTGCGCACGCCGCGACCCGCTGCCGCCGCCCCCATTGCCCGATGCCAACGCGCGCTGGGCAGTCTTTCTCGATGTCGACGGTACCTTGCTCGACTTTGCCGACGACCCACTGGCAGTCCAACCCGGCGCTGCGCTGCTGACACTGTTGCATGCCTTGCATCGGGTGCTCGATGGCGCGCTGGCGCTGGTCAGCGGTCGCGAGCTGGCCGACCTCGATCGTCTGTTCGGCGCCGCGCACTGGGCCGCCGCCGGTTTGCACGGATTGCAGTTGCGCCACGCCGATGGCAGCTACCGGGATTTCAAGGTCGCGCCCGCGCAACAGGCGCACATGCGCGACCTGGCGCGCACGCTGGCCGCGCGCTTCGACGGCGTGCAGATCGAAGACAAGCACGCCGCGGTGGCGTTGCATTGTCGCCGCGCACCGGCACAACTGGCGGCCCTGCATGAAGCGGCGCTCGCCGTGATCAGGCAGCTACCCGGCTATGAACTGCAGCCGGGAAACCTGGTGCTGGAGTTCAAACCGACCGGCATGGACAAGGGCCGCGCGGTGCTGGAACTGCTGCAGCGCGAACCGTTTGCCGGTCGCCAGCCGGTCTATCTGGGCGACGACCTTACCGACGAACATGCGTTTGCCAGCATCAATGCTCTACATGGGCTCAGCGTACGCATCGGCATGCGCGAACCGAGCCTGGCCGCATTCACCTTGCCTGGCCCCGCCGCGGCGGAAGCCTGGCTGACCCGCGTCCTGGACGCCCTGACGCACGGAGCCCCCAGCCATGTCCGACTCCCCCAAGGCGATCCAGCGCGCCAGCCTTGAGCTTGGCGTGATCGGCAACGGCAGTGTCGCCGCCCTGATCGACAGCCAGGCGAGCATCGTCTGGTGCTGCCTGCCCCGTTTCGACGCCGACGCCAGCTTCTGCACCCTGCTCTCGCCGGTGATCGAAGGTGGCGAGTGGGCGATCGAGCTGGAGGATTTTGAACACGCCGAGCAGTTCTATCTGGCCAATACGGCGGTGCTGGTGACACGCGTATTCGACCGCCATGGTGGCGCCGTCGAGATCACCGACTTCGCACCGCGTTATCGCTCGAATGGACGCGTCTACCATCCGGAAATGCTGACGCGCCGGGCAGCTCCGATCAGCGGATCGCCGCGCATCCGCGTCCGGATGCGCCCGTTGTGCGACTACGGCGCGCGCGCCGCGCAAACCACCTCGGGCAGCAATCACATCCGCTACCTGCTCAGCGATGTGGTGCAACGCCTGACCAGCGACGTGTCGACACCCTTGATCGAGCGCGGACTGATTTTCAGCCTCGACCGGCCCGCGCATTTCGTGTTCGGTCCGGACGAAACCCTCAACGACAACGTGGCCGACTTCGTCCACCTGGCACTGGAGCGCACGCTGGACTACTGGCGCGAATGGGTGCGCTACCTGTCGATTCCGTACGAGTGGCAGGCGGCAGTGATCCGCGCGGCGATCACGCTGAAGCTGTGCCAGTACGAAGCCACCGGCGCGATCGTGGCCGCGCTGACCACCTCGATCCCGGAATCGGGCGGCACCGCACGCAACTGGGATTACCGCTACTGCTGGCTGCGCGATGCCGCGTTCACCGTGCGCGCGCTCAACCGCCTGGGTGCAACGCGCACGATGGAGGAGTACATCCGTTTCGCTTTCAACCTCGTCGCCAACAAGGACACCGCCGAGCTTGGCCCGGTGTTCGGCATCACCTTCGAGGACGAACTGCCCGAACGCCAGGTGGACACGCTCAGGGGTTATCGGGGGATGGGCCCGGTGCGGGTTGGCAACGATGCCTGGCGGCAGCGCCAGAACGATGTCTACGGTTCGGTGGTGCTTGCCTCGGCACAATTGTTCTTCGACTGCCGGCTCGAGCATCGCGGCGACGAAGTGACATTTCGCCGACTCGAAAGGATGGGCACGACTGCGTTGCGCATGGCCGAGCAGACCGATGCCGGATTGTGGGAGTACCGCGGCCGCGCCGCTGTGCATACCTATTCCGCTGCCATGTGCTGGGCCGCATGCGACCGCCTGGCTCACATCGCCACCGAACTGGGGCTCGACGACCGCGCGCGATACTGGCATGAGGAAGCCGTGCAATTGCATGCCAGTATCGAAGCGCACGCATGGAACGAACAGCTCGGCCACTTCGTCGACGCCTACGATGGCGAACATCTGGACGCCAGCCTGCTGCTGCTTGCCGACATCGGTTTTGTCGAAGCCGGTGACCCGCGTTTCATCGCCACCGTCGACGCGATCGGAGTGGCGCTTGGCCGCGGCAACTATCTGTTCCGCTATATCGCGCCGGACGATTTCGGCGCGCCAGAGACCAGTTTCAACATCTGCACGTTCTGGTACATCGAGGCGCTCGCCGCCACCGGCCGCAAGGAACGGGCGCGGGCGATGTTCGAGCACATGCTGAAGCAGCGCAATGCACTGGGCCTGCTGTCCGAGGACATCGCCCCGGTCAGCGGCGAACACTGGGGCAACTATCCGCAGACCTATTCGCTGGTCGGCCTGATCCAGGCCGCGATGCGGTTGTCGCGGCGCTGGGAGGATGCGCTGTGACCACGCCACGCCCCTCCGGCGCCCGCCTGGTGGTGGTGTCCAACCGCGTCGCCCTGCCACGCCAGACCGCACCCGGCGGCCTGGCCTCGGCGCTGCAGGCGGCACTGCGCGAACGCGGTGGCCTGTGGTTCGGCTGGAGCGGCAAGCTCGCCGCCGAAACGGCGGCCGAAGTACACCGGCTGCACGACGCGAAAGTCGACTACGCCACCATCGACCTGTCGCGCGCCGATCATGACGATTTCTACACCGGCTTCGCCAACGGCGCGCTGTGGCCGATCCTGCATTACCGTCCCGACCTCGTCGACTACCAGCGCAGCCATCTGGACGGCTATCTGCGGGTGAACGAACTGTTTGCCGATCGGTTGCGCCAGCTCATCAGGCCCGATGACATCATCTGGGTGCACGACTACCATCTGATCCCGCTGGCCGCGATGCTGCGCCAGCGCGGCGTGAAGAATCGCATCGGTTTCTTTCTGCATACACCGCTCCCCGCCGCCGGCCTGCTGATCGCGCTGCCCAACCATCGCGAGCTGCTGGAAACGCTGGCCAGCTACGACCTGATCGGCGTGCACACCACCCGCGACCTGCGTGCACTGGAAGACTATTTCCTGCACGAGACCGGCGCCACGATGCGCCGCGACGGACGCATGCGCAGCGCCAACGGGCGCTTGTTCCGCGCCGCGGCCTTTCCGATCAGCATCGACACCACTGGCATCGCCGAGATGGCGCGCGCCGCTGTGTCGAACCGGGAAATCGGCCAGCTGCGCGACAGCCTGGAAGGTCGCTCGCTGATCATCGGCGTCGATCGACTGGATTATTCCAAGGGCCTGCCCGAGCGTTTCCAGGCGTATGCGCGGCTGCTCGAGCGTGCGCCCGAACTGCATCGAAGGATCACCTTCTTGCAGATCGCCCCACCCTCGCGCGGCGCGGTGCTGGAGTACCGGCAGATCCGCCGCGAACTGGAACGCAGCGCCGGCCACATCAACGGCAAATACGCCGCACCGGACTGGTCCCCCGTGCGCTACATCAACAAGTCGTTCCCGCACCGGCTGTTGACCGGCTACTACCGCACCGCGCGGGTCGGCCTGGTGACCCCGCTGCGCGATGGCATGAACCTGGTGGCCAAGGAGTATGTGGCCAGCCAGGACCCCGAGGATCCCGGCGTGCTGGTGCTGTCGCGCTTCGCCGGTGCCGCGCAGGAACTCACCGAGGCGCTGCTGGTGAACCCCGCCGATACGGAGGAAGTCGCCGACGCGCTGCAGCGCGCCCTCAGCATGTCACTGGACGAACGGCGCGAGCGCTGGAACGCCATGATGACGGTGCTGCACGAGAACGACATCACGGTCTGGCGCGTTGCGTTCCTGCAGGCCCTGCGCAGCTGATGCCGATGCGTTACGCCAGCCAGATCAGACTGGCGAAACGGCCGCTGCGGGCACCGTCGCGGCGGTAGGAATAGAACCTCGGGTCGGCGTGCGTATCGAAACCGCCACCGTGGATTCGCGTGACCCCTGCCGCCGCCAGGCGCTGCCGCGCCAGTCCCGCCAGATCGCAGAGCCAGTGGCCGGGCCGGGTCGACACGAAACACGCCGCTGCGATCGCGTCGTGGGCGACGAAGGCGGCATGCACCTCCCCGCCCACCTCATACGAAGCCGCGCCGATGCACGGCCCCAGCCATGCCAGCAGGCGCGCAGGTGGCGTCTGCAGCTGTTGCACCGTCGCCTCCAGCACGCCGCTGGCCAGGCCACGCCAGCCGGCGTGCGTCGCGGCAATCTCGTTGCCATCGTCGGCGCAGAACAGCACCGGCAGGCAGTCGGCTGTGAGGATCGAAAGCACGGTGCCCGGAATGCGGGATACCGCAGCATCCGCTTGCGGTTCGTCCGCGCTGGGCAACGGCCCCAGTTCGGCCACGTTGATGCCGTGCACCTGACGCAGCCAGCGCGGCGACGCCGGCAGCGCCAACACCTGTTGCAGCGCGCTGCGGTTGGCGCTGACCGCGTCGGCCGAATCGCCGCTGCGCAGGCCGAGATTGAAGCGCTCGAACGGCGCCGCCGACAGGCCTGGCCCCAGGCGGGTGGTGACGGCTGCATGCACCCGCGGCGGAGCCGGCCAGTCGGGAAAGATCCAGGTATCGGTCATGGGTCGCGGGGAATCGTGGAACGGATTGCGCAGCTTAAACGAAGCCCGTCGCACAGCGGCACTGCCCGCCGCCTCAGTAATGGTCCGAACCGTGTTCTAGCAGATCCGCGCGCAGTGCCTCGATCAAGGCCAACTGGTCATCCGGCCGGTCGGCACTGAACGACAACGCCTCGCCGCTGACCGGATGGATGAACGACAGCTTCTCGGCATGCAGCGCCTGCCGGCGAAATCCGCGCAGTGTGGTGATCAGCTGCGCGCTGGCACCCTTGGGCAGCTTCAGGCCGCCGCCGTACAACGGGTCACCGATCAGCGAATGGCCGATGTGCGCCAGATGCACGCGGATCTGATGCGTGCGGCCGGTCTCCAACTGGCACTGCAGCAGGCTGTGCGCGCGGAAGCGCTCGCGCAGCCGGTAATGGGTCACCGCGCGCTTGCCGTCTTCCTCGTCGCGCACCGCCTGGCGCAGCCGATCGCCCATGCTGCGGCCGATCGGCTGATCCACCGTGCCGCCGGCCACCATGGTGCCCAGCACCACGGCCTCGTACTGCCGTTCCACCTCATGCCGCGACAGCAGGTCGACCAGCGCGGTGTATGCCGGCAGTGTCTTTGCCACCACCATCAGGCCGGAGGTGTCCTTGTCCAGCCGGTGCACGATGCCCGCCCGCGGCAATTCGGCGAGCTTCGGGTCGTGATGCAGCAAGGCGTTGAGCAGGGTGCCGGCCGGGTTGCCGGCACCGGGATGGACGACGAGCCCGGACGGCTTGTTCAGCACCAGCAGGTGTTCGTCCTCATGCACGATATCCAGCGTGATGTCCTCGGGCGCGCTGGTCACCTCGGTTTCCAGTTCGACCTGCAGCCGCACCTGCTCGCCACCACGCAGCAGCTGCCGCGGTGGCGCCTGCGCGCCATCCAGGGTCACCGCCCCGGATTTGATCCAGCCGCTGAGCCGTGAGCGCGAATAGTCGGGGAACATCTCGGCCAAAGCCTGGTCGAACCTGCGTCCTGCGGCGGCCAGCGGCACTTCGGCCTCGTGCCGGATCGCGGTCATGCCACGCTCCGCGGGCTGCAGCCGGTTTCGGCTATCATGCCTTTTCGTTCAAACATCTGAATTCATTCCTATGCGCCTATCAATGGGCTTGTCCAAGCTGCCGATGTCCCAATTGCCTGCCCTCAAGGTGCTCGCCGTGCTGGCGCTCGCGATGTCGATGAGTGCATGTTCGATGTTCAAGTCCAAGCACGAGTCCATCGACACCATGCCGTTGGATGCGCTGTACAACAATGCGCATGCCTCGATGGAGAATGCCGACTACGCCGCTGCCAGCAAGGCCTACCAGCGCCTGGTCGCACGCTTCCCGTCGGGCGAGTACAACGAACAGGCCCAGCTCGATCTGGCCTACTCGCAGTACAAGGACAATCAGCCGGATGATGCCTTGTCGACCGTGAACCGCTTCATCAAGACCTATCCGACCAACAAACATGTCGATTATGCCTACTACCTGCGCGGTCTGATCAATTTTGATCGCACCAGTGGCGTGATCGAGCGTTATATCGGCCGGGGAGGCTCGGAGGCGCGGCGCGATCAGGGCTACAACCTGCAGGCGTTTGACGATTTCTCCGAACTGTCGCGGCGCTTTCCCGACAGTGCCTATACCGCCGATGCGCGCCAGCGCATGATCTACCTGCGCAACGTGCTGGCCCAGTTCGAAATCAACGTGGCCGAGTTCTACCTGCGCAACAAGGCCTACATCGCCGCCGCCGATCGCTCGCAGTATGTGATCGAGCACTACCAGCAGGCACCGCAGGCTGGCGATGCGCTGGCGATTCTCACCCGCAGTTATCTGGCACTCGACCAGAAAGCCCTGGCCGATCAGTCCCGTCAGGTACTGGCGCTGAACTACCCGAATCACCCGTACCTGACCGACGCCAGGTGGCCGCGCCCGCCGTCCACACTGCGCAAGCTGGTGCCGTTCTCGGGCCATCACTGATTTCTCATCCATCCAATGGAAACAAGGAGCCGGCGTCATTGCCGGCTTTTTTGTGGGGATTCCGCAGGCGCGCAACGCTTAGCCGATCCTTTTCGCCAGCAGGGGACGAGCGGCCACGTGGGTTCGCCTTCGGCCGTGTCGCTGCAATCTTCGACGCCGGGGTTCAATGCCATCCGGACGTTATGGGATAGCGCCGTTCACGGCCGAACGCGCGGGTAGTCACACGCGGACCCGGTGCCGACTGCCGGCGCTTGAATTCGTTGAGCAACACCAGCCGCACCACTCGGCGCACGGTTTCGGCATCAAACCCCTGCGCCACGATTTCCGCCTGCGACTGTTCGGCCTCGATGAAGCGAGCCAGGATCGCGTCCAGTTCGTCATACGGCGGCAGCGAATCCTGATCGGTCTGGTTGTCGCGCAATTCCGCCGACGGTGGCCGCTCGATCACCGCGGCCGGAATCCTGTCGCCTTCGCCGGCCTTCGCCGCCTGCGCATTGCGCCAGCGCGACAGTTGGTACACCACGGTCTTGTAGACGTCCTTCAGCGGCGCGTAGGCACCGCACATGTCGCCGTACAGGGTGGCGTAGCCCACGGCCATCTCGCTCTTGTTGCCGGTCGCCAGCAGCAGCCTGCCATGTTTGTTGGACAGCGCCATCAACATCACGCCGCGGGTGCGCGACTGCAGGTTCTCTTCCGTCGTATCGGCGCCCTTGCCGCCGAACGCCGGGGCCAGCGCGGTAACGAACGACTCGTAGGTCTGTTCGATCGAGATCACGTGATAGTCCACGCCCAGTTTTTCCGCCTGGGCGCGCGCACCGTCCAGCGACAGCTGCGAGGTGTAGCGGGTGGGCATCATCACCGCGGTGACCCGGTCGACACCCAGCGCATCGACCGCCAGCGCCAGCGTCAGCGCCGAGTCGATGCCGCCTGACAGCCCCAGCAGTACGCCACCGAAACCGTTCTTGTCGATGTAGTCGCGGATGCCACGCACCAGGGCGGCGTACAGCGTGGCTTCGATCGAACCGTCGGCAGCGACCGGCCAGTTCTCCGCGTGCAACGTGCGCGTGGCCGGATCGAACCCGGCCCACAGCAGCGCATCGACAAACGCCGGTGCCCGTGCGGCGATCGAGCCGTCGCCATTCACCAGCAGCGAGGCACCGTCGTAGACCAGCTCGTCCTGCCCGCCAACCATGTTGACGTAGGCGACCGCGCAGCCGGTTTCAAGCGCCCGCGCGACCAGCACGGCTTCGCGCTCGGCCTGCTTGGCCTCGTCCCATGGCGAGGCATTGATCACCAGCAGCAGTTCGGCGCCTGCCGCCGCCGCCTGTGCTGCGGGCTCCGGCTGCCATACGTCCTCGCAGATCAGCAAGCCGACGCGCACGTCGTCGATGACCACGGTGGCCGTTTCATGGCCGGGGCGGAAATAGCGCTTGTCGTCGAACACACCGTAGTTCGGCAGCGCCTGTTTGTGCGCGGTGCATTCCATCCGGCCGTCGCGCAGCACGCTGGCGCCGTTGTAGACCTCACCCTCGCTGTGCGGATGACCCACCAGTGCGGCGATGCCTCGGGTCGTGGCCGCCAGCGCGGCGAGTTCACTGGCGCAGGCGGCGAGAAAGCTCGGCCGCAGCAGCAGGTCCTCCGGCGGATAGCCGCTCAAGGCCAGCTCCGGGAACGCCACCAGGCCGGCGCCGCCGCTGCGCGCCTGGACGATCAGTTCGGCTGCCTTGGCAGCATTCGCCGCCACCGCACCCACAGGAAAATCGAATTGGGCCAGCGCCAAACGCAGCTTTGCCATGAACCGGAACTCCAGAAACGACGAAGGCCGCGACGAATCGCGGCCTTCGTATTTTACGGCACAGCGGTACTGACTTACTTCATCAACCGTGCGAGCGTCTTGCCGAGGTCGGCCGGCGACTTCACCGTAGTGACGCCGGCCTTCTCCAGCGCGGCGAACTTCGCCGCGGCGGTGCCCTTGCCGCCGGAGATGATCGCGCCGGCATGGCCCATGCG
>DHXA01000076.1 GCA_002413455.1 Rhodanobacter sp. UBA5168 | reverse complement strand
TCTGGTCGGCGCGCCATATCAGGCCGAGCCGACACCGGCGCAGCTGCAGCAGGCGCTGATCGACCTGCCGGCGCGACGACCGGATCTGCTCGCGCTGCAGGCCGGCTATCAGTCGCAGGAGGCGAAACTGCGCGCCGCCGTGCGGGCGCAGTTCCCCGCGCTGACCATCGGCTTCAACACCGCGCGCGACACCAGTGCCGTCTACAGCAACGGGTTCAACATCGGCATCACGCTGCCGCTGTTCGATCGCAACCGCGGCAATATCGCGATCGAGCAGGCGACCCGCCAGCAACTCAGGGACGACTACACCGCACGCCTGCTGGCTACGCGCAGCGACATGCAGCGCTTGCTGGCCGATCTGGACACCTTGCAACGCCAGCGCACCGCGCTGGTCGCACATGCCGGGCAACTGGACGATGCGCGCCGCGCCGCCGCGCGGGCGTGGCAGCGGAATCTTCTGGATTGGCCGACGTATCTGGCGATACGCGGCAACGCACTCAGCGCCGATCTCGATCTGCTTGCCGTGCAACAGCAACAGGCCACGCAGGCCATTGCGCTGCAGGCACTGCTTGGCAACACCGATCTGGTGGTTGCCCACCCCGCCCCTGCCGAAGTGTCCACGCCATGAGTCATTCGTCTTTTTTGCCAAGCCTGTGCGGACTGTTGCTGCTGGGTGTGCTGGCCGGCTGCAGTCACGCCGCATCGGATGCGGAAGATGCCGCCGGCCCCAGCGGCCAGGTTGCCGTGACCACGACCATGCCGGTGCAGCAGACCTTTCACGACACCGTCGAAGCCTGGGGCAGCGCCGTGGGCGATCCGCGCCGCGCGCGCGCGATCAGCCTCGCGCATGCCGGCCAGGTAGTGGCGGTGAACGTGGCGGCCGGACAGACCGTCAAGCGCGGCCAGCCGGTGCTGACGATCGCTCCCGATGCCGCCGCGCGCAGTGCCTGGCAACAGGCGCAGAGTGCACTGACCCTGGCCGCTGGCGAACTCGGGCGCACCGAGCAGCTGGCCGCGCAGCGGCTGGCCACGCAATCGCAGCTGGCCAGCGCGCGCAAGGCACTCGCCGACGCACAAGCGGCGCTCGAGGCGCAACGCACACTGGGGGGCAGCGCGCCGGAAGAAACCGTCAAGGCACCGGCCGATGGCGTGGTCACCTCGCTCGGCGTGAGCCTGGGCGAGCGCTTCGCCGCGAATGCGCCGCTGCTGGGTTTCACCCCCGCGCAGGCGCTGGTCGCCCAGCTCGGCGTGCAGCCGGAGGTGGGGGCCGGCCTGCGTCCGGGCATGCCGGTGCAACTGCACGGCGTCTACGGCCCGGCAACGGTTTTTGTCGGCACGCTGCGCATGGTCGGCCAGGCGGTCGATCCGCAAACCCATCTGTTGAGCGCGCAAGTCGAGTTGCCGGCCGAGGCCGGCGCGACGCTGGTGACTGGTGCGGCGCTGCAGGCGCAGATCCGCACCGCCGACTTCAGCGCGTGGGCGGTGCCGCGTGCGGCCGTGCTGCATGACGAGAAGGGCGATTACCTGTTCCAGCTCAGGCAGGGCCATGCCAAACGCATCGAGGTGAAACTGCGCAGCCCCGATGGCGACACCGTCGGCGTGCAGGGCGCGCTCGATGCGCGGGTGCCGGTGATCGTGCTGGGCGTGTACGAGCTCAATGACGGCGACGCGGTGCAGGCGCAGCGTGCCGCGGCAGCCGCCGGACAAGGCGCGTCACAGTGAGCGTCACCGAATGGATGCAGGGGCATCGCCGTTCGCTGCTGTTCCTCATCCTGATGCTGACCATCGGCGGCATCGCCAGCGCGTTGTTCATGCCGGTGGCGCTGTTTCCCAACGTGGCGTTTCCGCGCGTGCAGCTGACGCTGGATGCGGGCGATCGGCCGGCCGACCAGATGGCGGTCGAGGTGACCACGCCGGTGGAGGCGGCGGTGCGCCGGGTGCGTGGCGTGCGCGACGTGCGCTCGACCACCAGCCGCGGCAGTGCCGATGTCGCGATCACGTTCGACTGGGGCGCGGATATGGCTGCGGCGTTGCAGGAGGTCAATGCCGCGGCCGGGCAGATCCTGCCGCAACTGCCTGCAGGCACCCAGCTCAGCACCCGCCGGATGGACCCGACCACGTTTCCGGTCCTGGCCTACAGCCTGCGTTCGCACACCTTGTCGCCCAGCGCCCTGCATGACCTGGCGCAGTACCAATTGCGCCCGTTGCTGAGCGGCATCAATGGCGTCGCCCATGTCGACGTGCAGGGCGGCGAGGTCGCCGAATTCCATGCCGATGTCGACCCCGGCCGGCTGCGCGCGCTGAACCTGAGCCTGGACGATGTCACCAAAGCGGTCACCCAGGCCGCCACGATCCAGGCGATGGGCCGCGTGTCGGATCACTACAAGCTGTACCTGCTGCTGGCCGACAATCAGCCGGCCACGGTCGCCGCGCTGCGCGACATCGTGGTGCGCGCGGGCCCCGCTGGCGTGGTGCGCTTGAGCGACGTGGCGGCGGTCAGTCTCGATCACGTGCCGCAGTGGATCCGGGTCAACGCGGACGGCCAGAACGCGGTGCTGCTGCAGGTGTATCAGCAACCCGACGGCAACAGCGTGCAGATCGCCGGCGACGTGAAGCAGCGGCTGGCCGGCTACGCCCCGCAGATGCCCGCCGGCGTGCGCATCGCCAACTGGTACGACCAGACCCAGCTGGTGACCGGCGCGGCCAGCAGCGTGCGCGATGCGATCCTGATCGGCATCGTGCTGGCCGGGCTGGTGCTGTTCGTGTTCCTGCGCAACACGCGGGTGATCCTGGTGGCGATGATCGTGGTGCCGGCGGTGCTGGCGATCACCGTGCTGCTGCTGTCCGTGCTGGGCATGAGCTTCAACATGATGACGCTGGGCGGCATGGCCGCCGCCGTCGGGCTGATCATCGACGACGTGATCGTGATGCTGGAACACATCATGCGCCGGCTGCATCAGGGTGAAGGCGCGATGCGCGAACGCATCGCCGGTGCGGCGCGCGAGTTCACCCGCCCGCTGAGTGGGTCGAGCGCCGCCACCGTGGTGATCTTCCTGCCGCTGGCATTCCTGTCCGGCGTCACCGGCGCGTTTTTCAAGGCGCTGTCGCTGACCATGGCCAGTGCGCTGATCATCTCCTGGCTGCTGACCTGGATCGCGGTGCCGCTGCTGGCCGAACGTTTTCTCGACGCGGCCCATGCG
>DHXA01000094.1:12354-12663 GCA_002413455.1 Rhodanobacter sp. UBA5168 | reverse complement strand
AACTACACCGTGCCGCGTTGACCGACTGAAGTGGATGGCCTGTGCCTTGCACCGGTCATCCACTCATCGTGGCCAGCTACCTGGCTGGCGTGGAGCCAGCGCGGCTTGCCTCCCGATGAAGCATCGAGCGAACACTTGCTGATCCTGATCGCACAGCGCCGCGTAGGTCGAAGACCTGGACGCATCGAACCGCGAGCCGTTAAACGAAGACCGAAACCGCTGCCGCTCCTCACTCAATCACGCGCCATCGCTCGCGACAAAATACGGCGATTTGGCCACCCGAAGAGGCTTAAGTAAGTGCCATTCGTC
>DHXA01000094.1:0-12120 GCA_002413455.1 Rhodanobacter sp. UBA5168 | reverse complement strand
CGATCGATGCGCTCGCGCGATTCCCCGTTTCATCCTAGAGCCGCTTCTTCGCCGCGCGGTAGATCAAACCCTTTTCACGCTTGCCTACCGCGATCACGGTGACCACGAGCACCTTGTCATGCACTTGGTAGACCAGGCGAAAACCTGACGCACGCAGCTTGATCTTGTAGCAATCCGGCAATCCGTGCAGACGGGAGGCCGGAACGTGTGGATGCACCAGTCGCTCGGAAAGCTTGTCTTTCAGCTGCTGGCGAATATCGGCGGACAGCTTGCGCCATTCCTTCAGCGCGGACTCGACGAACTCCAGGCTATAGGTCATCGAGCTTGACCTTGACCCGTTTCTCGCCGCTGCGCGCACGCACCAGTTCGGCCAACTCCAGATCATCCAGCCGATCCAGCAGGCGCTTGTACGTTTCTGCAGGTACCAGGTAGGCGCTGGGCTTGTTATGCACCAGCACGGCGACCGACTCGCCGTCGGCTGCCTCGATCACGGCACTGGGATTGCGCTTGAGTTCAGTGATGCTGACACTCGCGCTGGCGTGGATGGTTTCCATATTCGGCTCCTTATTTGGCACCAAATATGGCACAGACCGCGGGACGCTTCAACCGGTGACGCCCGGCCGCCAGCCGCTCTTTCAAATCAGCCACTTGGCGCTAGTTGCGCGGGGATGTGCCGCGTAAGTAAGTGCCATTCGTCCCTGACATCTTTTCCCAGCGCTGTGGCGTGACCGAGCGCAGCCATCAGTGACCCGCGAGCAGCTCATCCATCTGCTGGCGCAGCGGATCCAGTCGGGACTGCACCACGTCCCAGACCAGGGCATCGTCGACCTCCGCGTAGCCATGGATCAGGATGTTGCGGAACGCGATGATCTGGCGGTGGTGTTCGACCCGAGCCAGCAGCGCCATATCGTGGCGGCCGAGCTGGGCCAGCGCCTCGCCGATGATTTCGAACTGGCGTTCCACGGCGGCGCGCAACATGGCGTTGCGCTGGTACCCGGCCCAGTCGCATCCGTCCACGAACCCGGCCAGCGCAGTGGCTGCGCTCTGCACGTCGTACAGATACTTGGCGGTTTCAAGCCGCATACAACTCTTGACGCTGCGCTTGTACCGACTGGCGGAAGTACGGGTTGCGGATGGCACGCTCCACGACCAGCTCGACCGGCGCGCCCAGCAACGCCTGCAAATCCTCCTGCAGGCCGAAGAAAGCCGTGGCGTAACCACCCGGCGGCAAGACATCGAACTCCACCAGAAAGTCGTAATCGCTGCCGGCCCCGGCCTCGCCCCGTGCCGTCGAGCCGAACACTGCCAGCCGGCGCACGCGATGGCGGCGGCACAGCGCGGCCAAGCCCTCCCGATGGACCTGCAGATGTTGCAGCGATGGCGTGACGACGTTCATGGCGGCAGCATAACGCGTGGCGACGCGGGCGTGGCGATCAGCCCACCCGCACCTGGCCGTTCATCAGCGGGGAGGATGGCGCAATACGCGGTGCGGGTGGTGAAGTGATCGCTACACCGGGTATGGGCAACCATGTCACCGTGACAGGTCTGACCGGAGAGCAAGCGAGCCCCTTAATGATGATCCAAAAGAACCCAAATCCTAAGACGAACTGATCAGTGACCATGCCTTTCATCCTGCCAGTAGACTTCGGAAATTGTGATGCCGATGGTGCAGTTCGTCTCGTCACGCGTGGAACGATCGAAGCACTGGTGAAGGCATCATTGGAGCTCAGTGACGGGCTGGAAGTTATGCTTTCAGACGGCGAATTGTCCGCGCTCGGCACAGTTTCGATGCGAGATGGCATGTGGGTGGCGATCGTCACGCAATGGCTAGATGAGCCATCTATCAAGCGTGAATCTTGATGAAGATTTACTGAGATGGCAGGGGAGGTGACCGCACTGATTCGTCCTGCCGTCCCGTGCACGCCGCTGCCGATCTTCTTTCTGCTGCGCCGTCATCGGGGCAAAAGGTCTCCGTCAAACCCGAGCCATCTCACTCTGCCCCCCTGCTCTTTTCGCGAGGTCGGCGCCACTTCTCTCCAGTTCACGCCGCCTGGATCACGAATTCGCTGGCCATGGCCACTGGACGCACAGTACGCAACTCCCGTTGCATCTCGACCAGACCATATCGTTCCATCGTCTTGAGCGTGCGCGAAAGGTTGCTGGGTGCGCGCCCGGTGAATGCTGCGAGCTGGCTCAGCGACGCGGGTTTCTGCTCCCCGATCACGCGCAGCAACGCGCGGTTGTCGTCGGACAATACTTCGGCCAATGAGCGCATGGAGGTGAACCAGATCTTCGGCTCGTTCGGGCGTGGCTGATGGTCGCCGCGTGCGATGGCCAGCGCGCGGGCGCGGATGGCTTGCTGGGAGGCGACGCCGATGACCATTTTCTTCATGTCTTCGTTTCCTTGAGTACACGCCTCAAGCCGCCGCAAGCACTTTGCGCACAGTCTTCGGCGCGGCCACCGTCACTTTCAACAGCGCCTTGGCCGCACCGCTCGGCTCGCGCCTGCCCTGCTCCCAATCCTGCAGCGTACGCACGGACACGCCGAGCATGGCCGCGAAATCAGCTTGCGACATGCCAAGCTTGAGACGGGCTTCGGTCGCCTGGGTCACTTCCACATGAAAGACGCGTCCGGTGCGGCCAGCCTTGATGTCGCGTACGGCCTGCAACAACTCCTCCCCGAGGTTGCGCTTGCTGTCACGCTCCGCCAATTGAGCTTCAGTCATTTTCGCCATGAACAAATTCCTCTTTCAGAGCCTTGAGAACGTGCGCAGGAACATTCTCTTGCATGCTCTTTCCGTAAACAGCCAGTAGCCAGATGCATCCATCACGCAACTTGACGTAGTAGATAACGCGTAGACCGCCACGTTTGCCCTTGCCGGGTAGATGCCAACGCAACTTCCGGCATCCGCCCGAGCCCGGTATCAGATCGCCGGCTTCCGGCCATGGCGATAACGCTGCCTGCAACGCGCCATAACCTTCGTCGTCGAGATAGTCATAGATGACTCGTTCGAAGAGCGGCGATTCGACGAACTCGTACATGGACAGACTCCTTTCCATCTTTCTCGATCATACGGCATTGCCGTATATACGGCAATGCCGTAGATGGCAATCCAACCATCGGCAACTTCAACCCCTGCTCCTTCAAATGGGGTCAGGCTCACTCAGTCTGTCTCAGGGAGTGAACCCGACCCCGCTTTTGGGATGGCGGGCGATCGCCACGACTCCCGGCTACTGACAGGTCGGGTGCTGCCGCACGAGGTACGACGCGCCGCCCTTGGGCAAACGCGCGGGCAGCGCGAGGTAAGTGGCTCGCTCCTCGCGGACACCGGGTTTCGTGCCGTGCGGTGGCGTCAGTTTCTGCGCATTCACGTCTCTGATGATGTCGCGTAGCTTCATCACGTCGCGGACGATGGCATCGCCCATGATCGACAGCGTGACGTCGGATAACTCGGCGTGATCGCTGCAGGTCACCACATTGCCAAGGGCCCGGAGGCTGCTCAGCAGCAGGTTGATCCCGTCGAACTGATCCAGGGTGACGCCGAAGAGGAAGCGGTTGCCGGGCTCATCCCTCACCGGCTCGGCGACCTCCGGTTCTGCGGCTTGCATGCAAGTTTCCGCGTTCGCAGCGGCCTCGCATGCTGCCGTCCGATCGCGACGCTCCGCCGGCCAGGAGAGTTCGCCCAGCACCTGGGCGATCTGCTCCTCCAGCAGTTCCAGGCAGATCGCCACTTCGCCCGGGCGAATCTCGGGAAACCCTTCCCGCTCCTCGTCCGGCCTTCGCGGTTGCGCCAGGTGCGAGAGGAACTCCACGTACTCGCGCAGCTTCTTCAGCCGTAACTGGCTGTCCTCCGGCAGGAAATAGCCCGTCGTTTCCAGATCATCCGAATCGAACGTCGACATGGTCGCCTCCTCATTTCCATGAAGTGCCCGTCCACGGCATGACGACGGACGGGAGGTCGGGAGGTTAGAAACCGCTAAGAACCGGCGGGCGTATTCCCCCGAAGGGTGTTGTATTCGCCGCCCTCCCGACGGCAATTACCCACCGCCACTCTTATCGGTCAATTCAATTACCTCCGTCCCCTTATCGTTCGCGCCGTGGCGAAGCAGGCCGCGACGTGCTCGACAAGATTGACGACGATGGCTTCGATGCAACTCATGGCAGGCATGATGCAACCGAAACGTGTCTTTGTCAACAACTAGAAAGTGGCTTTCTGGGAATGCGGGTGCGTAACAATCGTTGCAACCACTCAACAGTCGTCGCGCGCGAGTACCTGGCGACGATGCAACAACAGGAATCTGGATGGCCGCACCCTACGAGAATTTCGCGGATCGCCTGCGGCAGACACTGGATCGCGCCCGCTTCGTGGAAGGACGCGGAAGAACAGGCGCCCTGGCTGACCGCTACGCCGTGTCGCGTGAGACCGTCCGCAAATGGCTTACCGGCCTCACCCTGCCCGAGCTTGCCCGCATCGTCGAGCTGGCGAAGGATTTCGACGTCAGCTTCGAATGGCTGGCCACCGGCCGCGGGCAAGTCAATTTGGGGGTGGGAGAAAAATCCCCCGCCTATCGACGTCTCACCGACAACGAGGGCCGCCTGCTCGACGCCTACCGCAACCTGCCCGAGCCCAAGCGCCAGCTGCTGGTGGAATTCCTCTCATAGAAATTAAAGGGACGGAGGCAACTATCGCGACTTAATTGCCTCCGTCCCCTTATCGCTCTCGTCAAACGGGCGGTGTCAGTACGATCTTCCGGCCCTTTCCGTCCTTCTTGCTGTCGCCGAACTGAAAGCTGTAGCCCTTGCGCAGCAAGCACCATATTTCGAGCGCTGTCCAGGTCGGGCGGTTGTAACCATCCTTGTCAAACCAGAGGAGTGAGTTCTTTCCGTCCGTCTTGCACAGGGCAAGAAAATCTTCGGCGTCGTACGCCGGCACATCCTTGAACTTGTTGAGAACTGTATCGGGAATGTTCGCGTACTGGTTCGTCGAATCCAGCTTGATCTTGAAATGGGCCTTGGCACTGATACCGCCCTCGACCCATGCGACGTTCAACCCGGGCGACCAGTTCGGAACATCGAGAATGCGAAATTTCTTGAGTGGTCCCTTGTCGCGGTGCTGCGACACATACTGCCGGTTGCCGATGTACAGCTTGTTCTTCTGGGACGCGGCCTCGACGCTGGCTGCGCTTCGGTAGGCCGTACCCGCGTCGCGATTGACGGCGTCACGGTTGCCCAGGTCGTCTATCGCCGAGTCCAGCTTGGCGGCCGCCTCTTCTGCGTCCCGGTGCCGCTGCCCCGCAACGAGCGCCGCATTGGTCTTCCTCTCTATCTTTTTCAACTCCGACACGATCGTCGGAATGTCCGGGTTCTGCAGCGCGTTGTAGGCAAGCTCGCAGTTTCTTCGTTCAGCACATGCCTGGTCGAACTCGATCTTCAGTCGATCACGTTCCGCCAGCGCCAGCAGTAGCTTCTGCTTCAACTCGACGATGCGGACATCCTCCCGCGCCAACACCACCGGGTGGATCTCGCCCGTATAGTTCTTCCAGGAACCCGTTTTATGGCACTTCGGGCAGGTAAAGCCGGCCAGTTCGTAGGCATAGCGCTTGCTTGAGTTGAGCAAGATATGATCACAACCTTTTGTTTCGCACTGAAACGTAACCATGGTTATCCCCTGACTAACGATTGGCCCATGTCCTGGCAGCGCCGCACGGAGCGCACCGAGTACAGCTCGAACACCGTCATGCGTCGCCGACAAATGTCCCTGGCACCTTTTTCTATTGCGAACCCCAATCTAAACCAATCAAAGGGGACGGAGGTAGTTATTCGGATTTGATTACCTCCGCCCCCTTATTCGAAAGAAACAGATGGGCGCATGTCAGCAGCGCCATCACCACGCACATGAGGGCAACATGCGTGCTCAACGCGGGAAACGCCTGATACCAATGCATCGCGAAACCACCGACGAGCATCAGCAAGATGGGGTAGACGTTCAAATACCAGAAAAGCCGCCCCTGTACCGAGATCAGGGCGATGATGGCGGGAAGCACGCATGCTGCCATCAATGTGCCAGCGCCCAGGAAGAGCAGGCCTGTGTGAAAGCACTTCTGCAACGGACCGCTGTCGCAAAACACATTTGCAATCACGAACAAGCCTAGCCCGAAAAGCGCAGCCTGCCCCATCGCTGCGACGCTCAGCACCAGCAGGCTTATCCGTACGATCCTTGGCCACATGGTTTCAGCTCCGTCTGCAAAAAGTGGAAAGCCGGGGTCGGAAAACCGGGGGACAGAGTCGGCTTTCCAAAGCGGCGAGATCAAAGAAGTGCACTCTGACCCCTGTTTCCGGTCAAACCCGTGCCAGCTCGACCTGGCCCCGTTCGGTTCGCAGACCACGCGCTGGCTCCTGCAGGGGGTTGGTCGGGTGGTTTAGAGGTCGGTGGACAGCTCGAAGCGCAGAGTGAACACCAGGGCGTTGCGCACGGTGGGGTCGGTGTCCGGGTGGATCACGTACTGCAGATCGGGTTGCACGGCGAGCCAGTCGTTCGCCTGGGCCAGGTAGCTCAGCTCGATCGAGCGCTCGGTGGCGGTGGTCGGCCGTGGGGCCTCTTGCTGTCGGTAGGGGCGTCCGTTGCGCGCCACCGCGATGGCCAGGCCCAGCTCGTCCTGGCGGCGCTGCTCGAACGGGCCAGCCAGCACGGCGCCGGCGCCGAGGTAACGGCCGAAGCGGGCCACTGCCGGATCGCCCGCGCCGAACTGCGCGAACAGTGAGAGGCTGTGGCGGCTGTCGTGCGCGTCGCGTGCCACGGTGCGGTCGGCCACCGCGTAATATCCGGTAGCGCCGTGCTGGCGCGCAGCGCCGGAGGCGGGTGCGAGCCGGTCGAACGTGGTGGTGTAGTGCCACGCGCCGATGGCGAGCTTGCCGGCGTACATCGGCAGCATCGCGTTGCGGCCGATGCGCAGGCGCGCATCGCCGGGCGGGCGCGCGCCCGGGCGGTCGAGCAGGGTCAGCTCGGCCACGTAGAGACGGCCATCGTGCGACTGAAAGGCGCGCAGTCGGTCCCCATCGCGAATCAGCGGCACGCCGTCGAGCACCGCAGCGCGCAGCACCACGCCTTCGGCCGGCTTGAAGGCAACGCGTGCGCCCAGCGCCGTGCGCGGAAAGATCGACGGCCCGTCGACGCCGGTCTGCGCGAACTCCGGGCCGATGCCGAACGCGCTGTTCAGGAACAGTCCGCCGGACTGCGTGCGGTCGAACTCGCTGTTGACGTCGTACAGCCCGGCCAGCACCGAGACGTTCGCATGGGCGAGGTTGTGCTCGATCCAGGCTTCTTCCAGCTGAAGGTTCGGCGGTGCGCTGAGGTTGTTGACGCCCATCGCATCGCCGACGAAGGCGCCGGGCTGGCCGCCGTGGATCCACAGCGCATCGACGTAGGCGTGGGTGCCGGTCCAGCCGAGCGCGCGGTCCAGGTCGAGCAGGCTGCGCAGGTGCGCGTTGCCGACGTAGGTGGACGAGCGCGCCGCGCCGCCATCGAGGTTGCCGATGGCGGCACCGTCATAGGTGAGCGTGGTGGTGGCCCAGCCGGTGTCGTCGGCGTGTGCGCGGATCGCCGCCAGCGCCAGCAGGGTGCCCAGTGCGATGGCGATGCGCTGTTGCATGGAGGAGGTTCGCGGAGAGGTGCGCGAAGTATAGGCGTCCGGTCCAAAACCGGGGTCAGAGTGCAGTTTTCCCGGGTGCCTCGTCAGCTTACAACGACAGACAGCGCATTGGACCGCAGGCAAGGTGAGCTTCTTTGGCAAGGAGCTACCCATGGCACGCAGGCCGCGCATCGACCTACCCGGCATTCCCCAGCACATCGTCCAGCGCGGCAACGATCGCCAGCCCTGCTTCTTCACCGATGCCGACCGGCATCGCTATCTGCAGGACCTGAGGGAAATCGCGTTGCGCGAAGGCTGCGCCGTTCACGCCTATGTCCTGATGACCAACCACGTCCACCTGCTGATGACGCCCGACGAAGGTGGCCAAGTCGCCCGCGTCATGCAGTCGTTGGGCCGGCGCTACGTGCGCTACGTCAACGACCGCTACCGCCGCACCGGCACGCTCTGGGAAGGACGCTACAAAGCGTCCCTGATCGACCGCGACACCTACCTGTTGCGCTGCTACCGCTACATCGAGCTGAACCCGGTTCGCGCCCGCATGTGTGCCGATCCGGCCGACTATCCCTGGTCAAGCCATGCGGCCAACGCCTTGGGCCACAACGACCCGCTCGTCCACCCGCACCCGACCTACCAGAACCTGGGATCCACGCGGGAGGAGCGCTGCACTACCTACAGCGCCATCGCGCTGGAAACACTCTGCGACGAGGACATCGAGGCGATCCGGTTACACCTTCAACGCCAGCATGCGCTCGGATCCGACCGCTTCCGCGCCGCCATCGAGGCCCAGCTCGCCCGACCGGCCGGGCCGCTCAAGATCGGGCGGCCGCGGAAACCTCATGATTCATCGGAAAGTCGAACCTGACCCCTGTTTTGTTTTATTCGAGGAAATAGTTGGTCGCGCTGGTGTTCAAAAACTTAGCCATCAACAAGCCTCCTTTTCATTCGTCACGGGACTCAGGAAATGGCATCCATGCGCGAGCTCAACACGTGCCAACCCTTTGCGTCACGATGAAGCACCGCCGTATGCCACGAGGCACACAAGCTGCCGCAATAGAAGCCGTACTTCACCTCGTAATCGCCGTCCTTGCGGTGCATGGGGAGCCCGACACCCATCCTCATGCGTGATGCTTCGGGGATGATTTCGTGTGACGCCGGCTGTGCGCTGGCGGGGAATATCTTCAGGCCCAGATCGGCCAGCTGGCCAATGGCCTCCCTGGACAGATCAAGCTGGCGGCTCCCATCAGGCCAGCCGAGCGACACGTAAAGCGGCATGCGATTCGCGCGCAGGTAGCCATCTTTCGCCTGGGCCTGGTAACGGATCAGCGCCATCATCACGCCCTGCAGATCGGGAGGCGGATGCTGCACCGCCTCCTCCATCGCGGCGCGTTCGTCACGTGCCTGCTTGAGTTCCGCGGCAGCGCTACCTCGCGCGAAACACGTTCCCGCTGGCAAGGCGGGATCATGCGCGCATACCGCGCCCGTCGACTCGTCCAGGCTGATCTCGAGCGTCGCGGGGTTCGTACCTTCACCGCGGTCGAACCGGAATTGCCACACGCCACTCGCGGCATCGAAATTCATCGCGCCAACAGCGCCGTCCTCGAGTGTCGGACGAAGCGCGCCAAGCGACAGCTGCATAGCCGTCATGCCCTCCAGAACGGGCTTAGCCGATGTGGTGGCTTGGGCGTATGCCGAAGGACCGAACGACAGCAAGGACAAGCAGATCCAGACAAGACAACGAGTCTTAGTGCGCATAGTTCGTTCCTCCATGTAACTGGCAGGGTACAAGAACAGGCAGCCCAACCGATTCTTCCAAGCGCCTGCGACGAAAGTGCACTCTGACCCGGGTTTTCTATAAATGAGATCGGAAAGCCCGATCATGTTTTCCAAAGAGTTCGCGGCCGGTGCGACGGACGCAGCAGCTTCTGGCGTGTAATAAGCGGTGTTATGCGATAGATTACTGAAGTCTTCCGTATCGCCATTCAGAAGCGCGTCAATACCGTCAAGTTTATCTATCGCTTGGTTCATTTCAGCAACTCCACTGTCGCGTTAAAAGCGTTCTTGTCTTCGCTTTTGTAGAATGATTCTTTATCTCTCAAGCCACACGTACCCGAGTTCGTAAGTAGCTTGGTAAGGCAAGTCATTTTTAAAGTTAACTTGCCATTTAAAACATCACCATTAACGCCCACCCCTGAAAGCCTATGATCGTCATGGAAATACGTTATGTCGGGGCCACCGTTGATCCAGTGGCACTTATCGGCGAGAAAGCGATCCATGATGATGGTTGCGATATAATCGTCCCTCACTTTTTCCACTTTCTCCTGCACTTCCACTTGCTTAACTCGTGTGTTACCGGCCGGCCAGATCACTGGTGCGCAAGCCAGGTCGCTGACCACCCACTGTGAAGCAACCTCGACCCGATTCACCTTTGACCCCTTTTCCACAGTGATCTTCAACTTCACGGTCTGTCGAGGATGCGGGTTCGGCGTAGGGCTCGGCGCAGGCGGTTTGGCGCAGGCCGACAGCACGGACATTGAACAGATTAATAGCAACATAAGCCATGGCAAAGCGGCTGCAGCCGTGAATGTCGTATTGTCGCTAAAAGCATTCGCCTTAAATGCATTCTTCATAAATTGCTCGCACCCGCTCATTGAGATTCGTGGTCGTATCCGAACCCGATCCGTTTTCATCATTTATCCTTGACGCATCTATTTTGCGCACACTGATTTGGACCGCCCAACGCATGGGCAGCCTCCAGATTTTTGATTGCCGACCTATACCGTCTACTTGATCGTGCTCTGGCGCGGCCTAACGCTGGCTGACGCCTCAGCAATCCGTCGTTGCGGCGTTGCAAGTTTTCCGGATTTCGAGCGCACGGCTCCCAAGCCACTGGTGACGCCTCAAGCACGTCAATCAGCGATGGCCGACGTATATCGGTGAGACGTTGGGCGCAGAACGTCATAGGACCGTGATCCGCGGTCCATGCGTTGTGACTACCGACTGCAACAACCGTCAACGTCGTTTCCCCTTCCCTGTTCAACTCGTCCTAGAACTACTCCTACAGCAATACTCTCGGATCGAGATACTCGTCAATAAGCAAGTTATTACGATTCGTCGGATTCATTGCGAAACTCCGACACCCAATGTCTCCCCCAACTTCTAATAGATGAGATCGGACTGCAGTCGGTTCCAGCTACAGGTAGGAAGCCTACCGAAGTGCTCATCGTTGATATATCCGCTGCGTTTGTCCAAACATCGCAAACGGTGTCTGTTGAATAGTTAAGCAGCCGCATGAAGCATCACGTCAGGGTGGCCGGTGGAGTCATTCCAGAGGTCATCCCACCTCCCCCGCTATTGCCTGTGTAGCTGGCGATCGCATGGATCAACGCGTTGATTTGGAGAAGGGCCGCATTATCCGATGTAGCCAAGGGGACCGATGGCGTTTTCGTTACAGACGCGGTTTCCCTCTGGATCAACTGACTGCGTGTCAGTGTCGTGCCATCGGCCAACTTCACCGTCGCGACGCCGCTGGTGCTCGACGACGACATGTTGTTCAAGGTGATCTGGTCCCCCGCCATGCCATCGGTGAGTACCAGGTTGCTTCCGCTTTTCGTGACCACGAGTGTCGATGTCGTGATGCCTGCGCCCAGTTGCAGGACAGGCGTTTGAGTGCTGGTGTGGGTCTCGTTGATAACCAGCAGTCAAAAACTGGGGTCAGAGTCGACTTTCCAGGGCGGCGGCCTCGAAGAAAGTGAACTCTGACCCCAGTTTTGCCGCGCCCGTCGACTCGTCCAGGCTGATCTCGAGCGTCGCGGGGTTCGTACCTTCACCGCGGTCGAACCGGAATTGCCACACGCCACTCGCGGCATCGAAATTCATCGAAACCGGGGTCAGAGTCGACTTTCCAAAGCGGCGAGCCCAAAAAAGTGCACTCTGACCCCTGTTTTTGAAGTTCGCGATGGCCTCCACGATTGCCACGAGTGGAAGCCGAGCTAAGGAGCGGATCAGCGTACCGAGCTGCTTGTGGGTCGCGTGCGTGGCACGTGCAACAAAGGCAACAAAGGAAGGCAACAAAGATGTCAGGGACAATTTGAAGGCCCTTTTGGACGCTAAGAATTGTCCCTGACACCTTTTTTCTGACACCTTTCTTTGCGCAGCCTCCGTCCCGGTTTCGGCCTGTTTCGTTTCACGCTGCAACGCGACTTAGAAATGATTTGAGCCCTTGGGGAAGGGCAGACTTCAAAGCCAAGTTAGACAACGTAATTCCGGAGGTGCGAACTTTGACATTTCTATCCAAAAACTGGGGTCAGAGTCGACTTTCCAGGGCGGCGGCCTCGAAGAAAGTGAACTCTGACCCCAGTTTTGGCGGCACTGGGCGCGTCCAAAACGATCCGCCCCAGTGCACCGGGAAACGCGCAGGATCGTCAGCGCATCAAGGAACTGGAACGCCATCTGCTGCGCAAGGATCGCGCA
>DHXA01000052.1:14375-15466 GCA_002413455.1 Rhodanobacter sp. UBA5168 | reverse complement strand
CGGCCGGCGCGAGCAGGGCAACTCCGGTGGCGGTGGCCGTTATGGTTATCGCGAATTGATGGAGAACGGCCGCGCACTGGCGTTCGCCGACGAAGCCGTTCGTCAGGCACTGGTCAATCTGGATGCGGTCGATGCACCGGCCGGCAACATGACCGTGGTGCTCGGCCCCGGCTGGCCCGGCGTGCTGCTGCACGAGGCGATCGGTCACGGTCTCGAAGGCGACTTCAACCGCAAGGGCAGCTCGGCGTTCTCAGGCCGCATCGGCCAGCGCGTGGCCGCGAAAGGCGTCACCATCGTCGACGACGGCACCCTGCCGGGCCGTCGCGGTTCGCTCAGCATCGACGATGAAGGCACACCGTCCGAATGCACCACCCTGATCGAGGATGGCATTCTGAAAGGCTATATGCAGGACAAACTCAACGCGCGCCTGATGGGCATGGCGCCGACCGGCAACGGCCGCCGCGAATCGTTCACCACGTTGCCGATGCCGCGGATGACCAATACCTACATGCTGGCCGGCTCGCACGATCCGCAGGAGATCATCCGCTCGGTCAAGAAGGGCCTGTACGCGCCGAACTTCGGCGGCGGCCAGGTCGACATCACCAACGGCAAGTTCACCTTCTCCGCCAGCGAGGCGTATCTGATCGAGGACGGCAAGATCACGCGTCCGGTCAAGGGCGCCACGTTGATTGGCTCAGGCCCGGACGTGCTCAATCGCGTCTCGATGATCGGCAATGATCTGGCGCTGGATGAAGGTGTAGGCGTGTGCGGCAAGGATGGGCAGAGTGTGCCGGTCGGCGTGGGGCAGCCGACGCTGAAGATCGACTCGATGACGGTGGGTGGGACGGCCTCGTAAGCTTCGGCCTCGCATCAGCGCCCCAGTCGTCATTCCGGCGAAGGCCACCTAGCCGTCATTCCTGCGAAGGCAGGAGGAGTTTTTCAACAGCGAAGCTGGTCATCGCTTCTGCATTTTGCGTGGTGACATCAGAGCGAAGAGCTTTCGTCTGCCTGCGGCAGCCGAGTCACTTTTCTCTTGCGTGGCCAAGAGAAAAGTAACCAAAAGAGAAGGCCACCCCGCTTGGCGCTTGCCG
>DHXA01000052.1:11544-14218 GCA_002413455.1 Rhodanobacter sp. UBA5168 | reverse complement strand
CGCACAGGGGCCCCGGGTAGAGCAGCGTGCCATCCTGGCCCGCACTCGGTACGCAACCGCTGCGCGGTTGCGAGAGCGGAAGAGACTGCGAAGCTAAGCCTTTCGATTGGACGTATGAGTTTCTATGTCTGCAAACGGCCATTTTCGGACAGTCGCTGAGCGAATTTCATAGGAAGAACGATGCCATTGCGGTGAGGGTTCGGATCTTGGCGCGGCTGGCGCTTGAGCTGCAGTCGGTTGGCTGAGCTCCAGCCTCGAAGTGCCTTGTCTACGGCCGCCATCCCTGATCAATTTTCAATCGCCAGCAATAGCATGGAAGCTCAAATCGCCGACCATCCAGCGCTTGGGGTTGATCGGAAGTCTCATCAGCAGATGTTAGGATCGCGCAATGGGGGTAGTGAAGCATCAGATAACCATCGGACGCACCCGCGAGGTGCGGGGACCTGACGCTCTTGAACAGGGCTTTGCGGGCTTGATCGTCGCGGTTGCGATGGTGATCGCCGGGTGGTTTGGCATCCAGCTGATCCACATGACGCAGACGCTCAACGCTGTCTCCCTCGCCAGCCTCCCGCAGATCAACGTCGTCATGTATCACACGGTGCATGGCCATTGGCCGTCGCCAGGCAACCAGCACATCGCCGCCGCCGACAGCAACGGTTCTTACGTCAAGCATTTGGCACTGGGCGAAGGCGGGGTCATCACCGCGGAAATGACACTTGGCCCGGTCCAAGGGGTGCTGACCGGCCGTGGCGACCGCGTTCCGAGCAGCCTCCAAGGGTTCCTGTCGTTCCGGCCCGAATTGCTCGGCTCGGAGGACGCGCCAGCCGTTTCGTTCCTGTGTGGCTACGCGAAGCCAGTCGCCGGCGCGGTCGAGACCGCTGCCTCGAACCGAACCACACTTCCCCGAAAATATCTCCCACCCTTTTGCCGGTGACCACGAATGGATGCATTGAAGCTCGATGACCCGAGGGATTTCGTCACGCGCCAGTACGCGTACCTTGTCGCCAACGGCCTGAACGAAGAATCGGCGCGGGCACGATTGCGCGAGGTCCTTGGCGCGGTGGCCTTGGAGTTTCTCGGCGGCAACGACACGGATGCCGGTGCGACGCGCCCGGCCAATGCGGGCGCAGCCCATCGACTGGTTGAAGTCGCGAGACGGTTGGGCGGAAGCGCGGCCGACGCACAAGCCGCGTTCACTCAGTCACTCGGGGAAGCCCGGCTGTTCGCGCTGGACTGGTGGCGGCCGATCAGGACCCTTCTGCTCTACATCTTCTTCCTGCTGTGGTTGGCCATCGTGATTGCGATCACCTACGCGACCTTTGTGCTGCCAGCCTTCAGCCAGCTCGACCAGACGATGGGCATAAGCGGTGGTGCCGCGGGATGGATCACGGCCAGCGGCGCGTTCCGCTTGTTTGCACCACTGGTCGTGATGGCGATCCTGTTCGCGTTCATCGCGACACTGTGGTTTCGCATGCGGCTGCGCATGGCGAAGCTCGAACCACTCGCCGGCCAGTCGCGCTTCGGATGGCTGTACGGAAGGAGCGGAACCGCGTTTCAGGTGCTCAGGTGCCTGGAATTTGCAGCCGCGCTCAAGGCCGCGGGCGTGGCGGATGCGTCGGTGCTCGAGCCAGCCCTGCAAATGGCCGGTTCGCATGCGCAGGAGACGCTCCATACCGGTTGGAACGGGCTGGGAGAAAAGCTCGGACAGGCCGAACGCCTTGGCACCTTCGCTGCTGAACTCGATTGGCAGCGTCGCCTGCACTGGTCCACGACCCAGGCGCAACTCGAATTGTCGCGAGACCGGTTGATCCTGTTCTCGCGAGTGCTGTTCTACATCCTGATTGGCACCATGGTCACGGTGCTTTACCTCCCGATCTTCTCGGTCGCCAGCATGATTGGAGTGCATTGACGATGACGCGCACACGTGGATTCACGCTTATTGAACTGATGATTGTCGTCGCCATCATCGGTATCCTCGCGGCCATTGCGATTCCTGCCTACCAGGACTACATCATTCGCGCGCAGACGGCGGAAGCCTTTTCGCTGGGGTCGTTCGTGAAGCCGAAAATCGTCGACTACTACAATCGGTTCGGCCATTTTCCCGCGGACAACCGGGCGGCGGGCGTGCCGTCGGCGGGATCGATCATTGGTATCTACGTCGGCGCGGTGAACGTTGATGACGGCGCCATCAACATCAGGTTCCGCGACAAGGACATCAACATCGCCTTGCAGGGCCAGGTGTTGAGCCTGCGACCGCTGCTCGTGAAGGGCAGCCCGCAGAGTCCGATGGCATGGGCCTGCGGCGACGCCACGGCACCCACCGGGATGGTGCCGATCGGCAAGAACCGTACGACCCTCAAGCCGATGTTCCTGCCGACGAGCTGCCGCAATCCGTGAGAGGAAAACGGGACGACGGACGTCAAGCGGACGCCGGAACGGTGTGAGGGGAAAAGGTGTCAGGGACAATTGCTGCTTGCTTTGGCTCTGTTTTGCTTCGGCCTTTCTGAAAAGTGCGGGCCACGATGGCCCGCTGCTCTACCGGGGCCCCTGTGCGGCGGTGAGCCGGGGACGACAGGCCGCGAAGCGGGAGTCGACAGGGAGGTCGGCTCCTTTTCGCCAGGACAGGAGTCCTGTCGAAAAGCCCGGCACCGGCTCACGGACTTGCCGCCCAGGG
>DHXA01000052.1:7602-11269 GCA_002413455.1 Rhodanobacter sp. UBA5168 | reverse complement strand
TCCGAAGGAGGACGAAAGCTCTTTGCTCTGAATGCCATAGCGAGCAGAAGCATCGCGACTGAAGTCGCTCCTACGGGCGCGCGTCACGCAAGGTGTCGCGCAACACTCAGCCCTCGGCCGAATCGTCCGCCTTGGCCAGATCCTTCAACAACTGAAAAATCTCCCGATACGCCCGCGGCGGCTTGTTCGGGACTTCCTTCTCGATGCGCGCCTGCCGCACCAGCGACCGCAGATGCTGGCGATCGACCTGCGGATGCTCCGTGATCAATTCCGACAGCGCGCCCTCGTCCTCGGCGATCAAGCGATCGCGCATCGCTTCAAGGCGATGCATCGCGGCGTTTTCCTGGCGCTGCTTCTCGCGGTTCTCGCCGAGTTCGGCGCGCACGGCCGCGAAGTCGTCGTCACCGTAGCGACGCATGACCTTGGCGAGGAAGGCGAGTTGGCGCTTCTTCGCGCCGTGGGCGGTCATGCGGCGGGTGATGTCGATCTCGTGGCGCACATCGTCCGGCAGCGCGAGCTTGGCCAGTCGGCTCGGTTGCAGGTCGACCAGTTGCTGCGCCAATACCAGCACGGCCAGTGCCTCGCGGCGCTGTTGGGTGCGGCTGGGGCCGTAATCCTCTTCGTCGAGTTCGTTCTGGTTGCGGCTGCGGCTCGGGCTCACGGGTTTCAATTCCAGTAGGGTGAGTGATCAGCTGTGCGTGTCGTCGTCGCTGGCCGCTTCGGCCTGCTCCAGTGCGAAGCGGGCAATCGGCTCGCCGTCCAGCTCGATGGTTTCGCTGAACATCGCCGCGGGGCGCACCCACAGGCCGTGATCGCCGTAGAGCGCCTGATAGACCACCAGCGGTTCCAGCGTTTCGCTGTGATGTGCGGTGCCCAGCACGCGATAGCGCTGACCCTTGTAGTGACGATAGATGCCGGCGGTGGGTTGCATGGGCGTTCTCCGCAGCTCTTTTCATTTCGTCGCCCTGACCCCATTTCGAAGAGCCAGCGGTGCGAACCGCATATTCTACCCGTTCTGCCCATCAACCCCCAGGAAAGCCCCCGTGAGCGAAGTTGCCATCAGCCAGGACCGCCATCTGCCGGATCGTAGCGAGCGGGAACTCGACCGACTCGCGGAACTGGCCGAGGACGTGATCCGCCGCGCCCGCGCCGCCGGTGCCAGCCAGGCCGAAGTGGCCGCCAGCATCGACACCGGGCTGAGCGTGAGCGTGCGCCTGGGCGAGGTGGAGACGGTGGAGCACACGCGCGACCGTGGCTTCGGGCTTACCGTATATTTCGGCCAGCGCAAGGGCTCGGCCAGCACCGCCGACCTGCATCCGGATTCGATCCAGGCCACGCTGGACCAGGCCTGCGCGATCGCGCGCTTTACCGAGGCCGATCCGGCCGCGGGCCTGGCCGATGCGTCGCGCATGGCAACGTCATTCCCCGACCTCGATCTGTGGCATCCGTGGGATATCGACACCACGCGCGCGATCGAGCTGGGCATCGAGATCGAGGACGCCGGGCGCGCGCATGCCGGCATCAGCAATTCCGACGGTGCCAGCGTGCAGGCCGGCCAGGGGCTGTCGGTGTATGCGAACTCGCATGGCTTCGTCGGGCGCGAGCGCGGCACCCGGCATTCGCTGTCGCTGGCGCTGATTGCCGGCGACGAGGACGGCATGCAGCGCGATTACTGGTACGACAGCGTGCGCGCCGCCGGCGATTTCATGAGCGCGAAGGCGCTCGGCGACAGGGCGGCCGAGCGTACGCTGGCGCGGATGGGCGCACGCAGCTTGTCGACGCGGCAGTGCCCGGTGCTGTTCGTGCCGGAGCTGGCGCGCGGATTGATCGGCCATCTGCTGGGTGCGGTCAGTGGCGGCGCGTTGTATCGCCAGGCCAGTTTCCTGCTCGATCACGTCGGCAAGCCGGTGATGCCGTCATGGCTCAACATCAACGAAAAGCCGCGCCTTCCGCGTGGCCAGGGCTCGGGCAACTTCGATGCCGAGGGCGTGGCCACGCGCGACAGCGGGCTGATCGAGGGCGGCGTGCTGGCGCGCTACGTGCTGGGCAGTTATTCGGCGCGCAAGCTGGGGCTGGAATCCACCGGCAACGCCGGCGGCATCCACAACCTGATCGTGGAGCCGGGTAGCGCGGGGCATGCGCTGGACGATTTCGATGGCGTGCTGAAACGCATGGGCACGGGCCTGCTGGCGACCGAGCTGATGGGGCAGGGCGTGTCGACCGTCACCGGCGACTATTCGCGCGGCGCGGCCGGTTTCTGGGTCGAGAACGGCCAGATCGCCTACCCGGTGGAAGGCATCACCATGGCGGCCAATCTGCGCGAGATGTTCGCCGGCATCGTGGCGGTGGGTACCGACGTGGATCCACGCTCGCACATCCTGTGCGGCTCGATCCTGCTGGAGCGGATGACGGTGGCCGGCGAGTAGCCGGCGCAAGTTCTCACTCCTGCCGCAAGTTCACTCGGCAAAGCGGCTCAAGGCTTGCTAGCATCCACCCACCGGCCATGGGCCGGCCGTCCATCGGCGATCTATCCACGCAAGTTTTTGACTTCAAGGAGATGCGCATGAGCGTTCCACCCGAGTCCGTCATTCCGCCCCCGCCGAACGAGCCTGTGGTCGGGGCACCATCTGCCGAAGAGCGTCAGTGGGCGATGTTTGCGCATCTGTCTGCGCTGATCGGCCTGATCATTCCACTTGGCAGCATCATCGGCCCGCTGGTGATCTGGCTGATCAAGAAAGACACGATGCCGTTCGTCAACGACCAGGGCAAGGAAGCGCTGAACTTCAACATCACCGTCGCCATCGCCGCGGTGATCTGCTGGGTTCTGATCTTCGTGCTGATCGGCTTCGTGCTGTTGGCGGCGCTGGCCATTGCGTGGCTGGTGTTCGTGATCATCGGCACGATCAAGGCCAACGAGGGCACCGCTTACCGTTATCCGTTCACGCTGCGGCTGGTCAGCTGATCCGGACGCGATGCGGTCGGCAAACGAGGGCGGCGCAAGCCGCCCTTTTCATTGCCTGCGATTCACTCAATACCTGCGATGGGCGGCGTAGTGCGCCAGCTCGCGCAGCAGCCCGGCGTCTTCACCCAGCGGCGTGACGGCGGCCAGTGCGCTGTCGGTCAGTTCCACCAGTCGCGCGCGTGACGCGTCGAGGCCGATGATCGAGGGAAAGGTGGGCTTGTCGGCGGCGGCGTCCTTGCCGGCGGTCTTGCCGATCACCGTCGATTCGCCTTCCACGTCGAGGATGTCGTCGCGCACCTGGAAGGCCAGACCGACGGCGTGGGCGTAGTCGTCCAGCGCCCGTCGCGTGGCGGCGTCGGCACCGGCAGCGAGTGCGCCCAGTTGCACCGACGCGCGGATCAGTGCGCCGGTTTTGCAGGCGTGCATGTGTTCCAGTTCGGCCAGCGTCAGCGGGTGGCCGACCGCGGCCAGGTCGAGCGCCTGGCCACCGGCCATGCCCTCGGCACCGCAGGCGCGGCCGAGCGCGCGCAACATCGCCATGCTGGTGGCCGCATCCAGGCGGGACACCGGGTTGTCGGCCAGGATCTCGAACGCCAGCGCCTGCAGCGCATCGCCGGCGAGAATCGCCATCGCCTCGCCGAACACGATATGGCAGGTCGGACGGCCGCGGCGCAGCGCATCGTCGTCCATCGCCGGCAGGTCGTC
>DHXA01000052.1:5697-7396 GCA_002413455.1 Rhodanobacter sp. UBA5168 | reverse complement strand
TGCACCAGCGAATAGGCGTGAATCAGTTCCACCGCGCAGGCGGCGGCGTCCAGCTGCGGTCCGTCCTCGCCCAGCGCATGCGCGGCGGCGTAGACCAGCAGCGGGCGCAGCCGCTTGCCGCCGCCAAGTACGGCGTAGCGCATCGCGCGGTGCAGCTCGGCGGGGGAGTGTTCGGCTGGCGGCAGGCTGCGATCCAGTGCCTGTTCGGCACGGCGGATCAATGCCTGCAATACGGGGCCGAGCTCAGAGTTCGGGTTCAAACGGTTGGGCGCTGTCGGGGGCATCGGGATCAAGCAGCAGGCGCACGCGCAGTTCGGCCTGCTCCAGCGATTGCTGGCAATGACGAAACAGGCCGATGCCACGCTCGAATGAGGCCAGCGATTCGTCGAGGCTCAGCTCGCCACCTTCCATCTTGGCGACCAGTTGCTCCAGCTCGTCGAGGGAGTGTTCGAAGTCGACGATGGGTGGGGTTTTGCTGGTAGCGGGAGCGGTCTTGGCCATGACCCGCAACGCTAACGCAGCGGCCGCCGGGAATCAATCTGCGCGATCCCGAAAGCGCAGTTTGCGTGATCTGGATCAGCGTGCCGGTTGCCAGCTGGGGCGGGTGCCGGCTTGCTCGAAAAATGCCACGCCCCGCTCGGTGATCCAGCGATCGGCCACCGCGACCAGTTCGTCGCCTGCGTATACCAAGGGACAGGCCGCGCGCCGCCATGGCGGCAGCAAGGCCTGCTGGAACAGGTCGCGCAATTCGCGTGTATGCGCATCGCCGGCCGGCTTGAGGCGCTCGCCGCCGCGGCGCAGGCGCACGCTCAGCGGCATGGCAAGACGGGCGTCGACATCGGCCAGTGCCAGCGTTCCGCCGTCGGGCAGTGCCAGCGGTTCACCCTGCCACGACGACGCCCACTCGGGATCGATCGCACGCTCGGGCGGCAGCGCCCACAGCCGGCCCTTCCAGATATGCAGTTCGGCACCGGCCCAGCGGATGCACGGCAATCGGCCGGCGCGGGCGCCGCACTGAAACTCGATCTGGCGCCGCTGGGCGGTCGTGGGTGCGGGCAGGCCGCGGGCATGCAACCAATAGTCGAGCAGCGGCTCGCGCAATGCGGGGTTCAAGGCGAGCCAGCCGGCCGCATCCAGACTGCCGGTCGCCTGGTCGTGCAGGGTTTCCAGCGCGGCCATCCACGGCACCCGCAACGCCTCGGCGGCCGCGCGGCTGAGCGCAGCGCTGTGCAGGATCGAATCCACCGCCTGCGGCCAGTGCTGCAGCAGCCGCGGCAGGATCTCGTGGCGCAGGTGGTTGCGCGCCAGTCGGGTATCGACGTTGGACGGGTCGTCGATGACAGCCAGTTGGTGCGCATCGACATAGTCGCGCAACTGCTGCCGCGAACATCCCAGCACGGGCCGCCACAGCTGGCCGCGACCGAACGGACGCAGCGCATGCATGCCGCCCAGCGCGTCGGGCCCGGCGCCGCGCAACAGTTTCAGCAGCACGGTCTCGGCCTGGTCGTCACGGTGATGACCGAGCAGCAGGTATTCGCCTTCATGCAGTTGCGAGGCCAGCGCCGCATAACGCGCCTCGCGTGCGGCTGCCTCCAGCCCCGCGCCCTTGCCGGTGTCGACCTGCACGCGCAGCACGTCGCAGGGCAGCGCCAGCGTGGCGCAGAAGCGCCGGCAATGCTCGGCCCACCGCGCGCTGTCG
>DHXA01000052.1:4930-5501 GCA_002413455.1 Rhodanobacter sp. UBA5168 | reverse complement strand
TGCGGCAGCTGCGCCAGCGCATGCAGCAAGGCGCTGGAATCAGGGCCGCCGCTGAAGGCCACGCACAGCGCTGCCGATGGTGCTGCCGCCAGGGCGGCAAGCAGATGCTGTTGCAGCGGATCGCTCATTTCTTGCCGACGTGGGGCCGCACGTAGATGTGCTTGCCGTTGCCGATGTGACGTTCCTCGGTATCGAACAGGCCGATGCCCTTGATCAGCCCGCTGAGCTTGGCGTAGCCGTAGTTGCGCGAGTCGAAGTCGGGCGACTGCTTGTTTATGATGCTGCCGATCGCGCCCAGCCCGGCCCAGCCGGTGTCGTCCGACGCGGCTTCGATCGCGCCGCGCAGGAGATTCATCAGGTGGGTGTCGCCGCGCAGCTCCTTCGCCGAGCGTTGCTTCGGCGCGGCCTCCGTGGCGGTTTCCGTCGAACCGGCGAGCACCTCGGTATAGATGAACTTGTCGCAGGCGGTACGGAACGGCTCCGGCGTCTTGCGCTCGCCGAAACCGTAAACGATCCGACCCGATTCGCGGATGCGCGAGGCGAGCCGCGTGAAGTCGCTGTCGCTGGAGAC
>DHXA01000052.1:2480-4638 GCA_002413455.1 Rhodanobacter sp. UBA5168 | reverse complement strand
GAATGGCGCAGCAACACTTCCTTCCAGCCGTTGAGGTCGGGCTTGGTCCAGTCGCCGTAGATGCGCTTGACGTGTGCCGTGCCGTATTTGGCAATCTCCGCGAGCAACCCTTCGACAATCGCCGGCCGTGCGTTGTCGGCGTCGATCAGTACGGCAAGCTTGGTGGTGTCGTGGGCCATGGCGAGGATCCGTCGATGAGGATGGGCCGATGGTAGCGCTGAGCGGAAGCCAGCTGGGGCTATCTGTGGGAGCGGCTTCAGCCGCGATGCTCTTTAGGCAATCGAAAAGCATCGCGGCTGAAGCCGCTCCCACAGAGCCAAGGCTGTTTATTCCTGGTACGCGCCGTAGCTGCGCAGGCGCTTGTAGCGCTGCTCGAGCAGGTCGGGCAGCGGCATGGCTTCCAGCTCGTCGAGCTGCTTCAGCAGCACGGCTTTCAGGCGCACGGCCATCGAACGCGGGTTGCGATGGGCGCCGCCGAGCGGCTCGCGCACCAGCTTGTCGATCAGGCCCAGTTCCAGCAGGCGCGGCGCGGTCATGCCGAGCGCCTCGGCAGCGTCCTTGACCTTGTCCGGACTCTTCCACAGGATCGAGGCGCAGCCTTCGGGCGAGATCACCGAATAGGTCGAGTACTGCAACATCAGGGTGCGGTCGCCCACGCCGATCGCCAGCGCGCCGCCGGAGCCGCCTTCGCCGATCACGGTGCAGATGATCGGCACTTTAAGCCCGGCCATTTCCAGCAGGTTGCGGGCGATCGCCTCGCTCTGGCCACGCTCCTCGGCGCCGACGCCGGGATAGGCGCCGGGGGTATCGATCAGGGTCAGCAGCGGCAGGCCGAAGCGCTCGGCCATCTTCATCAGGCGCAGCGCCTTGCGATAGCCCTCGGGGCGCGGCATGCCGAAGTTGCGGCGCACCTTGGTCTTGGTGTCACGGCCCTTCTGGTGGCCGATGATCACCACCGGCCGGCCATTGATGCGGCCGAGGCCGCCGACGATGGCCGCGTCTTCGGCGTACATGCGGTCGCCGGCCAGCTCGTGGAATTCCTCGCAGATCACGCCGATGTAGTCGAGCGTGTACGGTCGCGCCGGGTGACGCGACAGTTGGGTGGTCTGCCACGAGTTGAGGTTGCGGAAGATCTCCGCGGTCTTGACCTTCAGCTTCTCGCGCAGGCGGCCGACTTCCTCATCGATATTGAACGCCTGGCCGCTGCTGGCGTGGCGAAGCTCTTCGATCTTCGCGTCCAGTTCGGCAATGGGTTGTTCGAAATCGAGGAAGTTGGGGTTCATTCGTTGCATTTCATGGCACAGAAGCGGCTCAGTATACCGTTCCGCAGGAAAAGACGAGAACGCCTCCGTATGGCTGTGGCAGGTTCGGCCGACGCCAGCCACGCGGCGCCGGATTGCGTTATCGTCCGCTCCATCAAGTATTCATACGGGTCCGACCATGCCGATCAAGCCGCCCATCGACAACGCCAAACTCGACCGCATCGTGGCCGAGGCGCGGCGCAACGCCGAGCAGCGCGAACTGGGCTATCGCGAGCGGGCGCTGAAGATGTATCCGTGGATCTGCGGTCGCTGCGCACGCGAGTTCACCCGTGCGAACCTGCAGGAATTGACCGTGCATCATCGCAATCACGACCACGACTTCAATCCGCCCGACGGCAGCAACTGGGAGTTGCTGTGCGTGTACTGCCACGACAACGAGCATTCGCGGCACATCGATCACGTGCGCGGCGGGGTGATGGCGGTCGAGGATGCCCCGGCCGCCACCGGCAACCCGTTCGCGGACCTGAAGGCGATGATGGAGCGGGGCAAAAAAGCGTAGAGGTGTAAGTGCATTGTGGGAGCGGCTTCAGCCGCGATGCCTTTGATGTTGCCCAAACTGCAAGACCAGAAGCATCGCGGCTGAAGCCGCTCCCACAGATACGCGCATTTATGTGACTTGCTCAGTCCGGCTGCTTGACGATGCGCAGCCGCGCCGCCTGCACTCCGGGCAACGCGCGCACCGCGCGCAGCAGGTCGGGGATGGCATCCACCCGCCACGCCTCACCCAGTTCCAGGTCGGCCTGGGCGCTGCCATTGCGGTAGCCGTGCAGCATCACGCTGGCACGGCCGCCGCGATAGCCGGCCAGCGCATGCTGCAGCTGGCCGATGAAGTCGGG
>DHXA01000052.1:1929-2186 GCA_002413455.1 Rhodanobacter sp. UBA5168 | reverse complement strand
CCGCCGTCGACGATCAGCATCTGGTCGCGGGTAAGCAGCGGCGAGATCTGCTGGTACAGCTCGCCGAAGAAGCTCACCTCGATGATGCCGCTGCCATCCTCCAGCCGCACAAACGCGTCGCTGTCGCCGCGCTTGCGCACGGCGCTGACCATGCCGGCGACGGTCCACGGGGTGTCCGGTCCACGGCGGAATCGGTTGTTGTCGCCGTCGTCGTTCTTGCGGGGCTTCGGCGGCTGGTAGCGGTCGGCGATCTCGCC
>DHXA01000052.1:0-1618 GCA_002413455.1 Rhodanobacter sp. UBA5168 | reverse complement strand
GGTCGGCAGGTCGATCCTCACCACCGGCGTGAAGGCGCCCGTCGCTGCGCCGAACATGTCGTTCTGACCCGACTGCTTGTCGCGCAGGTGCTGCTCGGCGGCCTTGATCGCGTCGGGCAGCTGCAGCATCAGACTGGCGCGGTTCGGCGCCAGTGCATCCAGCGCACCGGACAGGATCAGCGCTTCCAGGACGCGGCGATTGAGCTTGGTGGGATCGACCCGGCGGCAGAAATCGGCCAGGTCGGTGTACGCGCCATGGGCGCGCTCGGCGACGATCGCGTCGCAGGCACCCTGGCCGACACCCTTGATCGCACCGAGTCCGTACTGGATGACCTTCGGCTCCACGGCAACGAACATGTAGTCGGACGCATTGACGTCGGGCGGCTGCACGGTGATGCCGAGTGCACGCGATTCGTCGAGGAAGGTCACCGCCTTGTCGGTGTTGTCCATGTCCGCGGAGATGGTCGCGGCCATGAACTCGGCCGGGTAGTGCGCCTTCAGCCAGGCGGTTTGGTAACTGACCAGCGCATAGGCGGCGGCGTGCGACTTGTTGAAACCGTAGCCGGCGAACTTCTCCATCAGGTCGAAGATGGTGTCGGCCTTGTCGCCGGACAGGCCGTCCTTCGCCGCGCCATCGCGGAACTTGGCGCGCTCCTTGGCCATTTTCTCGGCGTCTTTCTTGCCCATCGCACGGCGCAACAGGTCGGCACCGCCGAGCGAGTAGCCGCCGACGATCTGCGCCATCTGCATGACCTGTTCCTGGTAGACCATGATGCCGTAGGTCTCCTGCAGGATCGGCTCGACGCGCGGATCGGGATACTCCACGTCCTCGCGACCGTGCTTGCGCGCGATGAAGCTGGGGATCAGATCCATCGGGCCCGGGCGGTACAGCGCCACCAGCGCGATGATGTCCTCGAAGCGGTCGGGCCTGGCATCCTTCAGCATGCGCTGCATGCCGGAGGATTCGAGCTGGAATACGGCGACCGTCTGCGCTTTCTTCAGCAGCTCGTACGGCTTCGGATCGTCCAGCGGCAGCTGCGAGATATCCAGCGGCGCTTCGCCGGCTTTCGCGCGGCGTGCAGGTTGATCGCCTTCACCGCCCAGTCGATGATGGTCAGCGTGCGCAGGCCGAGGAAGTCGAACTTGACCAGGCCGACCGCCTCGACGTCGTCCTTGTCGTACTGGGTCACCACGCCGCCACCGCCGGCTTCGCAGTACAGCGGCGCGAAGTCGGTCAATGGGGTCGGCGCGATCACCACGCCGCCGGCGTGCTTGCCGGCGTTGCGGGTGAGGTTCTCCAGCTTGAGCGCGAGATCGATCAGCGCGCGGGCGTCTTCATCCTGCTCGTACGCTCTCGCAGAATTCCTTGACCACGCGATCGGTTTCCTTCTTCGACTTCTCCGAACGGCCGAGCGCATCGGACAGCGTGAGATCCAGCGGTCGCGGTGGCACCAGCTTGGCCAGCCGATCGACCTGGCCGTACGGCATGCTGAGCACGCGGCCGGAATCGCGCAGCACCGCCTTGGCCGCCATCGAGCCGTAGGTGATGATCTGACTGACCCGATCGCGGCCGTACTTGCGCGACACGTAGTCGATCACCTGTCTCTTATACACATCT
>DHXA01000141.1 GCA_002413455.1 Rhodanobacter sp. UBA5168 | reverse complement strand
TTCTGCCTGTCTCGTGAGCTCGGAGATGTGTATAAGACACAGCACCACGACGAAGCGGAACGCACTCGCCAGCCCGTTCCACGGAGTGGACATCCACATGCCGAACCATTCGCCCCCGATCGCCATGAAGCCGCCCAGCCACAGCAGCAGGCCGAGCGTGAGGCCGGCTATGACAAGGCGCTTGGCCCGATGGAACGTCGCCGCCGGCGAGCAGCGCGCAGACCACATGCGCCATGCGCCGGTCCCGCATAGCGCGGCGGCCAGCGTTTCGGTGGCGATGATCAGCACGTATGCGACGTGCTGCAGCAACGGCGAATGGATCGCTCGGTAATGAATACTGGCATCGGGAAAGATCGAATCCATCGCCAGCACATGCTGCACGAAGGCCAGGTTGCTGCCGTAGTCGGTGATGTTGCCGAACGCGACCAGCGCCAGCCACAGCGTGATCGCCGCCATCAATAGGATCTTGGAAAGCCGCATCGCCATCTCAGCATCCGAACAGTTTCTTGAAGCGGTTGTCGGTGAAACCCACGCTTACCGTGCCATCGGGCTGCACCACTACCGGACGGCGGATCAGCGCGGGATATTCCTTCAGCAGCAGCGTCCACTCCGGATCGCTACCGGGGTTCTTGCGCTGCGGCAGCAGGTTGCGCCAGGTCGTGCCCGCCTTGTTGACCAGTTTCTCCCAGCCACCCAGCTGCTGCGCCCAGCCCTTCAGCATCGCGGCGGACACCGGGTTGGCGCGGTAGTCGACAAAGTCATGCGTCACCTCGAAACGGAGGAGCCAGTTGCGCGCCTTTTTGCACGTGTCGCAATTCGGAAGTCCATACACGACGGGATTCATTCGCCGCTCCGCAGCAACTCGTTGATGCTGGTCTTGCCGCGCGTTTTCGCGTCGACCTGCTTGACGATGATCGCGGCGTAGAGACTGTGACTGCCATCCTTCGCCGGCAGGCTGCCGGATACCACCACACTGCCGGCCGGAATGCGGCCGTAGCTGACTTCGCCGGTGGCGCGGTTGTAGATACGGGTGGACTGGCCCAGAAACACGCCCATGCCGATCACGCTGCCGCGCTCCACCACCACGCCTTCGACGACTTCGGAGCGTGCGCCGATGAAGCAGTTGTCTTCGATGATGGTGGGATTGGCTTGCAGTGGCTCCAGCACGCCGCCGATGCCGACGCCACCTGACAGGTGCACGCCCGCGCCGATCTGTGCGCAGGAGCCGACCGTGGCCCAGGTGTCGATCATGCTGCCCGCACCGACGTACGCGCCGATGTTGACGTAGCTGGGCATCAACACCGCATCTTTCGCGATGTGCGCGCCGCGACGCACCAGCGCGCCCGGTACCACCCGCGCGCCGAGCTGCTGCAGTTCGGCATCGTCGCCGTTGGCGAAGCGCAGCGGCACCTTGTCGAATGCCAATGCCGGGCCGCCATCGACCACCTGGTTGTCGTTGATGCGGAAGTACAGCAGCACCGCTTTCTTGATCCACTGGTTCACGGTCCAGCCGCCACGGCCGTCCGGCTCGGCAACACGGCGCTCGCCTGATTCCAGCAGCTCGATGACCTGACCGACGGCAGGTCGCAGATGGCTCTCGATTTCGTTCTGGGTCAGCGCGTTGCGACGCTCGAAGGCGTCGTCGATCAGGGTTTCAATGGCTTGCATGGACTCGTTCACTGGTCAGGTCGATCGGAAGACGATGGCGCCGGGGCCAGTCACAAAGAGTACACGCTGCGACGGCTGATGCCTTGTCGGACGTGACGAATTCATCGGTCTTTAACGCATCCCGGCGATACATTGGCGACCCGATGGCGGCGGGTGCGAGGTCCGCTGCGGCACGGGTCGCGCCTTCACGATCAGCGAGCCGCGAGTTCTTCCCCCCAGCCTGCCAAGGAGCCGGAAATGAATCAGTTGAAAATCGCCGTTTTTGTCGGGAGCCTGCGTGCGGATTCATTCAACCGCCGACTTGCCCGTGCGGTGGAGAAACTCGCGCCCGCCGAGTTCGCGTTCAGGCATATCCAGATCAACGATCTGCCGTTGTATTCGCAGGATTTCGACGCTGCGTACCCGGCCGTGGCTACCCGGCTGAAGAAGGATGTCGAATCGGCCGATGCGTTGCTGTTCGTCACGCCGGAATACAACCGGTCGGTTCCCGGCGTGCTGAAGAATGCCATCGACATCGCCTCGCGTCCCTGGGGCACCAACTCGTTCGCCGGCAAGCCGGGTGCGGTGATCGGCACCTCGATCGGCTCGACCGGCGCGGCGTTGGCGCAGCAGCATTTGCGCAACAGCCTGGTCTATCTCGACGTGCCGATGCTGGCCCAGCCGGAGGTGTTCATCCACTTCAAGGATGACCTGATCGCCGACGACGGCACGATCAACAACGACGGCACCAGAAAATTACTGCAGGGCTTCGTGGACAGCTATGTCGCCTGGGTCAGGCGTTTTGCGCGCTGAAGAGACTGCTCGGACGACTGCATGAAGCAGCACGATAGTTCGCCGTTCACCGCATCAAGACGACGGATGTGCTCACCATGCACCATCCGCTTGCGTCGCGAAAGCCCGGTGCGGTCCGTTCCGCACCTTCGCCACCACGTCGCGAGATCGTCCCGCTCAACTGCCGCAGGGGTTGCATCATGCGCGAACAAATCAGCGAAGGATTCATGGTTTTCGTCTCCGATGGCGAGGACGGCATCGGTTCCGTACGGGAGATCCGCCATGGCTTGCCCGAATTGGTGATCTACATCGAGAATGCCGGCGACTTCGTGGTGCCGGTTTCGGCGGTCAGAGCGGTACATTCGGACAAGGTCGTGCTGAACTTCGATCGGCTGGATCTTCGTCTGCGAAATGCGATCCGTCATGCGCGCGATTCGGAGGATCCCGACTACGCGTCGCCGGCGTCAACGGAAGAGGAAGAGCCGGAGGAATAGGCTGGAGTTGAAACCACCAACGGCAAATCCTGTCCCGTCATTAAAGTCACCGGAATCCGGGTTGACCAGAAGGCCTCGGCTTTTGCACTGAAGTTACCTGGAGAAGCATGGTTGGAAAAGACGAGGAAAGGCTGAACCGTCAGCTTGATCGTATCGAACAGGAGCTTCCCGACGGGCTTGGCGGTTGCATCCGCTGGTTGCGCGAACCTTCGTCGCGTTGGGTACGCATCCCCGCAGGCCTCTTCCTGATCGTGGGAGGCATTTTCAGCATCCTGCCCGTGCTCGGCTTGTGGATGCTGCCCCTGGGTCTGCTGCTGCTCGCCCAGGATCTGCCCTTCTTGCGCCGCCCGATGCGGCGCGGTTTGCTATGGGCCGAGCGGCGTTGGGTGCGCTGGAAGCGATCACGTCGAAGGCAAGCCTCATGACATGCCGGGATGCGCGACTCGGCATATCCATCCCGCCACCCGTCTTGGCCGATTGAGCTCGTAACGACCTCGCACCCTTCGTCGCCATGACCTGCGGGCAAGCTGCATTTCATCTGTCGCCGCATTATCGCGACAACCGACCGCTCCAGATCCGCCGCCCGTCGCCAAACCGCCAGCCATATTTTCTCCACCGGCAATACCGGGCGCTTTTTGCATCGGCCTGATGACTGGTTTTGTGTCAATAATTTGTGATAATGCGAAAATCACTCCTGGAAGGCGGTGCGAACCCATGACGCAATATAATCTTGAGTCGTTGTTGGCACCGATCGGAGACGACTCCCCAGCGGGAGATGATCTGGAATACGATCCGGAATTTCTCGCACTCGAGCGCGCCGCGGCACCGAAAGCCGAGCGTGCCATAGGCGACAACGTCAAGGCCGCCGAAGAGCCGGACTGGGACAAGGTCGTGGAACTGGCCGAGACCGTGCTGGGGCGATCCAAGGACATGCGCGCGGCGGTTCACCTCACCATCGCATGGATGCGCACTTCAGGCATGCCTGGGTGGAATGCGGGCCTTGGCCTGATCCGGGGGCTGCTGGAGCATTTCTGGGAGACGGTGCATCCGCAACTGGACGCCGAAGACGACAACGATCCCACGATGCGGGTCAATTCGGTGGTACCGCTCGGCGACATGCAGGGAGTGCTGCGTTATTTTCGTACCACACCTTTCGTGCAGTCGCCGCGTTTGGGGCGGTTTGACCTGCGCGCCCTTCGTATTGCCAACGGCACGTTGAAAACCACCGCATCGGATGGCGGCCCGGAACCGTCGATGACGGAGATCGAAGCCTGTTGCATGGACTGCGCAGAGGACGAGTTGGTCGCCGTCACCACCGCCATCCGCGAGTCGCTTGAACACGCCAAGGCCATCGATGCCATTTTCAACGATCGCGTCGGTACCGCCGGCCCGGATCTCAAGAATCTACTCGGCGATATCTACGAGTTGAAGAAGTTTCTGGAGCCGCAGCTCGCGCGGCGCCTGCCGCAGGAAGGCTCGCCTGAGGAGGGCGGTGTCGGCGAAGACCATGCTGGCGGCGGCCGCGCTTCCACCGGCGCGATTGCCGGCCCGCAGGATGTCATGCGCCGGCTGGACGAACTGTGCGATTACTACAGCCGCAACGAGCCATCCAGCCCGGTTCCCTTGCTGCTGCGCCGTGCGCAACGTCTGGTCGGCATGGACTTCATGGATTTGCTGAAGGATCTGGCGCCCGGCGGCATCTCGGAGCTGCGGGTCGTATCCGGCACCCCCGAAGACGAATGAGAACCTGCGCGGCCGGAATCCGGCCGCGCTACCCGGTCAGTAGACGCCCTTGCAGCTGTTGGCCGCGGAGCGCACGAAGAGTTCGCGTACCGACGGGTCCCAGCTCAACGAAAGCCCGCCCGGCAAGCCGGCCGTGATGCCCGCCGAGGCGATCTGGCTGATCGGGCCGATCGATGCGCTGTGGCCATCGCCGAACGTGACCTTCGCGCTGATCGCATAGCTGACCGGCTCGGCACAATTGCCCAGCGCAATCCGCTGCGAAACCGCGCCGTTTCCGCTCGCTTCCGGCATCGTTCCGGTGACCGGCGGCAGGACCTGCTCCGTCGCCTGGCCGCCATGGCCCACGCCGCATGTCGCCGTCAGCGCATAGCTCACCGACATCTTCGCCGGGGCGGCGATCTGCACGGTCGCGATGGCCTCCGGTTGCGCCGCGCAACCGACCAGAAATGCCTTGCGTCGGGACATGACGTGCAGCACGTAACTGCCGGATTGAAGCTGGCCGGCATCGGCCAATGCCAGCTCGATCCGGTTGGGCAGCACGCCGGTCACGCGAGGTTGCACGTTCTGCGGTTTGCCTTGCCCGTCGGTTGCGGTGACCACCGGATCCTCGCATTGCGCATCGAACAGGTTGGCACCCACCAGCGCGAAGGCCCTGTCCTTGCCGCTGCTGCGCAGCACGAACAGCGGACGATGATCCGGCGTTTCAACACCATTGACGACAGGTTGGAGTTTGGCCGAGCCGCTGCCGCCAGCGACAAGTTCCACCGTGGTGGCCAGCGCATCGGCCATCGCGTTCGCGTCGGCATCGAGGCAGCCCTTGCTCGCTTCCAGGTATGCCTGCGTCCGCTGGACCACGGCGTAGGCGCGATACGCATTTGCCCTGGCATCGGCGGCAATGATGTCGATCGGCCTGGCTGCGTCACCGCCCAGCGTCTTGCGCAACCCATCAGCCAGATCGGCAAGCCGTTGACTGGTCGTGCCGAGGCTCGAATGCGGCAGGCTGGCGGCACGGGCAGCGAGTTGGTGCTGTGCTGCCTGAAGCTGATCGATGATGGCCGAACCGGTGAGGCGCGGAGCAATCTGCGCGGCGACCGGTGCGCCAAGGCTCGGCATCAGCAGCCAGAACAGGATCCCCGCGCCGAGTCTGGTCGCCCTCATCGGCGAGCGTTCAACATCATGCCCACCATGCCCACGGTGTCCTCCTGGCAATCGGTCTGATCGGGCTGGTCGGGGTCGCAACCACTCTGCTGATCGGCCGGCAGGCGCACGCCCGAGGGCACGATGCCGTACGACCGGTAATTGGCCGTAATGACGCTGGGATCGATATACGAATCGCCGTGGTTGCCGTTCTGCGCGCTGCCAGCTCCCGATGCGGTCGGTACGTTGACGGCAAGGCCACCGCCCAGAGGCAACAGGTTGCCGCTGCTGTCCACCGCGTAGAAATAGGCCGGCGGCATGCCGATATCGGCAATCGTCTGCAGGCCGGTGCCCACGACATAGATCGGCGCGGAGGCCGAACCGATGCGCCCGGTCGAACCCCATACGCCCGTGCCGTCGTAAACCGGAGTGGTGCCGAGCTGGAACAGGTCGCCGTTGGTTACCGACAGATAGAACGCCGAGGTACCGGCATTCACCGTGAATGCGCTGCCAGCAACCGAGGCCAGCGTCAGCGTCTTGTTGTTGGTCATGCTGAAGCCCGCTGGCGACGAGAAGTTGCCCAGCGTGCTGACCATGTTGTTGACGCGCCGGGTGGCGCTGCCGAGCAGGGTGGCCCCTGCGGCCTGACCGCTCAAGGTCCCGGCGGTGATGACGCCGCCCGCACCTTCGCTGATCGCACCGGCCGACTTCAACGTCGTGCCGGTGCCGCTCACCGCGCCATTGATGAGCAGGTCACCGGCGGTCGTGGTCAGCGCGGTGCCGGCCCCGCCGGTGATCGGGCCGCTCACCGTCAGTGCCTGCGCATTGGTCAGGCCAAAGCCTGCGGCGCTGAAGCTCCCCAGCGTACCGATGTGGTTGTTGCCGTTGAGGGTCGTGGCGCCAGCCGACTGGCCGCTCAGCGTGCCCGCCGTGATGCTGCCGCCCGCCCCTTCGCTGATCGCACCGGCCGACTTCAACGTGGTCGCCGTGCCGTTGATCGCGCCATTGATCAACAAGTCACCGGCGGTCGTTGTCAGCGTCACGCTGGGGCCGCCGTCGAGCGGCCCCGCAACCGTCAATGTCTGAGCGTTGGTCAGACTGAAGTCGGCGGTGAAACTGCCCAGCGTGTTGATGTGGTTGTTGCCATCCAGCGTGGTGTTGCCGATCGAATGACCGGTCAGCAGGTTTGCCGTGATGCCACCGCCAGCACCCTCGCTGATCGCGCCAGCCGAGTTCAACGTCGTGGTGGTGCCGCTGACCGCACCGTTGATCGCCAAATCGCCGGCCGTTGTTGTCAGTGTTGTACTGGCGCCTCCGTTGAGCGGGCCGCGCACCGCCAGCGCCTGCGCATTGGTCAGGTTGAAACCTGCTGCACTGAAACTGCCCAGCGTGTTGACGCGGTTGGGGCCGGCGAGATTCGTCGCACCCACCGATTGACCGTTCAAAGTGGCCGCCGTGACGACGCCACCCGCGCCCTGGCTGACCGCACCGGCCGAGTTCAGCGTCGTGGTGGCGCCGCTGACTGCACCGTTGATCGCCAGATTGCCCGTCGTGGTTGTGAGCACCGTGCTGGCACCGCCGTTGACCGGACCGGTTACCGCCAGCGCCTGCGCGTTGGCCAAGCTGAAACCCGCGGCGCTGAAGCTGCCCAGCGTGCCGACGTGGTTGGTTCCGTTCAAGATCGCCGAGCCGGTCGACTGACCGCTCAACGTGCTCGCCGTGATGCTGCCACCGTTTCCCTCACTGATCGCGCCGGCCGACCTCAAGGCCGTGGCAGTGCCACTGACAGCGCCGTTGATCGCCAGATTGCCTGCTGTCGTGGTCAGCGTCGTGCTGGCGCCGCCGCTGACCGGACCGGTTACCGTCAGCGTTTGCGCGTTGGTCAACGCGAAGCTCGTCGCATGGAAGCCGCCCAGCGCGCCGACCATGTTGGCCCCGCCGAGCGTGGTGCTGCCCACCGAACTGCCGCTCAAGGTGCCCGCCGTGATGATGCCTGCGCCCTGGCTGATGTTGCCCCCGGAAACCAGCGCTACCGTGGTAGCGGCAAGGTTGCGGCTCAGCGCCAGATTGGCCGCCGAGGTGAGTGCCACGGTAGTGCCTCGAAGGTTGGTATCCACCGCCAACGCGCCACTGGTTGTGGTCAGGCTGATGTTCCCCGAGTTGCCCGTCGTCGTCAGCGGTCCGCTCACCGTCAGCGCCCGCGCGTCGGTCAGGCTGAAGTTGGCCGCGCTGAAGCTGCCCAGCGTACCGATCTTGTTGGCCTGATTGAGCGACGTGCTGCCCACCGAGCTGCCAGTCAATGTGCCGGCGGTGATGATGCCCGCACCCTGGTTGATGGCCGCTCCGCTGACCAGGCTCAGTATTCCCGAGGCAGTCACATTGCTGTTCAATGTCACGCCGCCGTGCCCGCTCAACGATATGTTGGCGCCGCTCAGGGCACCGGGCGTCGTGAGCGAACCACCGCTGGAGGTCAACGTCAGATTTGCGGTACCGGTGTTGATCGAACCAGCCGGCAGGGTGAGCACACCACCGGCAATCAAGCTGACCGCGCCGTTCGCGCCATCATTCAATCCAGCCATCGCGAGGTTGTTGGCGTCAGTGATCGACACGCCGGCTCCGGTCGCCGAGACGGCACCCTGGAAGTCGTTGCTTGCCGTGGTCAGCGTGATGGTTCGGGTGCCTGCGTTGAGGGTGCTGGCACCGCTTACTCGGAGGGCGCCGGCCTGGCTGATCGCGCCGTTGTTGCTGGTCGCGCTCAGATTGCCGGTGATCGTGCCGCTGCCCAGGTTCAATG
>DHXA01000096.1 GCA_002413455.1 Rhodanobacter sp. UBA5168 | reverse complement strand
AAATGCTCTGCAGACCAACCCAGACATGCTTCTGGACCGGCAAATTGACACCCGCGATGCGCGCCATGATGTACTTTCTCCGATGCGTTTCGTGCGCGGTAAACGCGCAACTTTAACCTGAATTACCCTAACTGGAAAGCCCTGCGACACCGCGGTGTCGCCACTCCCCGACTTTGACCCATCCTCCGTGGCCTCAGCCGCGGCGAAGATTGGCCTTCTTGAGCAGACTTTCGTACTGGTGACTGACCAGGTGCGCCTGCACCTGAGCCGTGAAATCCATCACCACCACCACCACGATCAGCAGCGACGTGCCACCGAAATAAAACGGTACATGCCAAGCCTGTTGCATGAACGATGGCACCAGACATACCAGCACCAGATACAACGCACCGACACCGGTCAGACGAGTCATCACCGCATCAATGTAACTGGCCGTGGCCTTGCCCGGGCGGATGCCCGGAATCAACGCACCCGATCGCTTGAGGTTGTCGGCGGTTTCATCGGCGTTGAACACAATCGCCGTGTAGAAGAACGCAAAACCGATCACCAATACTGAAAACACGATTTCATACAGCGGATTGCCAGGACTCAACGACTGCGTCAGATCCTGCAGCCAGCGGGATTGCTGTCCGGTGCTGAACCAGCTGATCGCCGTCGCAGGGAACATCAGCAGACTCGAAGCGAAGATCGGCGGAATCACACCCGCCATATTGATCTTCAGCGGCAGATTCGAGCTCTGGTTCATGTAGGCCTTCTGCCCACCTGACCGCCTTGCGTAGTTGACGGTGATGCGCCGCTGGGCGCGCTCCATGAACACCACGAACGCGGTCACCGCTAGCGCGAGACCAAACACCATCAACAACTTGATCAGCGACAATTCACCATTGCTGGCCATGCCCAGGGTATGCACCACTGCGCCTGGCAGACCAGCGACGATGCCGGCAAAGATCAGCAACGAAATACCGTTGCCGATGCCACGCTCGGTCATCTGCTCGCCAAGCCACATCAGAAACATGGTGCCCGCGGTGAGCCCGACCACGGATGACATGACGAAACCGAAACCAGGCGTATAGACCACCGGCGCGCCACCAGCCGCAACCTGTCCCTGCAAAGCCACCGCAATACCAAACGACTGGAACGCTGCCAAGGCCACCGTGGCATAGCGCGTATACATCGTCATCTTGCGCTTGCCGGCCTCGCCCTCCTTGCGCAGGCCCTGCAGGCTCGGCACTACCGAACCCATCATCTGAAACACGATCGACGCCGAGATGTACGGAATCACACCCAGCGCGAACACCGAGAACCGCGCCAGTGCGCCGCCCGAGAACATGTTGAACATGTCCATCAGGCCGTTGCCACTGACCAGGCTGGTCATCGCCTCGGGATTGACGCCAGGTACCGGAATGAACGAACCAAGCCGGAACACCACCAGCGCACCGATCACGAAGAAGATGCGCTGACGAAGCTCCGTCAGCTTGCCGAGCTTGCCGAGTGCATTGCCCTTGGCTGCTGCCACCGTCAATTACTCCACGCTGCCGCCGGCAGCTTCGATGGCTGCCTTGGCGCCGGCCGTAGCCAGCAGACCGGACAACTTCACCGCGCGGCCGATTTCACCCTTCAGGACCACCTTGACCTTCTTCGCGCGGCTGTTGATCAGGCCAGCCTGATGCAGCGCAACGACGTCGATCACGTCACTTTTGAGGTTGGCCAACTGATACAGGAACACTTCCTGGCTCTCGACCTTTTTCTTCGAACGGAAACCGACTTTCGGCAACCGGCGCTGCAGCGGCATCTGGCCGCCCTCGAAACCGTACTTGTGGGTGCCGCCCGCGCGGGCATGCTGACCCTTGTGACCGCGACCTGCGGTCTTGCCCATGCCCGAACCGATACCGCGACCGACGCGCAGACGCGTCTTGTGCGAACCATCGTTCGGCTTAAGTGTATTCAGACGCATGATGCTTACTCCTCGACCCGGACCAGGTAATAGACCGTGTTGATCAGACCGCGAACCTGCGGGCTGTCCTTCAGGTCGCGGACGTCGTTGATCTTGCCGAGCCCCAGCGCCTTGACGCTCAGGCGATGACGCGCCTGCACGCCGCGCAGGCCCTTGACCAGGCGCACGCGCACAGTCTTGTCGGCGATTTGTTGAGACTTAGCCATTGCCGAGCACCTCATCCAGGGTCTTGCCACGCTTGGCGGCGATCTTCTTGGGTGAGGCAACCGCCTGCAGACCCTTGATGGTGGCGCGCACCAGGTTGATCGGATTGCGCGAACCGACGGCCTTGGCCAGCACGTTCTTGACACCGACCACTTCCAGCACGGCGCGCATGGCGCCACCGGCGATCACGCCGGTACCTTCCGAAGCCGGCTGCATGTACACGCGGGCCGCACCATGGTTGGCCTTGATGGCGTACCACAGCGTGCCGTTGTTCAATTCAATGCTCACCATCTGGCGACGGGCGCGCTCCATGGCCTTCGAGATGGCAACCGGCACTTCACGCGCCTTGCCATAGCCGAAACCCACTTTGCCCTCGCCATCACCGACCACGGTCAGTGCGGTGAAACTCATCTGGCGGCCGCCCTTGACGGTCTTGGCCACACGGTTGACGGCTATCAACTTTTCCAGCAAGCCGTCGGAATTTTCGCGATCGGTAGAAGACATGTTCTTTTCCATGTGCCCGGCGAGCCGGGACTTTGCTTGCGGCTGAGCCGCTTGGAGTTGTAGGTGACGCTTTGGAAATCAAGAACCCGAAGGCATGTCTTGATCCCGGGTAGAGCAAATACTTAGAACTTCAGACCCGCTTCGCGCGCCGCATCGGCGAGCGCTTTGATACGACCGTGGTAACGGAAGCCGGAGCGATCAAACGCCACGGATTCGATACCCGCGGCAATCGCACGCTCGGCGACAGCCTTGCCAACCGCCGCAGCGGCGGTCAGGTTCTTGGTGCCCTTGAGGCCCTCGGCAACCGACTTCTGCACGGTGGAAGCCGCAGCCACCACGTTCAGGCCGGAAGCATCGAACACCTGTGCATACAGGTGCTGACCGGTGCGATGCACCGACAGGCGCGCCACGGCCAGCTTGCGGATATGGCAGCGCGTGGACTTGGCGCGGCGCAGGCGATTTTCGTTCTTGTTCATCGTTAGTTCCTCGAAAGCGGATCGGCTTGTGCTTGGGCTCTTTTTGGAGAGCCTGGCCATGAATGGCCAGACTTTCGCGAAGGGACCCGCATTACGCCTTCTTGGCTTCCTTCAGCGTGATCTTCTCACCGGCATAACGCACACCCTTGCCCTTGTAGGGCTCCGGTGGACGGAAGCCGCGAATCTTGGCCGCCACCTGACCCACAACCTGCTTGTCCGTGCCCTTGATCAGGACCTCGGTCTGCGTCGGGGTTTCGATGCTGATGCCTTCCGGCGCCTCGAAAACCACCGGGTGGGAAAAGCCCAGGCTCAGGTTCAGCGACTTGCCCTGCATGGCAACGCGGTAACCCACCCCGACCAGCTCAAGCTTGCGCTCGTAACCCGTGGAAACACCGGTGACCATATTGGCCAGCAGTGCGCGGGCAGTACCGCCGAACTTGTCGTCGGTGCCCTCGGCAAGGCTGATGCTGGCCACACCATTGTCGACGGTGACGGTGACGCCCGGCAGGTGATGCACGGTCAGCGTGCCCTTGGGGCCCTTGACGGAGATGTTGTCGTTACCGACAGTCAGCTCGACACCCTTCGGCAGGGAAATTGGTTGTTTGGCAACACGTGACATCGAAAGACTCCTTATGCCACTTGGCCGATGACTTCGCCGCCCAGGCCCTTGGCACGGGCCTGCGCATCGGTCAACAGACCAGCGGACGTCGAGATGATCGAGATACCCAGGCCACCGAGGACCTTCGGCAGTTCGTCCTTGCCGCGATATACACGCAGGCCGGACCGGCTGACACGGGAGATGGTCTCGATAGCCGGTTGGCCCTCGAAATACTTGAGCTTGAGCTCGAGCACCGGCTTGCCTTCCTCAGCGGAAGTCTTGGCGTCGAGGATGTAGCCCTCGTTCTTGAGAAGGTTGGCGATCGCCAACTTCAGTTTCGACGACGGCATACGCACGGTCGGCTTGCCCATGGCCTGGGCATTGCGGACGCGCGTGAACAGATCGGCGATGGGATCAGTCATGCTCATGAAAACATCCTTCAGAGTGCACCGATATCCGATAAAACCGGAAATCAATCAAATTGTGAGCCGACATATGCCGGCCTGCCTTGCGCAGACCGCCGACTATATCAGCATTTTCAGGTTTTAGCGAATATCGATGCGGTAGTCGCATCAGCGGCTGCTCGTTGAAGCAACCTGGTGAACCGCTCGTGACGCTTGCGCCCCGCGAGCGATTCCGGCTCTTGTATTACCAATTACCAGCTGGCCTTGCGCAGACCCGGCACGTCGCCGCGCATGGTTGCTTCGCGCAGTTTGTTGCGACCCAGGCCGAACTTTGCGTAGACCGCGCGCGGGCGCCCTGTCAATGCACAACGGGTGCGCTGACGCACCGGACTGGCATCGCGCGGCAGCTTCTGCAGCTTGGTCTGCGCCTCCATCTTCTCCTCGTAGGAAGCGGTGGAGCTCAGCACGATCGCCTTCAGTTCACCGCGCTTGGCAGCGTACTTCTTGACGAGTTTGGTCCGCTTGATATCGCGGTTCACCATTGATGTCTTGGCCATGGATTACGCGCCTATCAGTTGCGGAACGGGAAGCTGAACGCTGCCAGCAAGGCTTTCGCCTCTTCATCGGTCTTGGCGGTGGTGGTGATGGAGATATCCATGCCACGCAGCGCATCAACCTGGTCGAAGTCGATCTCAGGAAAGATGATCTGTTCCTTGATGCCGAAGTTGTAGTTGCCGCGGCCATCGAACGCCTTCGCCGACACACCACGGAAGTCGCGCACGCGCGGCAGCGAGATGTTGATCAGACGATCGAGGAACTCGAACATCTGCGCCCGACGCAAGGTGACCTTGCAGCCGATCGGCCAGCCATCGCGGATCTTGAACGAGGCTACGGAAACGCGCGCCTTGGTCGTGATCGGCTTCTGGCCCGCGATCTTCGCCATGTCGGCCACGGCGTTCTCGAGCACTTTCTTGTTGCCCGCAGCTTCGCCCACGCCCATGTTCAGCGTGATCTTGGTGATGCGGGGAACCTGCATCACGTTCTGGTAGCCGAATTGCTCGGTGAGCTTGGCAACTACCTGCTCTTTATAAAAATTTTCAAGGCG
>DHXA01000142.1 GCA_002413455.1 Rhodanobacter sp. UBA5168 | reverse complement strand
GGGGGAACTCCCGATTGTTTTAGTCGCAGAAGCGTGATCGCGGCTTCCTGATACGTGCAATTGTTGGCCCGCATCATGCCCTGCAGCACTTCGTGGAGACTCACGAAATCGCCGTCTTCCTTGGCGAGAAACGCCTTTACGTTCATGCGTACCCTCACGCCCCTGCAGTGAGTTGCCGCGCCAGCCCGGCAGGGTGTCCGGGTTTTCGGGGATCAGCCTAGGCGCGGCGTTTCAAGGGATCAGCTTACCTTGCTGCGAATCGGGATGACTTTACCGCCTTCCCGTAGGGCGTCCAGATAATCGGCCCATGCCTGCATCATGCGGGTGCGTTCGTCCAGATATTGCGCGGCGTGCGTGTATGCCTCGCGTACCTTGTTGGACTCGGCGTGGGCAAGCTGGCGCTCGATGGCGTCCGCGTTCCAGCCCATTTCATTCAATCGGGTAGCGGCCATGCTGCGGAAGCCGTGGCCGGTCATTTCCTCGCCCGAATAGCCAAGCCGTCGCAGCGCGGCGTTCACGGTGTTTTCCGACATGGGACGGGATGCCGTGCGCAGGCCGGGAAATACATAGCGATCGCCGCCAGTAAAGGCGTGCAGCTCGCGCAGGATCGTCAGGGCTTGCGTCGACAGCGGCACAAGGTGCGGCGCCTTCATCTTCATTTTCTCGCCGGGGATGCGCCAGATAGCGCCGTCCAGATCGAACTCCGCCCATTCCGCATGGCGTAGCTCGCCGGGCCGCACAAATACCAGCGGGGCCAGTTTCAGCGCGCCCAGCGTCACGGGTTGCCCGGTGAAGCCATCAATAGCCCGCAGCAGCTCCCCCATGCGGGCTGGATCGGTCACGGCGGCATGGTGTTTGCCGCTGGGGGGCTTGAGCGCGCCGCGCAGGCTGGCGGTCGGGTCGGTGTTCGTCTTGCCCTCCAGCATGGCGTAGCGGAACACCTGCCCGGCCTTGATCTTGGCCCGCTTGGCGCTTTCCAGTCGGCCGCTTTCCTCGACCTTGCGCAGCGCGTCCAGCAGCTCGCGCGCCGTCACCTCGGCAATGGGCCGGTTGCCAATCTCAGGAAACAGGAAGGTTTCCAGAATCCAGCGTGTCTTGTTGGCCGTCACTTCGGCCACGTCTTGCCGTGCCATCCATTCGCGAGCCACTGCCTCGAAGGTATCGGACGCCACGGCTGCCGCCTCGATCCGTTCAGCTTTGACCACCTTGCGCACCTCGCCGGGGTCGGTGCCGTTCGCCAATAGCTTGCGGGCGTCGGTGCAGGCGTTACGGGCAGCGGTCAGGGAAACATCGGGGTACGCGCCCAGCGCCAGCAGTTTCTCGCGCCCGTCTATCCGGTACTTCCAGCGCCACAGTTTGGAGCCGGTCGGCTTCACCAGCAGAAACAGGCCTCGACCGTCCGCCATCTTGTACGGCTTGGCGGCTGGCTTGGCCTTGCGAATGGCAACGTCTGACAGGGGTATTTTGGGGGTATCCCGTGCTGGCCGGCAGCCGATTTGCTGCCCGTACCCCCAACTGTACCCCCACAAGAGGGGGTATTCCACTGCACTGAATTGGACTGCCTTGCACGCTACAGGCACAAAAAAACCCGCAAGTGGCGGGTTTCATTGTGTTTTTGGACTCTATCGGACGTCCTCAAACGGTGTCATGGTGCCCAAGAGGGGACTCGAACCCCTACGACTTGCGTCGCTACCACCTCAAGGTAGTGCGTCTACCAGTTCCGCCACCTGGGCAGGTGTGTTGCTTAGTGCTTGGCCGGAGGCTGTGTGGCCGCCGGCACCTCACCCTGGTTCTGGGTGGGGGTTGCCGCCGGCGACGCAGCCGGTACGGCGTTGTTGGTTGATGCCGACGGAACCTCTGAACCCGTCGGTGTCACGGGTACAGCCTTCGCGGCAGCCGGTTTTTCGGCGATTGTCCCCATGACGCCCAAATCATTGACGTTGCTGTGGGGTGCGCCGTTGCCGTGCAGGTAGATACCCATGCCCAAGCTGAGCAGGAAGAACAGCCCAGCGAGCACCCCGGTGGCGCGGGTCAGGAATGTGGACGAACCACGCGCACCGAAAACCGTAGCCGATGCACCACCGCCGAAGCCCGAGCCAGCGTCGGCGCCTGCACCGTTCTGCAGCAGGATCAGCACGATCATCGCCGCAGCGATCAGAATGTAAAACACGCTGAAAATGACGAACATAGGTTTTCTATTGAGCCTGTAGCGCCTGATGCGCCGCGGCGCAGATTCCAAGGAAGTCAGAGGCGGTCAGAGAGGCACCGCCGATCAGTCCTCCGTCCACATCCGCCTGCGCGAACAATTCCGCGGCATTGGCCGCCTTGACGCTGCCGCCGTAAAGCAGTCGGGTCAGCCGTGCAATCATAACATCTTCTTTTTCCAGTTGGCTACGAATGAAGGCATGCACCTGCTGCGCCTGCTCCGGGCTGGCGGTGCAACCGGTACCGATCGCCCAGACCGGTTCATAGGCGATCACCGCGGTATCGAAACTGGTGATGCCGTTGGTTGACACCACCGCCTGCAGCTGCCGCGCGATGACGGCCTCGGTTTCGCCGGCTTCACGTTGTTCAAGCGTCTCGCCGATGCACAGAATCGGCGTAAGGCCGCCAGCGCACGCCGCGGCAAACTTGCGCGCAACCAGCCCATCGTCTTCGCCGCAATACTGGCGGCGTTCGGAATGGCCCACAAGCACCCAACGCGCGCCGACATCCGCCAGCATGGCCGCGGAAACCTCGCCGGTGTAGGCACCCTGCCCCAGATGCTCGCTGACATCTTGCGCACCGATGCCCAGCCCCGCCTCGGCGTGCTGCCAGGCCAGTTCGGCGAGGTAGGGAAACGGCGGAAACACAGCGACGTCAATGGAATCCGGCTTGGCGGCAACAATGTCGTTCACCAGCGCGGTGGCCATCGACCGGCTACCGTGCATTTTCCAGTTGCCCGCGACAAATTTCTTGCGCATGGTCTGCTTCCGCTGCGATCAAACCGCGAGCTTACCCGGCGGCTCCAGCTATCGGCAAACCGCCGGATGGCTGGCGTTGAGGAGTTGGCTCGGTCAAGAATGCCGATTCCCGATTCGGAATGCCTCATGACAATGCCCCGTCCACTCAGCCTGATCACCGGCGCATCCTCCGGCATTGGCGCCGCGTTCGCCCGACAACTGGCCGCGCTCGGCCACGATCTGGTACTGACCGCGCGTCGTACCGACCGACTGGAATCCCTCGCCAACGAACTGCGCGGCCGGCACGGCATCCAGGCGACCGCGCTGACCTACGACCTAGCCGATCCAGCCGCGCCGCAAACGCTTTGCGACATGCTGGAGCAACGTGGCCTGCAGGTCGACTGGCTGATCAACAACGCCGGGTACGGGGTGCCGGGTACGTTTGAGGCCAACAACTGGACGACGCATGCAGACTTCCTGCAGGTGCTGCTCACGGCTCCCACCGAGCTGGCGTGGCGATTGTTGCCCGGCATGCGCCAGCGTGGTCGTGGCCGCATCATCAATGTCGCTTCGCTTGCCGGACATGTCCCCGGCCCGGCAGGACATACGCTGTACGCGGCATCCAAGGCGTACCTGATCAAGTTTTCGCAATCGCTGGCGCTGGAGAACCAGGGTTCCGGGGTGCACGTTTGCGCACTCTGTCCTGGCTTCACCTGGTCGGAGTTCCACGATGTCACCCGCACCCGCGACAAGATGGACAAGCTGCCCGCCTTCATGTGGCTGAGTGCGGAAAAGGTGGTGCGCCAGGGTATTGCTGCGGTGGAACGCGGTGATGCCGTTTACATTCCGGGCCGGGTCAATCGCGCCATCAAGACGCTTGTCCAGTTGATGCCGGATCGGCTGGCGCTCCGGCTTTCCGCGCGGGAATCGAAACGCTATCGCAACACCCATATCTAGACTGGCTCGCGCTGCCGCCGGCAGTCGCACCGTCGCATCAGCTACTGTTGCTCGCACATTCGTCCACGGCTCTCGCACCATGTCCCTGTTCCCGACCCAGATGCGCCCGCTGCCTTATCGCAAACCCGTCGAGGGCCGCGACTACTGGGTGCTGGATGATGCGCTGCCGAATGCCGTTGAAGTACGTGCGCGTTGCCTGGCCAAGACCGATTGGGAACTGGGTTATCCCTACACCGCCGAAGTGTGGCCTGGCATGCGCGCCACGCCCGCCTTGCTGGACGAAGAGCTGAGCGCATTGGACGCGAAGGTCTGTCTGCTGACGGGCGCAAAAAAAGTCTGGGTCGAGCAGACCGAGGCAGGCATCCGGCTCAACCACAATTGCGTGCAGGTGGTGGGATCGGTCGAAGGCGCAGTCAAGCCGCATACCGATTCAACAAATCTTTGCCGCTACGCCGCCGTGCTGTATCTCAATCCGGACGTGCCCAGCCAGTGCGGCACCAGCTTCTTTCGCCAGCGCATGCCAGGCGGCCAGCTCGGCGGCAACATCGTGATGCCGCCGTATCGCAATCTGGCGGAGGCGCTGGGTAACCGCTTCGTGCAGCCGAATGCATTCATCGAGGACGTGCGCGTGGTACATCGCTTCAACCGGCTGCTGCTCTACAAGGCCAACCTGATCCACAGCGCCACCGCGTACTGGGGCTTGGAAACGGCGACCAAGCGAATGACCGCCGTGTTCTTCTGGATGGCTTAGAAGCTGGGCCGACGCATCAGATCAGCTTGATTTCGCGCAGGCGCTGCAGCAGGTATTCGTGCGAGCTGATCGAGGTGTCGTAGCGGCGCGGATTATCCGCCGTGATGCACGAATCGAGCGGATCCAGCACCACGTCCGGGTTCGGATGCAGGAAGAACGGCACCGAATAGCGCGGCTTGCGCGCGTTCTCGTTCCGCGGATTGACCACCCGGTGCGAAGTGGACGGGTACACATGGTTGCTCAGCCGTTGCAGCATGTCGCCGATGTTCAC
>DHXA01000011.1:18865-23520 GCA_002413455.1 Rhodanobacter sp. UBA5168 | reverse complement strand
GCTTGGACAGTGGAAAACACGGATTGTTCAATTTCCTGGCGCATCAGCTCGCGCTCGGGCGTGGCGCTGTCGTGCATGCGCTCGGCACCCGCCATGAACTCGGCATCGTCGGCGTCGATATCTCCGGCCGGCGGACGCCGCCCCATCGCCACCAGATGGTTCTTGGCGGTATTCACCGCGATCTTGTAAAGCCAGGTATAGAAAGCGCTGTCGCCGCGGAACGAGCCGATCGCCCGCCACGCCCGGATGAACGACTCCTGTGCGATGTCCTCGCATTCGGCATGGCTTCTCACATAGCGCGATACCAGCCCGATCACCTTGTGCTGGTACTTGCGCACCAGCAGGTCGAAAGCCCGCTTGTCCCCGCTCTGCACCCGCTCGACCAGCGCGCGATCCAGTTCGTTTTCGCCCATCCGGGCCGTATCCGTCGTCAATGCCGTCATCCGCTGCGGAAGCTTGTTTTGAACTGAACGCGGCGCTCAGACCGCAGTTCGGCGCCCGAGTTCAGCTTCTAAGAAGTGTCACCCACCATAACGTACAGCCTGTTGGCCGGTTGTCATGCCTGGCCGGCACCCCCGAACCCATGGCGGGCAGGAGTCAGTTATGGGGGCGGCCACCAGCGGCTCAAGCCGGTTCGGTGGTTCGCCCTTCCAGCAGGCGCTGGCGTTCGGCCAGCAGTTTGTCGAAGCTGATCGGTTGCAGCGGACGGCAGAACAGATAACCCTGCAGTTCATCGCAGCCGTGCGCGCGCAGGAACTGCAAGTGCTGTTCGATCTCCACGCCTTCCGCCACCACCGCACGCTTGAGCCGGTGGGCCATTTCGATGGTGGCGCGCACGATCGCCTCGTCGTCGGGGTCGACCCCGATGTTGCGCACGAAACTCTGGTCGATCTTGATGCGGTCGGCAGGCAGCCGGCGCAGATAGTCCAATGAGGCGGCGCCAGTGCCGAAATCATCGATGGCAATATGGCAGCCCATGCGATGCAGTGCATGCAGGTTGTCGACCAGGTTCGGCGCAGCCTTGATGCTGACGCTTTCGGTGATCTCCATTTCCAGCAAGGTGGGATCGAAGCCGGTTTCACGCAGCACCGTGGCCACGGTTTCCATCAGATGGGGCTCCATCAGCTGCACGGCAGACAGGTTCACGCCGAGGCGCAGGCGCAGCCCGTAGCGCTGCTCCCACTCCCTGGCCTGACGGCAGGCCGTGCGCATCACCCACTCGCCGATCGAGACGATAAGCCCGCTCTCTTCAGCCAGTGGAATGAAAACTGCCGGACTGATCATGCCGAGCTCGGGGTGCTCCCAGCGCACCAGCGCCTCCATCCCCACGATGTCCTCGGTCTCGGTGTTGACCTGCGGCTGGTAGACCACCCGCAACTCACCGTTGCCCTCGGCATGGCGCAGACGGCTCTTCAACGCCATGCCGTGCTCGCGGGCGTACTCCGGGCTTACTTCATAGATCTGGAAATTGTTGCGGCCGAGATGCTTGGCTGCATACATCGCCTCGTCGGCATGCTTGAGCAGGGTCTGCGCATCGCCCGCGTCATCGGGGAAGAAGCTCAGTCCCATCGATGCGGTCACCTGCAACTCGGTGCCGTCGTCGAGGTACAGCGGCGTCTCCATCACCTGCACGATCTTCTCGGCCACGCGTGACACGTCATCGTTCTTCACGATGTGCCGCAACACGATGGTAAATTCGTCGCCGGCATAACGTGCGACCGTATCGGAGGCACGGATGCTGCTGCACAGGCGCTGGGTAACCACCCGCAGCACCTGGTCGCCGGCAGCATGGCCATAGGTGTCGTTGATCGCCTTGAAGCGGTCCAGGTCGACGAACAACACCGCAAAGCATTCACCGTTACGGGTCGCCTCGCGGATGATGGTGTCCAGCCGGTCGTTGAACAGCAAGCGATTCGGCAAGCCGGTCAAGGCATCGACCAGGCCCTCGGCACGACCCTGTTCGCGGGTGCGCCCCAGCTCCAGCACCTGGGCGAAACGGGCCGCGGCACAGCGCAATACCGGCTCGACGATGCCCATCTCGCCGAAGCCTTTGCGGCTGCCAGCCAGCATCGCGCCGAGCACGGTGTGGCGTTCGTCGTACAGCGGCAATCCGGCAAACCCGGCCAGATCGAGTTGCTGCAGCAGCGGGTCGACCGGCGCCAGCCGTTTTGCGTCGGTTCGGTACAACATCGGTTTGCCGGCCAAGACGAGTTGCAGGGAGCTCTGCAGCTGCGCTGGCGGCCATGCCGGTTCCCCGCCGTTCCATAGCTGCAAGAGCTGGGCCGGGGTGTCGGCGCCATCCTTGCGCGCGGACCAGAGGGCGAGGTAGTCCAGACCCAGTTCGTCGAACAACAGGCGGCCTGCCGCGATCTGCGCATCGACACCGCTGGTCGAGGCAAATATCCGCGAGAGCAGCGACAGCGCAGCCTCCGCGCGCAAATCCGCACGATCGCTGCGGAACATCAACGCCAGCGCATCACGCCCGGCGTGCCGTATGTGCCGCACGCTCGCCTGGCCGGTGTCCACACCCTGCGACGACTTGCGCTGACACGGATACCAGTTGCGGTCGGCATCGGCCAGCACCTGCCCGATCGCAATGCCTTCGAAGCGCAGCACGTCGGACAGCGCCAGACCTTCCCATTGACTGGTATGCAAACGGCTGTGGCGGGCCAGCGTCGGGCTGACTTCGAGCAGGCGGTGGGTCTGCGCATCGGCAATCAGCCATTCGCTGTCGCCTTCCTCGAACGCGTAGCGGTAATCCTCCAGCACTCCGGCGGCCGGCAAGGCAGTCGCCTTGGACGGGGCCTTTTTGCCCGCCAGGAAACGCCGCCAGCGCGGCACCAGTTCGCTGCCGATCTGTGCGGCCGAAAGCCAGTCGGCGACTCCTGGTGGCAAGTCTGCGGGGCTGAGTGAGGCCTCTTCGGCCAGGACCGCAACAAGCGGCGTATCCGTTCCGCCAGGCAGGCGACGCAATTGCTCGAAACTGTTGCGCGCTTGCTGCTCATCGCCGGTCAACACCACCACCATCAACTGCAGAGGCGGCAGCGGCGGGCGTCCCTCGAGCAGGATCGCGGCATGCTGCAGGTCGCGCGCGCTGTGGATATGCGAGTAGCCCGCCTGATCGAGCGCGTCGAACAGGCTGCGGCGCAATTCGCGCTGCGCTGCCACCACGAGGATGCCGGAGTTCATGGGCTTGTGGACCTCATGACAGCCAGCGGCCATCGCGCAGGCGCAGGCGGCGGGGCTGGCTGTCCTCACTGCTCAGGTGCACGGCCAGTTCGCCCAGATGCTCGACCAATGCCACCGGGGCATCAATCAGCACAACGCGCCGAAGGTGCTCCTTCGGCGCACGGGCGAGCTGGCGCAGCAAGGTGGCATCCATCGCCGACAACGGCAGCTCGAGCCCGAGCAGGAAATAAACGCCGAAATGCATGCTCTGCTGCATGTAACGCAACGCGTTGCCCAGCCGCTGGCAATCCGGCACCCGCGCATGTGCATCGCGCAAGCTGCCCAGGCCGGTGTCCGGTTGCCACAGGTACACGGCCTGGCCGGTGTGCCGGGCAAGCGCGCGGAACTGGCCGATCAGTGCGTGGACATCCTTGCTGTCCAGCACGACCAACCCGCTGGGGGCGGCAAGGATTCGATCGAAAATCTCGGCACCGGCTTGCGGTGGGGCGGAGGCCATTGCGGAAGTCATTGCGTCCCCGTCCTGCGTCGGCGGTAATACCAGATGAAATCGTCACGCCAACGATTAACTGGCCTGTCGGGGGCTGCCCGGCCGTTGCGTGGCCCATTGAACCACGATGCGTCGCTCCTATTGTCCAGCAAGTGCCAACCCGAGGCCCGATCTCCGATCGACCGGTTTCGCAGGCCGCCACTCGCTGGGTTGGCCGATTTCACACTGGCGCCACGGCCCGGTCAAGCAAGCCCGTCACATCTCGCAATCAAGGCGGCGGAACGGTATGGTTCAGGCTTCCTCCACCACGCCTTTATCCCCATGTTCGAAGGATTGCGCTTCAACCACTGGAAGACCAGCGAAGGCGACGACGGTGTTGTCACGCTGACCCTGGACCGCGCCAACAGCAGCGTCAACGCGATCTCGCGCGCGGTGCTGGATGAGCTTGAGCAGATTGTCGAGCGGTTGGCGATCGACAAGCCCGCTGGCGTCATTGTCCATTCGGCCAAACCGACGGGATTTGCGGTGGGTGCCGACATCAAGGAATTCGTCGAATACGCCAGACACGACACCGTGCTGGAGAACATCGAGCACGGTCAGCGTATCTACGAATCGCTGGCGCGCCTGCCCTGCCCGACGGTGGCCGCTGTCCACGGTGCATGCATGGGTGGCGGCACCGAGCTGATCCTTGCCTGTCGCCACCGTATCGCCGCCGATGACGACAAGACCCGGATCGCGCTGCCGGAAGTGATGCTCGGCATCCATCCCGGCTGGGGCGGCACCGCGCGCCTGCCCCGCCTGATCGGGGCCACCGAAGCGCTGCCGATCATGCTTACCGGCAAGCCGTTGTCAGCCAGGCGCGCACTCGGCCTGGGCGTGATCGACCGTGTTGCACGGCCCGACGAACTGCTGGCCGAAGCGCGGCTGCTGTTGCGCCACGCGCCGTCGCGCCCGTTCGCACAGCGAGCCAAGGCCTGGG
>DHXA01000011.1:8148-18670 GCA_002413455.1 Rhodanobacter sp. UBA5168 | reverse complement strand
GGTACGCCGCGAGCACTACCCCGCCCCGTTCGCGATGATCGACGTGTGGAAGCGCGGCGGCTCCAGCATCCAGCAACGACTGAAGCTCGAGGCACGTTCGGTGGCGAAGCTGGCGAAAACGCCGACCGCGCAGAACCTGATCCGCATCTTCTTCCTGCAGGAACGGTTGAAGGGCCATGGCGGCGGCACCAATCATGGCATCAAGCATGTGCATGTAGTCGGTGCCGGCGTGATGGGTGGCGACATTGCCGCGTGGGCCGCACTCAAGGGCTTCGAGGTAACCCTGCAGGATCGCGAGATGAAATACATCCAGCCTGCACTGGATCGGGCGCGCCAGCTGTACGACAAGAAACTGAAGACGTCGGAGAAGATCGAGGCCGCCGTCCGCCGGCTGCGCGCCGATGTCGACGGCGGCGGCGTGGCTTCGGCCGATCTGGCGATCGAGGCGATCTACGAGAACGCCGAAGCCAAACGCGAGCTGTACGCGAAGATCGAACCGCAGTTTCAGGCCGACGAGATCCTCGCCAGCAATACCTCCAGCATTCCGCTGGACGAACTGCGCAAGAACCTCACCGCGCCGCAGCGTTTTCTCGGCCTGCACTTCTTCAACCCGGTGGCACAGATGCCCCTGGTCGAAGTGGTGCGACACGATCGGCTTGACCCGGCCATCGAGAAACGCGCGCTGGCGTTCTGCAAGGCGATCGGCAAGCTGCCCGTCGCGGTCAAGGGCACACCGGGCTTTCTGGTCAACCGCATTCTGATGCCGTACCTGCTGGAGGCGATGCGCCTGTACAGCGAGGGCGTGCCAGGCACGGTGCTGGACCGCGAGGCGAAGAAATTTGGCATGCCGATGGGGCCGATCGAATTGGCTGACACGGTGGGTCTGGATGTCTGCGCGTCGGTTGGCAAGGAGCTTGCCCCGTTCCTCGGGCTGGATGTGCCGCCGGGGCTGGATGACAAGCTCGCCGCGGGCAAGCGTGGCAAGAAGGACGGCCAAGGCATTTATGTATGGCAGGACGGCAAGCCGCAGAAGCCCGAGGTCGACAAGGATTATGCGATGCCGCCGGACCTGCAGGAGCGCATGATCCTGCCGATGGTCAACGAGGCCATCGCCTGCCTTGCCGACGGCGTGGTCGACGACGACGACCTGCTCGATGCCGGCGTGATCTTCGGCACGGGTTTCGCACCGTTCCGCGGCGGCCCGATCCAGTACGCCCGCAGCGAGGGCGTCGACAAGCTCAAGGCAAAACTCGAGCAGCTGGCCCGGCGTTACGGCGACCGCTTCCGCCCGAAGAATGGCTGGGACCATCCGGCGCTGGCACGCAGCGGGCTCGACATGCCGGACGCTCCCACGAACTAAACCGCATCACGATCGCTCAACCAGAAACGCCCGGCATGGCCGGGCGTTTTTGATCTGGCCGACGATTTCGCCAGGCAGCGATCGCGATCACCACATCAGGTCATCGGGCACGCCATCGTCGCCCACGCCGGCGGCACCCGGCTCAACCAGCAGCGCCACCGGGTGCGGATCGATGGCGCGCACCTGCTCGGCAATCTCGCGGCTGACCAGCAAGTAGCGACCACTCTGTTGCACCACACCCAACTCGCCGGCGTTGAGCGCCGCCAGTTGCGCCGCATCGACATGCACCCGACGGATCTTGCCGCCGTATTCGAAATTGCGCGGCTGGTCGGCCTCGGCCTTGTTCAACGTCTTGCCATCGAGCAGCTGCTGAATTTTCTGCTTGCGCTCACGCCGCAGTCGGGCCTGCTCGGCCGCTTCCTGCTCGAGGCGCTTGCGTTCGCTGGCTTCGGTCTGTGCGCGCATCGCATAGGCTTTGGCCAGATCGATATCCTCCTGACTCTGGTTCGGCAATCGCGCCGCCGGGGGACGTGCATGCGGCTTGCCACCCTTGTGGGCGGGTTTGCCGGGCTTCGGCGAGCCCGGGCGCTGCGGCTCGCGGACGCGGTCCTGTTGAACCTGTTTCACGATGCCGCTCTTGAGCAGCTGATCGCGCAGGGAATCGGCCATGCTGGTGTTCCGTGGACGGTGGTGGATCAATAATGTGGTGGCGGTGGCTCGTTGTGGGGATCGTCGGGTTGCGCCACGCGCATCGACGACAGTTCACCACGCATGTCGCGCAACGCCCGTTCAAGTGCCGCAATGCGCTGCGACTGGTCGACATCCGCCGCCGTGAGTGCCTGCACTGCCTCATCGATGAAGGTCAGTTTGACCTCCATCTCGTCCAGCCGGCGCTCGAGCGCATCGCCCGGCGTGCTCATCGTCGAATCTGCAGGCTGCGGCCGCGGCCAATGCCGTAGTACGCCAGGCCAGCCTCTTCCACAGCAGCCGGGTCATACAGGTTGCGGCCGTCAAAGATGGCCGGCTCGGCCAGCGCCGCGCGGATACGCGCAAGATCCGGACTGCGAAAAGCCTTCCATTCAGTGACCACCACCAGCACGTCGGCGCCTTGCAAGACGTCGTAAGCGTGTTCGCAGAGCACCAGGTCGTCACGCTCGCCGTACAGCCGGCGCGTCTCCTCCCGCGCCTCCGGATCGAACGCGCGAACCTTCGCTCCTGCGTCCCACAACGCCTCCATGAGATGGCGGCTGGGGGCCTCGCGCATATCGTCGGTATTGGGTTTGAACGCCAACCCCCACAACGCGACCGTCTTTCCCGCCAGCTCGCCGTTGAGGTGATGCGAGATCAATTCAAACAACTTGGTCTTCTGCTGCCGATTGACCGCCTCGACGGCACCGAGCAGACGTGCTTCGTAGCCGTGACTGTGTGCCGTACGCTCCAATGCCTGGACGTCCTTGGGGAAACACGACCCACCGTAGCCGGCACCGGGATAGATGAAGTGATAGCCGATCCGGGGATCCGAACCAATGCCCTGCCGCACCAGCTCGACATCGGCCCCCACCCGCTCGGCGATATTCGCGATCTCGTTCATGAAGCTGATCTTGGTCGCCAGCATCGCGTTGGCGGCGTATTTGGTCAGTTCGGCCGAGCGTTCGTCCATCACCACCATCCGATCGTGGTTGCGATTGAACGGCGCGTACAACTTGTGCAGCACCGCCACGGCGCGCGCGCTCGACGCGCCCACGATGATGCGGTCGGGGCGCAGGCAGTCGTCGACCGCGGCGCCTTCCTTCAGAAATTCGGGATTGGACACCACATCGAACTCGACCGCGGCATGGCGCGCAGCCAGCTCGGCCGCGACCGCCGCGCGCACGCGATCAGCGGTGCCGACCGGCACCGTCGACTTGTTGACCACCACGGCATAGCGGTCCAGATGCTGACCAATGGTGGCGGCCACCGCCAGCACGTATTTCAGATCCGCACTGCCATCCTCATCCGGCGGAGTACCAACAGCAATGAAGATCACCTCGCCATGCGCCACCGCCGGAGCAGCGTCGTCGGTGAACTCGAGTCGCCCGCTGGCATGGTTGTGCCGTACGATCGATTCCAGGCCTGGCTCGTAGATGGGGATCTCGCCGGCCCTCATGCGCGCGACCTTGGCCGCGTCGATATCGACGCAGACCACGTGATTCCCCATTTCGGCCAGACACGCACCGGTGACCAATCCGACATAGCCGGTACCGAAAATAGTGACCTTCATCGTCGTGCAACTCCCTGGAACGTGAGCCGCGTATTCTAACCGCGTGACGAATAGCGGAATACGTTGGTGGCTCCCTGAAAGCAGAAGGGCGCGAATTGCTTCGCGCCCTTCCGACCTTGCCGCGATAGTGAAACCCGCGGCGGGCTTTTTGTTACTTGCTGCCCGGGGCGGCGCCGGCCGGCGTCGGACCGGTCTTGACCAGGGTCACGTCGAAGATCAGCGTGGCATTCGGCGGCATCGGCGGCTGCGGCTCGGCACCGTAGGCCAGCGACGACGGAATGAACAGCTTGTAGTGACCGCCAACCTGCATCAGCTGCAAGCCTTCGCGGAAACCCGGAATCACACCGGCCAGCGGGATCTTGGCGGCGCCCGGCGGGTTGTGCTTGGCCGAGGCATCAAACACCTGGCCATCGATGAAGGTGCCGGTGTAGTTGATCTCGACGGTGTCGTTCGGACCCGGGCGAGCGCCCGTACCCTGGCTGATCACCTGATACTGCAGACCCGAGGCAGTCGTCTTGACGCCCGCAGCGGACTTGTTCTTGGCCAGGAAAGCATCGCCTTCAGTCTTGTTCTTGGCGCCGAGCTTGGTCATTTCCGCCTGATACTTGGCCTGGATCTTGGCCATGAAGGCGTCGTGCACCTGTTTGGCTTCGGCATCGCTCATGGTCGGCTTCTGGCCGGACAGCGCAGCCTTCACCGCATTTGCCACGGCATTCGGGTCCAGTTCGTCGCGCATGATCGGCGGAACCTGGGAAGCAATCTCCCAACCCACAACATAGCTGGCCTTGGCTTTGTCGACGGTGCCGGCAGCGCCGGCCGTCTGGGCGGATACGCCCGCCGTCATGCCCAGCGCAACGGCCATCGCGACCGCCGTCAGCGTGGGACGCAGAAAGTGCTTCATTCGTAACTCCCTCATGTATGGATATGCCGGCGTTGCCGACCGGGCCCCCCCGATGGAGGCAGGCCACGCATTGTGCGGTGCTTGTCCGGTCTTGGCAACGATTCAGGGCTCTGACCGTCAGTCCGCATAAAGGTTCACCGGCCCGCTGGTGATGCCCGTTTTTCAGCCGGAGTCACCCCGGGGCGGCGCTGGCTTGTCCAGGGTCTCCTTGAGCGCCGCCTGCAGGCGCGCGTGCATCTTTACCAGACTGCGCCACAGCACCACCGCCAGCACTGTCCCGAGCACGACCAATGATATGGCGATACCGCGTGGCGGCAGGATCGCGGAGCCGAGTGCGCTGATCAGCAACGCCAGTGCCAGCAGGGTTGCCAGCGGGATGATCCGCGCCAGCACGTTGCGGATAGCTTGCGTGTATGCCCCGGCGAACCGTTCGCGTATGCCAATCTCAGCCAGCAACATGCCCAATGCCTCGGCCTTGCGGTATATCGCGATCAGCAGCGGCAGGGAGAGAAACAGCGCACATGCCCAGATCAGGGTATGCCGCAGGTCGCGCTGGATGCCCAGCGTCGAGAACCAACCCCAGCTGTGTCCATTGACGTAGGCACCAATGATGAACAGCGTCACCACCAACAGAACGTTGATCGCGATATGCCACAGCAATCGGCGGAAAATCGCTGCGATCGCCGCGTTTTCGCTGACGGGCTTGAGGTTCTCCAGCCAGCCGCTGTAGCTGGTCGCGAGCAGGCGCATCGGACGCGGTGTCAATCGACGCAAGCCACTCGCCAGCGTGTCGGCAGAGCGGTTAAGGTACGGCGACGCCGCCATGCACAGCACCGAGACCGCCACCGCAATCGGGTAGATGAAGTCGCTGATCGCGCCGAGCGACAGCCCTAACGTGGCGATCACGAACGAGAACTCGCCGATCTGTGCCATGCCCAGCCCCGAGCGCAGCGCGGTACGCGCATCGTGTCCAACAACGAAGATGCCCAAGCTGCAGGCCAGCGTCTTGCCCACGATCACCACCAACGCGATAAGCAGGGCCGGTAGCGCGTACTGCAGCAGCATCGAAGGATCGATCTTCAGGCCGATCGCCACGAAGAACAGCGCAGCGAACATGTCGCGCAGCGGTTCCACCATATGCAGCACGCGCGCCACACTGCGCGATTCGGCGACGACTGCCCCGGCCAGGAACGCGCCCAACGCCACGCTGAAGCCCATCCATGCGGCGAACAGACTGGCACCGAAACAAATCCCCAGCACGCTGACCAGCAATGTTTCATCGCGGCCGAAACCCGCCACGTAATCGACCAGCCGTGGCAGCAGCAAGAGCCCGAGGATCATCCCGACGACGATGAACAGCCCCAGATGACCGATCAGCGTGAACGCGGTTTCCGCCTGCACCGAACCGCCGATCGCCACCGCCGTCAACAAAGTGAGCATGACGATCGCCAGCATGTCTTCGGCCACCAGCAGGCCCACCACCAGCTGGGCAAACGGTCGATGCCGCTGCCCTCCTTCGCTCAGCGTGCGGGTGGCGACCATGGTCGACGACAACGAGATGATCGCGCCGAGGAAAAGCGCATCCATGCCGGCCCAGCCGAACAATCCGCCAATGCCGTAGCCGATCCACAGCATCAATCCGACCTCGCCCACCGCCACGGCCAGTACCCCGATACCGACCTCACGCAGTTTGCGCACGCTGAATTCAAGTCCCAGCGTAAACATCAACAGCACCACGCCCAGGTTGGAAATATCGTCAATCGCGCGCGGATCGTCGACCAGCATGCCCGGCGTGTGCGGACCGATCAGCACCCCGGCCAGGATGTACCCGAGCAGCACCGGCTGGCGCAGACGCTGGAACAGGATCGTGGTGGCGCCGGCCACGATCATCACCATGGCAAGATCGCGAATGAAACCAATTTCGTGCATGCTTGGACTCTTCAATCACGCCTGGTCACTGCAGCTTAAACGAAGCATGGTCGACATCTGTCGAACCGTGATTCGAGATGCGAAAGATGCATCGATTCCACCGTCATGGTTCGTGAAAAAATAGCTTGACGGATATCGGAGTCGGACCTATTCTTCTCGGCTTCCAGCGGCGGGGCCATAGCTCAGCTGGGAGAGCGCCTGCATGGCATGCAGGAGGTCGGCGGTTCGATCCCGCCTGGCTCCACCAACTTAATCCGTCCCCATCGTCTAGAGGCCTAGGACATCACCCTTTCACGGTGGCGACCGGGGTTCGAATCCCCGTGGGGACGCCAAGTTGGCTCGCAAAGCTGGAAGAAATGCGGAGTGGTAGTTCAGTTGGTTAGAATGCTGGCCTGTCACGCCGGAGGTCGCGGGTTCGAGTCCCGTCCACTCCGCCACTATTCGACAAAGAGCCCGCCTCGTGCGGGCTTTTTGTTGCCTGTGATGTGACCACGCTTGCGTCTCGCCGATCAGGTCTCAGGCTCTAAAGTCCGAGTGGAATGCCCCTGCTCGGCCAAGTACTCCAGCCAGCGCGAAAGAAACCCGTTCATGCGCAGGCGATGCTGGAACACGGTGTGCGCCGGTGGAAATGGCCCGAGCACCTGCCACAGATGCCGTCCGGGATGACAGTGCAGCGCCTCGGCCACGTGCGCGTCGGTATACATGCGCAGCTGTGCCGACGGTGCGCGCTGGCCGGTATGTGCGTCGACAAAATCGTAGGTGAGTTCCAATTCCAGCGTATACGGGTGGCATTCCTGCACATGCAGATGCACGTTCAATCCGTCATCCACCTTGGAAACATAGCGGCCCGGCGCCAGCTGCTGCGGCGCGAACAGTCGCGTCAACCGGTGATAGTTCTCCGCATACAACCCCATCAGGAACTCGAAACGTCCCGGCAGCAAGCTGTGGCGATTGTCCAGTACGGCACTCATGATGGGCGGGCAAACTCCAGTCGGCAAATCAGAACATGGTCCGCTCGATCCCGAAGCGGTCGAATATCTTGCTGGCGATCTCCTCGATCGACACGTGCGTGGTGTTGAGGCTGGGAATGCCGGCTTGGCGCATCAGCCGATCCGCCTGCTCCAGCTCCCAGCGGCATTGCTGCAAGGTCGCGTAGCGGCTGCCTGCGCGACGCTGCTCGCGGATCTGCGCCAAGCGTTGCGGATCGATGGTCAGTCCGTACAGCCGATCCCGGTACGGGCGCAGACGCGCAGGCAGTTCGAGCTTCTCAAGGTCATCGTCGGTCAGCGGATAGTTGGCGGCACTGACGCCGTAATGCAAGGCCATGTAGAGACACGTGGGCGTCTTGCCCGAGCGCGACACCCCGACCAGGATCAAGTCCGCATCGGCGTAATTCACGTCGATGCCATCATCATGCGAGAGTGCGTAATTGGTCGCGTTGATGCGCGCCTCGTACTTGTCGAAGTCCACCATGCCATGCGAACGATTCACCGCGCCGGAACGCTTGGCGCCGAGCTCGTCTTCCAGCGGGCCGATGAACGGCGCGAATACATCCAGCATCAACGCCCCGCTGGTGGCGACGATATCGCACAACGCGCGTTCGGCCATGGTATTGACAACGATGGGGCGCTGGGCGCTTTGCGCGTAGTGCGTCTTGATGCGCAATGCGGCCGCTTCCGCTTTCTGCACGCTATCGGTGAACGGCAACCGGTGCTTGTCGAACTGCACGCCCTCGAACTGCGCCAGGATGCTGTTGCCAATCGTCTCCGCGGTAATACCAGTGGAGTCGGAGATGAAGAAAATCGTTCGCTGCATACAGGATCCCGATTGCGCAGATGCGTTTGGTCGCACCTTAGCGCAAGCACAAAACGCTGTCTCCGATTGGCTGCCGGCTGACTGGTATGCCGTTGGAATGACATTGCATCGCAATGGTCTTCTTGTGCTGCGCACCATCGGCAGCGGACAATACCAGTCCTTTGCGGCCCCCTTTGGGCCACCGCACTCATCCCGTTACCCGTAGTAGAGCTCTTGAGGAGATCCCCTTGAACGATCTGGTACTTTGGCTCGACCAACTTCGCATGACCGACCTGGGCAAGGTCGGCGGCAAGAACGCCTCGCTGGGTGAGATGATCGGCAACCTAGCCAAGCTTGGGGTGTCCGTGCCAGGGGGTTTCGCCACCACCGCCGATGCGTTCCAGCAGTATCTGGAAAAGAGCGGCCTGGCCAAGCGCATCCAGGAACGGCTGGCGTCGCTCGATGTCGATGACGTCGACACGCTGGTGGCGGCAGGCAAGGAGATCCGCGGCTGGATCGTCGACACCGCTCTGCCTGGCGAACTCGAGCAGGCGATCCGGGCGGCCTATATCAAACTGTGCAAGGACGCCGGTGCTGATGATATCGCCGTCGCCGTGCGTTCATCAGCCACCGCCGAGGATCTGCCGGATGCTTCGTTTGCCGGTCAACAGGAGACCTTCCTCAACGTAGTCGGCATCGACGACGTGCTGCACAAGGTAAAGGAGGTCTTCGCCTCGCTCTACAACGACCGCGCGATCGCCTATCGCGTGCACCAGGGCTTCAAGCACGAGGAGGTATTCCTCTCCGCCGGCGTGCAGCTGATGGTGCGCTCGGACGTGGGCGCCTCCGGCGTGCTGTTCACGCTGGACACCGAGTCGGGCTTCCGCGACGTGGTGTTCGTCACCGGCTCGTATGGTCTGGGCGAAATGGTCGTGCAGGGAGCTGTGAATCCGGACGAGTTCTACGTGTTCAAGCCCACCCTGCGCGAAGGGAAGCCGGCTGTGTTGCGCCGCAATCTCGGCGCCAAGCAGCTGCGCATGATCTATTCCGACGCACCGGGCGAACGCGTGCGCACCGAAGACACGCCGGCGGAAATGCGCAACAAGTTCTGCATCAACGACGAGGACGTGCAGGAGCTCGCGCGCCAATCGCTGATCATCGAAAAGCACTACGACCGCCCGATGGATATCGAGTGGGCGAAGGACGGCCGCACCGGCAAGATCTACATCGTACAGGCGCGCCCGGAGACGGTGAAATCACGCTCGCATGCGACCCAGCTGGAGCGCTTTCATCTCAGCGAAAAAGGCAAGGTGCTGGCCGAAGGTCGCTCGATCGGCCAGAAGATCGGTGCTGGCAAGGCCCGTGTGATCCGCTCACTGAGCGACATGAACAAGGTGCAGCACGGCGACGTGCTGATCGCTGATATGACCGATCCCGATTGGGAGCCGGTAATGAAGCGCGCCTCCGCCATCGTCACCAACCGCGGAGGCCGCACCTGCCACGCGGCGATCATCGCGCGTGAGCTGGGAGTGCCGGCCGTGGTCGGCACCGGCAACGCGTTGGAGTTGATCCCCGACGGCACCGACGTCACCGTGTCTTGCGCCGAAGGCGACACCGGGACGATCTACGAAGGCATCCTGAAGTTCGAGCGCATCACTGCCGACCTGGGCGACATGCCCGAGGCGCCGCTGAAGATCATGATGAACGTGGCCAATCCCGAGCGCGCGTTCGACTTCGGCATGCTGCCGAACGCAGGCATTGGCCTGGCCCGCCTGGAAATGATCATCGCCAGCCACATCGGCGTGCATCCCAAGGCACTGCTGGAATACAGCAAGCAGGACGCCGAGACGAAGGCAAAGATCGACGAACGCATTGCCGGCTACGCCGGGCCGGTCGAGTTCTACGTCGATCGCCTGGCCGAAGGCATCGCCACCATCGCCGCTTCGGTCTACCCGAAGCCGGTGATCGTGCGCCTGTCTGATTTCAAGTCGAACGAATACGCCGGCCTGCTCGGCGGCTCGCGCTACGAGCCGCACGAAGAGAATCCGATGATCGGCTTCCGCGGCGCCAGCCGTTATGTCGATCCGAGCTTCGCCGAAGCGTTCGGACTGGAGTGCAAGGCGGTCAAGCGCGTGCGCGAAGTGATGGGCCTGACCAACGTGTGGGTGATGATCCCGTTCGTGCGCACCCTGGGCGAAGGTCGCAAGGTCATCGAGGTGCTGGCAAAGAATGGCCTCAAGCAGGGCGAGCATGACCTCAAGGTCATCATGATGTGCGA
>DHXA01000011.1:3271-7900 GCA_002413455.1 Rhodanobacter sp. UBA5168 | reverse complement strand
GGCCCGAGTGATCATCCGGATCTGGCCGAGTGGCTGATGGAACAGGGCATCGAGTCGTTGTCGCTCAATCCCGATACCGTGGTCGATACCTGGCTGCGTCTGGCGAAAAAGAAAGCCGGTTGAACTGCTGCGCCGTTTGGCATTCAACGGCCACACCCGCATCAAGGCAAAGGGCCGGAAGCATCCGGCCCTTTTGCGTCACGATTCCGGCCTGAAAACGATTCACCCCAACCGTTCATCCTGAGCGTAGCGCAGCGAAGTCGAAGGACATGCGCGGTGATTATTCGCGGATCTGACCAACAAGGCACCATGGAAACCGGGTGGGATTGTTCGGCCCATCCTTGGGCCGAACCCTTCCGCGCTGCGCGCTCCAGGGCCAGCCTGCGGCTGTCCGAATTCGTTCCAGACGAATTCGTCGACTGCGTAGGCAGGATGCCAGAGCGAACATCGGCGCAGCCGATGGCCCGAAGGGCGAGACACAGGATATGTCGAGTAACCGGTGGGTTTTCATCCCCGCCGTCACCACTAGAAAAGCAAAACGCCCCACACGGGGGCGTTTTGCTTTTCTGGCGGAGAGGGTGGGATTCGAACCCACGGTAGCCTTACAGCTACGCCTGATTTCGAGTCAGGTACATTCGACCACTCTGCCACCTCTCCGGTGCGGATGCATGGTGGCGCATGCGAGCCGGGAATAATACGCGAGCGAACTTGCCGTGACAACAACCAGGTCTTGCGGCATGCTGCGATGGCTTGCCCCAACTGAAAACCCATGATCGAATTCGGACACGGAACGCATGTCGGCCTGCGCCGCACGCGCAATGAAGACACTTATTACGCCGATGCCTCGCTCGGCCTCTTTCTGGTTGCCGACGGCATGGGCGGCCATCAGCATGGCGAGGTGGCTTCGGCGCTGGTGCGCGATGCGGTTGTCGATCTGGTTGCCCGCGGCCAGAGCCTGATCGAAGCGGTGCATGGCGCCGCCGAGCGATTGCTGGCCCACACCCGCCACAGCTTCGACGTGCTGCCTATGGGCACCACCATTGCCGCCTTGCGAACAGTCGGCGACACTTACGAAGTGGCTTGGGTCGGCGACAGCCGGATCTACATGTGGAAACAGAACCTGCGTCAGATCAGCCACGACCATTCACTGGTGCAGGCGTTGGTCGAAGCCGGTCAGCTCGACCCCGCACTGGCGTCCCAGCATCCGCAACGCAATGTGCTTACCCAGGCACTGGGCGTAACCGCTACCGAGCAACTGCATATCGGCATGGCTCGCGGTCAGCTGGAGCAGGGTATGGGTTTCCTGTTGTGCAGCGACGGCCTGACCGAGGGCGTCAGCGACGCGTCGATTGCGCGCACGGTCGCTCGTACGGACCTGGCCTCACAGGAATGTGTGGATCAATTGCTGCTGGCTGCGCTCGACAGCGGTGGCGACGACAACATCAGCGTGATCATCGTGCGCTCCTGCTGAGCCGGCCCGCTGCAGCTTCACTCACCCCAGCCGACGCCAGACACTCTGTCCTTCCGCACCCTTGTCGAGCGCATCCAGACGCTGTTCGTGCTGCAACAGCTCATCAGGCGAGGCATGCAGTACCAACGGACGTATCCGCAGGACGACAGGCGCGGTCGGCTTGGCGTCGTGTTGTTCCGCAGCACCTTCGAATCCCAGGTCGAACGCGACCTGCCCCGAGGTCATTCCCAGATAGACGTCTGCCAGCAACTGGGCGTCAATCAGTCCACCGTGCAGTTCGCGCCGCGAATTGTCCACGCCGAGACGCTTGCATAATGCATCGAGACTGTTGCGCTGACCGGGATAGCGCTCACGCGCCATCGCCAGTGTATCGAGTACACGGCAACGATCCCCGATCCTGCCGGCGCCGTTGTCCAGGCGTGCCAGCTCGGCATCAAGGAACCCTATGTCGAAACTGGCGTTGTGGATGATCAGTTCCGCGCCGTCGATGAAGGCGAGGAACTCGTCCACCACCTCGGCAAAATGCGGCTTGTCGAGCAGGAACTCGTCCTCGATGCCGGTGACCAGCCGGGCGCCTTCGTCGATCGCCCGCTCCGGGTTGAGATAGGTCTGATAATGCCGGCCAGTGAGGCGGCGTTCGACCATCTCGACGCAGGCTATTTCCACCAGACGATGCCCTTGGCGCACTTCCAGTCCGGTGGTCTCGGTATCGAGAACGATCTGCCTCATGCCCGGTTCCTGAGCAGCTCGGCCTGCTCACGCGCCGCCAGGTCGACCCGCTCGTTTTCGATATGGCCGTTATGGCCACGCACCCATTGCCAGCGCACCTGATGGGTGCTCACTGCCTCCGACAGGCGTTGCCACAGATCTTGGTTCTTCACCGGCTTCTTGTCCGCGGTGCGCCAGCCGTTGGCGCGCCATTTGGGAATCCATTGCTCGATACCTTGCATCACATAGCGCGAGTCGGTGGTGAGCACCACTTTGCAGGGACGCTTCAATGCCTCCAGGGCACCGATGGCGGCCATCAGTTCCATCCGGTTGTTGGTGGTGGCCGGATCACCTCCGGCAACCATGCGTTCGCTGTCCTTGGCACGCAACAGGGCGGCCCAGCCACCCGGGCCCGGATTGCCCAGGCAGGCACCGTCGGTAAATGCTTCCACTTCGCTCATCGTTACTCACGTATTCCATTGAAAAATCACAGCGCCGAGCTGCGTCGTGTACCCGGCGACAATTGGCTGCTGGACGGCACCCGCACCGGTATCGGCTTGATCCGCAGCGGCGTGGCGATGCGTCGGCGTTTGCGCGCGATCAGCACGTAGCCGCCACCGAACGCGTTGACAGGCGTCAAACCCTTCGTTTCCTGGCCGGGCCACAAGCACCCCACCCGCTCCATTCGCTCGATCTCCAGTCCCGCCTGTCGCAAATCATGGCCCAGACGCAGCGGCATCCGCAGTGTCTGCGATTTGCCACGCGTACGCCAATAGAACCAGGGCGCCCAACCACTGAGCGGGTGCACGCCGGTAAGCACCAGTACGCCACCTGGCGCCAGCACGCGGATGACGTCGTCAAGCAGCACCGACGCACTTGGCGTCACTTCCAGCACGTGTCGCAATACCGCCAGATCGAATGCATCGTCGATGAAAGGCAACGGTTCATCCGCCGCTGCCTGCAAATCGCCGCGATAGCAGTTGCCGTGCAGTTGCAGGCGAGTCCAGCAGCCGAGCAACGGCAACCCGGGCGGCATGTCGTCGGCGGACGTGCACAGCAGCAGGCCATGCGCGCCGAAGCAACGCTGCAATTCAGGTGTCAGCGCTCGCGTCTGCTCATCCAGCAATCGGCGCAGGGGCGCACTGGCGTAGATGTCGTCATCGCGTTGATGCATGCAGCAGGCCTGGTCTCCATCTGTACCGGCAGTGTAACGGTTGACGACAGTCGGCTGCAGATCACGGACGCCCCGGAACTGCCGCACGCTGCTGAACGCCAGGTCAGCCGATTAACGCTCTGCTAACGAGCTGGCGGCGTGGCCACCTTATAGTCGACCGCCTCATGCGCACCCCGGATGGCTGCGTCTGTCGTTGACCACGGGTAACAGCACCCGACCCATCAGGTGGTCCTGAAACGCAGCGGAGTTCATCTTGCATCTCATACCGTTACCGGCACTGGCCGACAACTACATCTGGCTGATGCACGACGACGACGGCAATGCCGCCGTGGTTGATCCGGGCGACGCCATGGTCGTCGAGAAGGCGCTGGCGGCGCAGCAACTAAGGCTGCGCGCGATCCTGCTGACTCACCATCACCCTGACCATATCGGCGGCGCTGCTGCCCTGCGCGCGCAGCATGGTGTTCCCGTGTATGCACCCGTTGATGAACGCATCAAGGAAACAACAAAGCAGGTACGCGACGGCGACCTGGTCAATCTGGCCTCGCCGCAAGCCAGCTTCAAAGTGATCGCGATTCCCGGCCACACTCTCAGCCATGTGGCGTTCGTCGGCATGGGGCTGCTGTTTTGCGGCGATACTCTTTTCAGCCTCGGCTGCGGCCGTCTGTTCGAAGGCACGCCGGCCCAGATGCTCGCTTCGCTGGACCGCCTGTCGATGTTGCCGCCAGAGACCCTGGTTTGCGCGGGACATGAATACACCGAAGCCAATGGCCGCTTTGCGCGCACCATCGAACCGGACAATCCCGAATTGCGAAAAAGGTTGCAGGAGGTCGCTGAACTGCGCGCTCAACGCCTGCCCACCTTGCCGGTTGCATTGGCCAGAGAGCTGGCGACCAATCCGTTTCTGCGTCTGGACACCGAAGCGGGCGATGACTGGAGCAAGCGGCGGCAAGTCGTCGGCACCGATCGCGTTGCCCGTTTTGCCGCCTTGCGTGAAGCCAAGAACGGATTTGGCGGATGAGCAAACATCTCAGAACTCTGCCCCTGGCAGTGTCGATCTTGTTGAGCGCGTGTGCGGCGCCGTTGCGGACACCGCACCCGCAAGCGGCCAAGGTGGTCCCGACAGCGTCTGTTGCTCCCGCGGTCGCGCCTCCCGCCAGCGAGCCGGCGATGCCGCCGTCGTACAACGCTACCTGGGACCAATTGCGCGGCAGTTTTGCCATGGCCGATTGCGATGCTGACCCATCGGTGATGGCTTGGGCCAAGCGCTATACGC
>DHXA01000011.1:0-3029 GCA_002413455.1 Rhodanobacter sp. UBA5168 | reverse complement strand
TATGTGCAGCAGGTCGCAGCGCAGTACGACGTCGCCGGCGAATTTGTGCTGCTGCCCTGGGTGGAGAGCCACTTCAAGCCGGTCGCGGCACGCAGACGTCAACCGGCCGGCATGTGGCAGATCATGCCAGTCACCGCGGACACCATGGGGTTGCGCGTCGACGGCCATTACGACGGACGTCTTGATGTTCCGGCCGCTGCCCATGCAGTGATGAAGCTGCTCAAGCAATACCACGATCAGTTTCATGATTGGCGCGTGGCTGATTACGCCTACAACGCGGGTGAGTTCTCCGTGCGCAAGCTCATTCAGAAGCATGGCATGCCAGGAGATGACCCGGTGATCCCCGAGTTGCCGGTGCGCAAGGTCACCCGTGCCCATCTGACCAAGTTGCTGGCGATCGCCTGCGTCGTGCGGGAACCTGGCCGCTTCAATGTGAGTCTGCCGACGCTACCGGACGAGCAGCATCTGGTACAGGTAAAAATTCCCCACTCGATGCCGATCACTCGGGCCGCCGATCATGCCGGCATGTCGGTGGATACATTGAAAGACCTCAACGCTGCGTTTCGCAGTGACATGATTGATGCCGGCGCGGCCTCGTATCTGCTGCTGCCGGCGAGTCACGCCCGGCAATTCCGTGATGCCCTGCTGGCGCCGTCATCCGTGGAGCTCGCCGACGCCCATGGCCTTGGCGCCACAGCCAAGACGGCAACCGCTGTCCCGCCGCCGAAGGCAACGGCAGCCCGGAAAACGCATACGGTCAGACGTGGCGAGAGCCTGTGGCAGATCGCCCGGAGCTACTCGGTGAACGTAAGCCAGCTGCAACGCTGGAATCATCTGCATGGGCCCACGCTCAGGCTGGGTCAGGTGTTGCAGGTGAGCGATACACACTGAGGCTGGCGGGTCCATCCGGTCCGGACCATAAACAGCATGGCGGCCCTGGGGCCGCCATGCTGTTTGTGCCACTGGGTGTCCGCTGCGGGGCAGCCGAACCAGGTGGGCTACATCCGATTCTTGTTGAGCTTGATCTCGGCCTTTGCCTTGAGCAGTTCGACCAGTTCCCGCGTCGTCTCGGAACCATAGGCCTGGGCCATCTGCTGACGCAACGACTCACGCTGCTCCGGCGGCACCTTGGAAAGATCACCGCTCTGAACCTTGTCCACGGCGAGAAGTGCAAAGGTCCCGTCCCGCATGTCCACTGCAGCGAACTGCGCCTTGTCTGCAACCGGGTGCGGCAACAGGAACGCCTGCGTCAACAGCGGCGCCGGCACTTCGGAATGCCTCACGGCCTCGCTCACACTGGTGATGGTGGCGCCCAGCGACGTAGCCATTGCCGGCATGGCCTCACCCTTGCGCAAGCGAGTCAGCGCTTCATCAGCCTGCTTCTTCTCGAGGGCCGCGATGCGCTCGTCGAGGATCTTTTTCTGCACATCGGCGCGCACTTCGGTCAGCGGTCGCGCCGCTGCCGGCACATGCTTGTCGACATGGATCACCACAGAGTGGTTGTTGCCCAGATCGACCAGGCCAGAATTGTTGCCCTGCACCAGGACATCATCACTGAACGCTGCGGCAATCAGCTTGGGATTTGCGGTGATGCCTTCGCCACCCGCACGCGTGAACAGCGCCGTCGTCTTGATGGGCAGGTTCAGCGCCACCGAAGCCGGCTCCAGCGATGTCGGGTTCTGGTAAGTGTTGTCGGACATCTTGCCGGCGACCTCGTTGTAGGTACGATCGCGCTCGGCTGCCGAAGCTTCCTTCACCAACTGCTCCCGTACTTCATCAAACGGCTTGGACTCGCCGCTGCGGACATCACGCAGCCAGATGATGTGATAGCCGTCGGACGATAGTACGGGCTTGGAAATCTGGTTCTTCTGCAGCGCGAACAGCGCCGCGTCGAAAGCTGGATTGGTCACGCCCTTCTCGAGCCACCCCAGATCGCCGCCTTGGCGCTTTGAGCCAAGATCCTGTGAATCCTGTTCGGCCAGTTTGGCGAAGTTGCCGGGATTTGCTTCGGCCATGATCTTTTCGGCCTTGGTCAGCGCTGCCTTCTGCTGCTCGGGCGTCGCGTTGGTCGGCACGTTGACCAGAATATGCGAAACGAGCCGTTGTTCCGGCTGCACGAAACGCTGCTTTTCATCCGCATAGCGTTTCTTCAGGTCATCCTCGCTGGGCGCGGCTTTCAGAGGAAGGTCCGCGCCGTTGACTTCAATGTATTTCACCGAGACCTGTTCGGGATTCATGTAGTCGGCGAGATGCGCCTTGTACCAATTTTCGATTTGCCCATCGCTAATCTGGTTGTCGGCAAGCTTGGGACGCGGCAGCAGGAAGTAACGCAGATCGCGGCGCTGTGTAAGCAGGCTCAGGAACCGGTCGACCTGCACATCGCTGACGATGGTGCTGTCGTTGATCGCGTCTGGCAGCAACTGGACCGCCAATGACGAACGTACCTCGGCCTCGAACATGTCCGGGGTCTTGCGCTGACTGGCAAGCCATGCACGGTAGCTGGTGGCGTCAAATTGTCCGTTGACCTGAAACGCGGGGATCCCGGCGATGTAGTCACGCACGGCCTGATCGGACACCCGCATGCCCCAGTCGTCATTGGCCTGAAGCAGCAGTTGCTGGTCGACCATGGCGTCCAGGATTCGCTGCTTCATCTCGGGCTTTTCGAAAATGCTGGAATCGAAATGCTCACCCTGCTCGGCGCTTGCCTGCTGCCGCAGCTGGTTGATCCGATCCTGGTAAGCGTTCTGGCTGATTTCATGCTGGCCGACTTTCGCCACGAATGAATCGTCGCGCGACGTGAAGTAACTCTCCATGCCGAATAGCGACATCGCCAGAACGGCGAGACCAAGAACAATAATGGATGGCCATCCATGCATCTTGTTACGCATTGCCTGCAGCATTGAAATCTTCCCGCAACGTGGTTGAAAACGCGTGGCGCGTGGTTGCGCAAACTGCGCGTTCCAGTGCTACGCGGACACGCCCCGCTCAAATGACAAGGGCGCCACGCGGGCGCCCTTGCGAACTGTGGC
>DHXA01000211.1 GCA_002413455.1 Rhodanobacter sp. UBA5168 | reverse complement strand
TCGGTGTAACCCAGCTTGGCGAGGTCGGTCTGCAAACCAATGACCTTGTCGCCGTGCGAGCCCAAGCGCAATGAACCATGCTCGCCCGGCGTGTGAGCGCGCCCACCTTGGCCGATCGCTTTCAGGGCTTCCTTGATGTCCGGGTCGCTTGCCGACTTCGAGGGATCGAAATTCGCATCGCCTACCTTGGCATGCGCGCGGTCGAGAGCGGCAGCTTTCTCCGGATCCGCGTAAGCGTTCTTGTATTGCTCGGCCAGAGCGGCGGCCTTCGGGCCATCGTAGAAACGGTGATGGCTCTTTATTTCGTTGGCCTCGGCAAGCACGTCGTTGTAATCGCCGCCGTTCTTCAGCACCTTTTCGAACTTCGCCATCTGCGAGGGGATCTGGTTCTCCGTCTTTGCCAGAATGGCGACAGTCTCCAGGCGGCGGTCTTCCGGAATGTTCTTGCCGTACTTGTCCAGCATGTCCATGGCCGACTGCGTCGCATGCCTGATCTGCGGATAGTCGATGTTCTTGTGAATCCACTTCTGGCCATCTTCAGACGACGCCCACGCATTGATGCTGTCGCGCGTGTCGGTGTCGATGAAAGTGAGGCTGGTCCGGCCACGGTCGCCATCGCCATGTGTCAGCAGATCGGTGCAAAGTTGCGCCGTATCCGACGTGAACTTCAGATCATGAGTCTTTGCGTACTTCGCGGCCTGATCGATGATGCCGTCCACGTAAGTGGTTTCGCCAAGTTTCAGCGCGGCGCCATCGGTTGCGCCCAGCGCCCAGGTTCCACGCTGGCCGAGATCGACCTGGATCGTGCCCAGCGAATAGCCACTGTTGGCAGCGACTTTGTCTACCTTGCCCCAGTTGGGGTCGGACGTGCCTGAGGTAACGCCAGCAATAGTGAGGTGATAGGAAGACGGGCCGCCTTCAGTACCGCGACCGACCACGAAATACGTGGCACCAGCAAGCGAGTCGATATCGTGAGTGTTGGGGGTGGACATCGTGTTACTCCTTTAACAGTGATGTGTTTACAGGTCATTCGCGATGGACAGGTACTTGTCCAACTCGTCGGCCCTTTTGCACAGGCTGAAAATTTCGTTCTGCGTCAAGTCGAGGTTGTCGATGATTTCATCGCCGTAGAGCAGGTTCTGGAAAGTGCCATCCTCATTCTGGAACTTGAGCCAAGCTCGTTCGGCGCTGATCAGTTGGTCCTTCGCCTTGCCATGGAGCTTGCCGAGCAGCGCCTTGTACGTGGTGTTGAGCCGCGCGTCCTGCGTGGTCTTCTCCGTGGACAGACACGCGCCGATAGCGATGGTGTCGGAGCCGGCCTTGTCGATGCACGTATAGAACGTGGTCGTGATGCCTTTCGGTGCCTCGCGCCGGATGACCTGGCTTGTACTGTCGGCAGCGATCGCAATCGCCCCGTAGGTGAGCAAGACGAAGGTGACGGTGAGCGTCCTTGCCGTTTTCATGCTGGTGCTCCTGATCGTGGATTTCTTGCCGCGGGATCGCCGCGGCACTGCTGCAAGCTGGAAGGGAAACATGCGAACTCCTTGGAGAGACGGGTCCTGAAATCCTTTGCCTGGAAGCCTAGCATCGGTACTTCACGGCAAAATGTGAGCGTGCCCGGGAAATGGCGTGGGGGAATGGTGCGGTGGCGATCCAGATGATGGTCAACATGGAGTCAGCTCATTTGTCGCAGCAAACAAAGGGAGCAAACAAAGAGCCCACCGTTTCGCCGCCGGGGTTAATCGGCTGCATCCCCTTGGTGCCTGTTTCATTGCAAGGGGGCGGCTGGCATGATGCAGATCAGCTCATCCGGAGGTTGCTTTGCAACCACTCGATACCGAGACCTTACTCAGCGTCTACCTGGCGCTGTCCGGGTTGACCGCGCTGTTCACGCTGGTGGGCGGCTGGACCACCCGCAAGCGCGGTTTGTGGCTGTGGTCCGGTGCGTTCCTGGCCTCGCTGATCAGTCAGGCGATCAGGCCGGGCATCGCCGAGATCTGGGGCCTGCAGGCCTCGAAGCCGCCGGGACACCTGGGTGGGGTGCTGCAGGCCCTGCTGGTGCTGGCCGGGTTGCAGGCGTTTCTTGGCCAGCGCATTCCGTGGCGTGGCATGGCGCTGGTGTTCGGCGCGCTGACGGTGTTTTCCTTCACCTTGCTGGCGACGGGGCAGAGCCTGTGGTGGTCGCTGTCGATCACCCAGGGCGTGGCGGGGCTGGCCATGGCCCGTGCGGCCTGGCTCGCCTGGCGGGCGCGCCCGCCAGGCGGCAACGGCGCGCTGGTGGTGATGGCATCGGTGCTCGGCACCGCGGCGCTGGTCGCGCTGGCCCGCGCGGCCTCGATCGTTCCCATCCACATGTCGGCGACGCAACTGAACGGAGCCAACGAGCGCTGGCTGATGGCGACGCTGCTGCTGGTGGTGGCCGAGGGCTTCGCCATGCTGGTGCTGGTGAACAGCGTCTTGCGCGAAGAGCTGCTGAAGCTGGCCCATTTCGATCCACTCACGGGCTTGCTCAACCGTCGCGGCCTGCGCTCGCGGCTGGAGCGGCTGATGCAGCCGCTGTCGGCGGCCGAGCACGTACCTGAGGACGTGGCAGTGGCCGTGGTGGACCTGGACAACTTCAAACTGATCAACGACCGGCACGGCCATCAAGCGGGCGATGAAGTGCTGGCGGAGGTCGCGCGACGGCTGCATGCCGGCATGGGCATGGGCGACCTGGTGGCGCGCACCGGCGGCGAAGAATTCATGCTGGTGTGGATCGCCGCGAAGAAAGGCGTGGCCGAGGCAGCAGGCGAGCAACTGCGCACACTGGTGGGCGACACGCCCGTGGCGAGCCAGGCGGGCGAGCTGGGTGTTACCGCCAGCGTGGGTATCGCCACCGGGCCCTGGCGCAATGGCGCCGACTTCGAAAGCCTGGTGAGCCGGGCCGATCACGCGCTCTACGCGGCCAAGCGCGAGGG
>DHXA01000003.1 GCA_002413455.1 Rhodanobacter sp. UBA5168 | reverse complement strand
AGTTGATCAGAGCATCCCTAACGAACGGCAGCTATCTGGCCGATAGCGGACCTTTGTAGCAGCGCAAGTCCACGCTTCCGATTGAGCATTTGGCACCTCGGCTCTTCCGCTTTCGCAAGCGCGCGGCAGTTGCGTACCGAGTGCAGGCCAGGTGGCCCTCTGCTCTACCGCCCCCTGTGCGGCAGTGAATCGAGGTCGACAGGCGGCGAAGCAGGAGTCGACAGGGAGGTCGACTCCTGCTTGCCTGGCCACGCATAGAGACAGTAACTCGCCTGCCGCAGGCATACGAAAGCCTTCGCTTTTGACGGACAACAAAAGCGCAAGAGCATCGCGACTGAAGTCGCTCCTACAAGAGGATCAAGCTTCAAGGCATCCGCGATGCAGCGCACGCTACTCCTTCTTGATCGCGTGCCCGCCAAACTCATTGCGCAACGACGACAGCAACTTGTCGGCGAACGAATCGTCGTCGCGCGAGCGGAAGCGCTCCATCAGCGACAGGGTGATCACCGGCGCGGATACGTTGAGCTCCATCGCCGCGTCGACGGTCCAGCGGCCTTCGCCGGAATCGACCACGTAGGGCGCGACGCCGTCCATGTTCGGATTCTTGCCCAGCGCATCGGTGGCCAGGTCGAGCAGCCACGAGCGCACCACGCTGCCGGAACGCCAGATCTCGCCGACCTGGTGCAGGTCGAGGCCGAAATCCTGCTTGTGCTTGAGGATGGTGAAGCCTTCGGCGTAGGCCTGCATCATTCCGTATTCGATGCCGTTGTGGACCATCTTGGTGAAGTGACCCGAACCGACCGGGCCGACGCGGCCCCAGCCCTGATCCTTCGCCGGCGCCAGCGTTTCGAAGATCGGCCGCAACGCCTCGACGACCTGCGCGTCGCCGCCGATCATCATGCTGTAGCCCTCCTTCAGGCCCCACACGCCGCCGCTGGTACCGCAATCGACGTAGCCCAAGCCGTGGTCGGCGTAGAGCTTCGCGCGGCGCAAGGTGTCCTTGTAGTTGGAGTTGCCGCCATCGATCAGGGTGTCGCCCCTGGCCAGCAGCGACAGCAGCGTGTCGACGGTACCGTCGGTGATCTTGCCGGACGGCACCATCATCCACAGCACGCGCGGCGTGGGCAGCGCCTTGACCAGCGCGGCCAGCGAATCGACCGCGCTGGCACCGGCGGCCTGCACCGCCTTGCGCGCATCCGCGCTGGGGTCGAAGCCGGTGATCTTGTGGCCGCCCTGCTGCAGGCGCTCCACCATGTTGGCGCCCATCTTGCCGAGGCCGATCATGCCGAGTTCCATAGGGTTTCCTTGCGTGAGGTGGGGAGGAGGGATCGCGATAGCCGGTCCCATCCATTGTAGGCGGGCGGCGATAAGTCGACGTGAGGCGGCGCTGCAGGCACAGCCGTGCGCTCAGCGGGACAACCAGCGCTGCAGCCGCGCGCGCACCCGTGGAGTCAGCCGCGTGCGGTTGTACGCATCGGCGGCGCGGCGGATCGCCGCGGCCTGTGTGGGATAGGCGTGGATCACCCGCGCCAGCGTGCGCAGACCCACGCCCGCCACCATCGCCAGGGTGATCTCGTTGATCATGTCGCCGGCATGGCGGGTCACGATGGTGGCGCCGAGGATGCGGTCGGTGTGTTCGCGCACATGGATTTTCACGAAGCCGACCTGCTCGCTGTCGGTCACCGCGCGGTCGATCTCGTGCATCGGGACGGTGAAGGTTTTCACCGGGATGCACTGCTGGTTGGCCTCGCGCACGTACAGGCCGACGTGGGCGATTTCCGGATCGGTATAGGTGCACCACGGAATCACCAGCTTGCTCAGCCGCTCGCGCCCGCCGAACAGCGCGTTCTGCACGGCGATGCGCGCCGATGCGGTGGCGGTGTCGGTGTACTGGTCCTCGAGGCAGACGTCGCCGGCGGCGTGGATGCGCGGGTTGCTGGTGCACAGGAAATCGTTGACTCGGATGCCGGTGCCGGGCGCGTAGTCGACGCCGGCGGCCTCCAGTTGCAAGCCCTCCACATTCGGTACGCGGCCGACACCGGTGAGGATGGCATCGACCGCGATGGTGTTGCGATAGTCGTCGCTGACCAGATCGACCAGCTTCTGGCCGTTCTCCACGCGCACGCCGACGACCTGGGTATTGAGCCGCACCTCGATGCCGTCGCGGGCGAACGCGTCAGACAGGATCTGCGCCGCATCGCGTTCCTCGCGCGGCAGGAACAACGGCAGGTCCTGCACGATGGTGGTGCGCGCACCGAGCCGGCAGAACGCCTGCGCCAGTTCGCAGCCGAGCGGGCCGCCGCCGATCACCAGCAGGCGGCGCGGCAGTTCGGTCAGGTTGAACACGTTGGCATTGGTCAGGCAGCCTGCTTCGCGCAAGCCGGGAATCGAGAGCACCTGCGGCCGCGCGCCGGTGGCGATGATGGCCTTGTCGAAGCACAGCGGGATGCCGTTGACGGTGAGGCTGTCGGTGCCGGTGAACTGCGGGTTGCCGAAGAACACGTCCACCCCGTCGTCGGCCAGCCTGCGCACCGAGTCGTCGCCGCTGAGATGGCTGCGGACGCGCCGCACGCGTTCCATGGCGGCGGCAAAGTCGACCTGGATGTCCTCGGGCACGCGTGCGCCGTAGCGTGCGGCGTCGCGCATTTCGGCATACGCCCGCGCGGTACGGATGATGGTCTTGGACGGTACGCAGCCGGTGTTGAGACAGGTGCCGCCGAGCAGGTGGCGTTCGACCAGCGCCACCCGCACACCCAGCGCGGCCGCCGCGGCGGCGGCGGCCAGTCCGGCCGAGCCGGCGCCCACGATCAGCAGCTGATAGCACGCGGCCGGGGTGGGATTGTTCCAGGCCGTCGGGTGCACGTGTGCCAGCCGTTCGCGTTCGTAGGTGTCCTGCGGGGTGGTGATGGAGGCGTCGAAGTGCGGCATCAGTGTGCTCCGTGATGGATCGGCTGCTGCAGCCAGCCGCCGCGAAATCCGGCACGGCGCAGGCCGTCGACAAGATAGGGACAGGCACGCATCAGTTGCCAGATGAAGCCGCTGCGGTGGTTCTCGATCATCATCAGCACGATGCCCTGATCCAGCCCGTAGTGGCCGGCGGAGACCCATGGCGCGCCGTCGGCCAACGCGAGCGAAGGATTGAAGGCGCTGGCGAACCGGCCGTCGGTGAGGATCTGCGGGTAGCGCAGCAGCATGCTGCGCACGCCCTCCAGCGCGATGTCCGGCTCGAACGGCAGCGACGCCAGCACCGCCGGCGCCGACAAGGTGCCGTCGTCCGGCCCGTACGGCACCCCGCGCGCCGCATAACCGAACAGGTGGCGCGTTTCGTTGCTCACGTCCTGCTGCTCGTCGCTGGGCCCGTCGCAGGCGGACAGGCCCCAGGTGCTCTCGTCATAGCCGGCGAAGCTGTGCGGATTGAGCCGCGCATACTCGCGCTGGATCAGCACCGCGCGCCGGCTGTTCTGAAAATAGTCGGAGCATTTCTCGCGCATGAAGGCGTCGCGGATGCCGCGAAAATCGATCCACGCATGCGAGAACTGGTGCACGAACAGCGGGCCGGCATACAGGAAATCGCCGCCGTAGAGATTTTCCCATTGGTACGTGGCCGTCCATGCGTGGTAGCAGTCGCCGGTGATCGGGTGAGTGGGCGAACCCATCGCCAGCGCGTACAGCACGATCGCCTCGCTGTAGCCCTCCCAGCCGTAATGCAGGAAGCCGCACTCGGGCTTCCAGCCCTGCCGGATCGTGTCGCCACCGTCCTGCGCCCAGCTCCAGTCGACCCGCCGGTACAGTGCGTCGGCAATGCGGCGCAGCTCGATCTCGTCGGGTGTGTCGCCGTCGAAGTAGCTTGCCGCGGCGAGCACGCCGGCGATCAGCAGCGCGGTGTCGATCATCGACAGCTCCGACCGCCACACGCGGGCGCCGCTGCGGAGATCCAGAAAGTGGTAGTAGAAGCCCTTGTAGCCGGTGGCCTGCGGCGTGCCGCTCTGATCGCTGTCGCGGAAGAAGCGCAGCGCGGCGAGGCTGTGGCGCAACGCGTCGGCGCGGCTCATCCAGCCGCGCGTTACGGCCACCGGGTAGGCCGACAGCGCAAAGCCGACCACCGCGATGCTGACTGGCGAGTTCGCACGCGAGGTATCGGGTACCAGCCCGTTGTGCGGGTCGACCAGCTGCGCGAAATAGCCGAATGCCGCGCGTTGCATGTCATCCAGCCAGGTTTCGTCCATCGGCATTGCGCTGTCGGTCATGCGGTATTTCCATCGCGATGAAAGGGAGCCGGAGCGCAAGAAATTGCGTCGATCCGATGCCCAGCTTGCCCTGTCGCGCGTGAAATTAACGGAGCATAGCCATGCCCTTCATGCCGCATCGCCTTTCATCAACGGCTTGCGCATGGGTCGAAGTCCGCTTGATCGCCGGCCGTGCCGCGTCCCTCTTTTCGCCGGTCAACCACTGGAATCTTCCATGCCCCACCGCTCGTCGTCCGCCGCCATCGATACGCCCTCGATGCAGTTGCTGTCCAACGGGAGTTACTCGGTGATGCTGGAGGACACCGGCTCCGGCTTCAGCCGCTGGCGCGATCTGGCCGTCACCCGCTGGCGCGAGGATCCCACCGTCGACGGCTGGGGCAACTACCTGCTGCTGCGCGACGACGACAGCGGCGCGGCGTGGTCGGCCACCCGGCAACCGTATGGCCATCGCACCCCGGACGACGTGGTCAGCTTCAGCAACGGTCAGGCCCGTTTCGGCCGTCGCCACCACAGCGTGCACAGCGTGCTGGACATCGCCGTGGACAGCACCACCGACACCGAACTGCGCCGGCTCACGCTGAGCAATCATGGCGACCGCACGCGCACGCTGTCGCTGACCACCTATGCCGAACTGGTACTCGGCACGATCGGCGCGGACAACGCGCATCCGGCGTTCTCCAAGATGTTCGTGCAGACCGAATGGGATGCACCGAGCGCCATGCTGCTGGCTACCCGCCGCCGCCGCGATGCCGGCGAACCGGCGGTGTGGGCCGCACATGCCCTGCGCGTGCAGGGGCAATCCGCCGACGCCAGCGCCGAATACGAAACCGATCGCTCCCGCTTTCTCGGCCGCGGCCGCAGCCTGCGCGACGCGCAGGCGATGGAGCACGGCGCCACGCTGTCGCGCAGCAGCGGCTGCGTACTCGATCCGGTTTTCAGCCTGCGCCAGTCGATCACACTCGCCCCGGACACCAGCATCACGCTGTTGCTGTGGACCCGGCTGGCCGATACCCGCGACGGCGCACTGGCGCTCGCTGCGCAGCTGGACGACCCGGGCGCGGCGGACCGGCTGTTCGCCGACGCGGTGAAGCATGCCGAAGACGGGCAGCGGCGCCACGGCATCGATGCCGTGCAGGCCGCACGCTTTGCGCACTGGATGGCGGCACTGGTCAGCAGCGACGGTAGCCAGCGCGCGGCGCCCGAGGCCCTTGCCCACGGTCGCGGCGGCCCGCCCACGCTGTGGCCGGCTGGTATTTCCGGCGATCGCCCGATCGTGCTGATGCGCCTGGGCGACAGCGTTGAACTGGCCCGCGTACAGGAGCTGCTGCGTGCGCAAAACTACTGGCGCAGCCAGCGGCTGGCGGTCGATGTGGTGCTGTTGAACACCGCCGACGGTGCCGCCGGCGATGCCTTGCACGCCGCGCTGCTGCCGCTGGCCAGCGCGCAGCAGGCGCAACTGAAAGCCGATGAGCACCTGCCCGGGGCGGAACTGTTCGCGTTGCGCGAGCAGGCGATCAGCGACGACTTGCGCGATGGCCTGCTGACTGCGGCGCGCGTAGCGCTCGGCCCGATCACGGCGCCGCAGGTGCCGCTCGCGACGGCCGTCGCGCCGCTCACCCTGGCGGCAACCTTGCCTGTCGGCACACCGGTTTCCGCCGCAGCCATCGCCACAGCCGGCCCGCTGGAATTCGCCAACGGCTACGGCGGATTCACCGACGCCGGCCGCGCCTACGAAATCCATCTCGACGACGGCCGCCGCCCGCCAGCGCCATGGGTGAACGTGATCGCGAACCCCGCGTTCGGCTTCATCGTATCGGCCGAGGGCGGTGGCTATGCGTGGTCGCTGAACAGCCAGCAGAATCCGCTGACGCCGTGGCCGAACGATCCGGTCAGCGACAGCCCGCATGAGGTGCTGTATCTGCGCGACGAGGATACCGGCGTGCTGTGGAGTGCCACCGCATCGCCGATCCGCGTGGCCGGCGCGAAGTACGTGGCCACCCACGGCAAGGGCTGGAGCCGCTTCACCAGTGCTGCGCACGGCATCGAACTGGAACTGGTCCAGTGCGTGCCCGTCAGCGACTCGCTCAAGCTGTCGCGGCTGCGCCTGCGCAATCGCTCCAGCCGCCCGCGCCGGCTGTCGATCACCGGTTATGTCGAATGGGCGCTGGGCGCGAACGGCACCACACCGGCGCCGTTCGTGAGCACCGCGCGTGACGAGATGACCGGCGCATTGTTCGCGCGCAACCGCTGGCGCGCCGATTTCGGCGAGCGCGTGGCCTTCATCGACCTGGCTGGTGCGCAGCATTCGATGAGCGGCGATCGCGCCGCGTTTCTCGGCGCGCTGGGAAGCGTCGCGCAACCCGCTGCGCTGCATGACAACGCGCCGCTTAACGGCTGTCTCGGCGCCGGGCTGGATCCCTGCGGCGCGTTGCAGACGCGCATCGTATTGCCACCGAACACGCAGATCGACATCGTCTTCATGCTCGGCGATGCCGCCGACGAAGCGGCGGCGCAAGCCCTGATCGGCCAGTACCGCACCACCGACATCGACGCCGTGCTGGTCGAGGTCGCCGCCCAATGGAACGGCATGCTGGACACCGTGCAGGTGCACACGCCGGATCGGGCGATGGACATCCTGCTCAACGACTGGCTGCTGTATCAGGTCGCCAGCTGCCGGTTGTGGGCACGCACCGCGTATTACCAGGCCAGCGGCGCGTACGGATTCCGCGATCAGCTGCAGGACGTGATGGCGCTGTGCGTATGCCGCCCCGACCTTGCCCGCGAACATCTGCTGCGCGCGGCCGGTCGACAGTTCGTGGAAGGCGACGTGCAGCACTGGTGGTTGCCGCCGGGTGGCCAGGGTATCCGCACGAGGATCAGCGACGACCGCAATTGGCTGGTCTATGTCGCCATGCACTATGTCGGCGTGACCGGCGACGCCGCGGTGCTGGACGAGGTACTGCCGTTCCTTGTCGGCCAGCCGATCCCCGATGGCGCCACCGATGCTTTTTTTCAGCCGTCCATTTCGGATCGGCAGGCCAGCGTCTACGACCACTGCGCCCGTGCGCTCGAGGCCGGCCTCACCCGCGGCGAGCACGGCCTGCCGCTGATCGGCACCGGTGACTGGAACGACGGCATGAACGCGGTCGGCGCCCAGGGCCGCGGCGAGAGCAGCTGGCTTGGCTGGTTCCTGCTCAGCACGATCGGCACCTTGGCGCCGCTCGCCGAACGACGCGGCGAAACCGAACGGGCGCAACGCTGGCGCGACTACGCCGATGATTTGCGCGGTGCGCTGGAGCGCGCCTGGGACGGTGAGTGGTATCGCCGCGGCTACTACGACGACGGCACCCCGCTCGGCTCACGCGAAAGCGACGAATGCCGCATCGACTCGATCGCGCAGTCGTGGAGCGTCATGGCCGGCGCCACCGATCTGCGGCGCGCCGCGCAGGCGATGGCCTCGGTCGATCGCCTGCTGATCGATCACCCGAACGCGATCGCGCGCCTGTTCACGCCGCCGTTCGACCACGCCAGGGAGAACCCCGGCTACATCAAGGGCTATCCGCCAGGCGTGCGCGAAAACGGCGGCCAGTACACGCATGGCGCGACCTGGTCGATCTTCGCCTGGGCGGCGCTCGGCGACGGCGACCGCGCCAGCGGCTTGTTCGACCTGCTCAATCCGATCCGTCACAGCGTCGATGCCGCGGCGGTGGAGCGCTACAAGGTCGAACCCTACGTCGCCTGTGCCGACGTCTATTCGGTTGCGCCGCATGTCGGCCGCGGCGGCTGGACCTGGTACACCGGCTCCGCCGCGTGGCTGTATCGCGCCGGGCTGGAGGCGGTGCTCGGCTTCCAGCTGCAGGGCGACACCTTGCGTGTCGACCCATGCATCCCGACGGACTGGCCGGGTTTTCAGCTCACCTATCGGCATCGCGGCAAGCAGCACCTGACCCGGCACGAAGTCAGCGTGGAGAACCCGCACCGGGTTTGTCGTGGTGTCACGCGAATTGAAATGGACGGCCAAACGATGGACACCGCCGAAGCCGTGACGCTGCCCGACGACGGCCGCACCCACCAACTGCGCATCACGCTCGGCTGAAGCCCCATGGAATTCGGTTCTCTGCGAACTATCCACCGTTCACCTTGAGCGTAGCCGCGCGGCGGCGAAGTCGAAGGGTCGGGTGCCTTGAAAACTCGATGGCCTAACGACTTACGCTCAGGGCGAATGGCTGCGCGCAAGGCGAATGGTGTTGCAGGCAGGCCTGTGTCAGTTCTTCCGCGTGCGCGATGCGCCCAGCTTGCGTGTGAGCGTGTTGCGCCCCACGCCGAGCGCCTGCGCGGCGTTCTGCCGATGACCCTTGCTGGCCTGCAGAGCCGCCTGCAACAGCGTCTGATCGAGCGCCTCGCGGGCGCGCGCATGAATGTCCGCCTCGCCATCGGCGAGTGCGGCCACCGTCCACTCGCGCAAGGCATCGGTCCATTCGCCGGCCCCGGGCGCACCCGTGCCCGCGCCCAGATCCGCCGGCAGGATCTCGCTGCCGGGCGCGATCACGGCCAGCCGCCGGCACAGGTTTTCCAGCTCGCGCACATTGCCGGGGTAATCGCGCTGCGCGACCAGTTTCAGCGCTGCGCGCGAGAAGCGCTTCGGCGGCAGCTTCAGCTCCTGCGCCGTGGCGGCAAGGAAGTGCTGCGCCAGCAGCGGGATGTCGCTGCGTCGCGTGCGCAGCGGCGGCAGTTCGATGCGTACCACGTCGAGCCGATGCATCAGGTCGGCGCGGAACTGCCCGGCGGCGACGCGCACCGCGAGATCCTGATGGGTGGCGGCGACGATGCGCACGTTGCCGCGGATCAACTCGCGGCCACCGACGCGGTAGAACTCGCCACCGGCAAGCACGCGCAGCAAGCGGGTCTGCAGTGCCAACGGCATGTCGCCGATCTCGTCGAGGAACAGGGTGCCGCCCTCGGCCTGCTCGAAGCGGCCGGCGACACGGCGGGTGGCGCCGGTGAACGCGCCGGCTTCGTGGCCGAACAGTTCGCTCTCCAGCAACTCGCTGGGAATCGCGGCGGTGTTCAACGCCACGAACGGTTTCTCGTGGCGCGCGCTTTCCTCGTGCAGCGCACGCGCCACCAGTTCCTTGCCGGTGCCGGTTTCACCGGTGATCAAGGCATTGAGATCGCTGGCGGCGACGCGGCCGATCAGGCGGAACACCTCGCGCATCGGCGCACTTTCACCGAGCAGTGCGTGGTTCGCCACGGTGACATGGTGGCCGGCCGCGGTCGGCGACGCGATGCTGGCCAGCGCGCGCTGCACACTTGCCACCGCGTGATCGAGATCGAACGGCTTGGCCAGATAGTCCACCGCGCCCGCGCGATACGCCGCGGCGGTGGTGGCGACATCGGTGTAGGCACTCATCACGATCACCGGGCCGATACCCTGCGCCTGCAGTTCGCCGAGCAGGCCCAGCCCGTCTTCGCCCGGCATGCGCACGTCGGTGAGCAGCAGGGCGGGACGCGTGTTTCGCAACGCTTCACGCACGCCCGCCACGTCGCCGAACTCGCGCACCATCAGGCCCGCATCGCGCAGGGCTTCTGCCAGCACGAAACGCACGCCGCGGTCGTCGTCGACGATCCAGATTTCTTCAGTCATGCGCTCGCTCCAGCGGCAGATACAGGGAAAATACCGTCTCGCCCGGCCGGCTCGTGCAGCGCAGCTCGCCGCCGTGCTCGTGCGCGATCTCGCGCGACAGCGCCAGGCCCAGACCGCTGCCGTCGGCGCGGCCGGACACAAGGGGCTGGAACAATGTGTCGCGCAAAGCCGACGGCACGCCGACGCCGTCGTCGATCACATCCACCCGCAGCGCCATGCGCAGCACCCGTTCGCCCAGGCGCAGGCCATGCTCGACCCGCGTGCGCAAGGTCAGCGTGTGCGCGCCGGCTTCCAGTGCATTGCGCGCGAGGTTGAGCAGTACCTGCTGCAGCCGATCCGCATCGCCGAGCAGATCCGGCACGCTGGGGTCGTAGTCATGGCGCAGCTGCGGCGGCGATGGTTCGGCCTGCAGCAGATCGGTGAGCCGCTCCAGCAATTGATGGATGTTCACCGGACCAAGCCGCACCGCGCCGTCGTGATGCAGCAGCCGGTTCGCCAGTGTGCCGAGCCGATCCGCCTCGTCGATGATCAGGCCTGCCAGTGAGCGCAGGTCCTCGTTGTCGACCCGCCGCTGCAACAGCTGCGCGGCACCGCGCAGACCGGCCAGCGGGTTCTTTACCTCGTGCGCGAAGCCACGCAGGGTGGCCGACAACGGCGAACTGTTCGCCAGCGGTTCGGCCAGCGCATGCACTTCCAGCAGCAGGCCGTCCTCGAACGGCTGCAGCGCGATATCCGCGGTGACTTCACGACCGCTCATCGCCATCAGCAATACGCCGCGCCATTGCGCTGGCTGCTGTTCCGCCAACGCCCTGCCGGCCTGTGCCAGCGCATTGGGATCCCCAAGCAGCAGGCCGAGCGGCTGCCCGACCGCACTGCGCAAGCCCAGCTCCAGCCACTCGGCCAGCGCGGGATTGATCCAGCTCAGACGCAACTCCGCATCGACCAGGGCCAACCCGGTCGCCATCTGCTCCGCCCATGTCCGCCACGCCCGATCGTTCATTGCACCATGATGGGCAACGACTCGAATTGGTGCAAATGGCGCGAATCAGCAGCTCGGTGGTGTCTGTTGTTGTTGGTGTGCGAGATACCAAAGCTTTGGCACTTTGTTCGAACTTTGGTTCCCAACCTGGTGCCGAACTTTGGTCCCTTTTGGGAGCACGTGAGAGCCTCGGCTTGGGTGGAGCGGACCTCAGTCCCAGCCGCCGTTTGGCCGCGCTCACGCCGATGAAGGCGTCCGTAAGTGCCTCATTCCGGGGCCTTGGAATGTATACCGCCGCTCCGGCGATGGGTGATGAAAATCGGCGCGACCGGCGGATATCGGCCAACAACAGCCGGTCGCCTTCTTCAAATGCAGGCCGCAAAGCAGTCATTCGAAAACCGTTTCGCTCCGCAATAGGTAGCGGGTAGCTCCTGCCGATAGCCGTTCGACGCGCTTGTAGTTCACGCCGCATCCGTCCTGATGGAGCTTGAGGTAGATCATGCCGACGCCGTAGCGCTTGTGTCGGCGTTCATGCGCCGAGGTTGCCAGGTCGATGGTGGGCGCCGATATTCATCAGCTTCTTGTGAACTTGCGTGGTCCTGAAACACTGTCGTGGTTATCAGTTCGGACTGCTGAAGCAGCATCGCGCTCCCATTCGTCTCAGATGCGCTTGATGCGCCGGTCTTCATATCATTTCTTGCCGATTTAATGTCAAGAAGACTGCCGAGATTGGGTCCTCGCTATTCCCCATCGGTTTGCGCTTGCGCGCGCTTCCATTCACGCGGCGACACGCCGATTTGCGCCTTGAACGCACGCGATAACGCTGCCTCGCTGCTGTAGCCCACCTCATCCGCAATCAGTTTCAACGGCTGGCCGCGATGTAGCGCCAGTTGCGCGAGGCTGATGCGCCAGCTTTGCAA